>CAYRZM010000306.1:0-8476 GCA_964428685.1 uncultured Devosia sp. | reverse complement strand
GAGGCCTTCGATCTTTTCCGTGACGATGTACTGGTGCTTGACCGGCTGCAGCGGCACGTTGATGCCGGCCATCGCGCCGATCTCGCGGGCCCACTGGCCGCCGCAATTGACGACGGTCTCGCAGGCGATCGGGCCATCGGTGGTCAGCACCCGGACGATGCGCCGGCCATCCATCTCGAAGCCGGTGACGCGCACGCCTTCGTAAATCCTCGCGCCAGGGAGCCGCGCGCCCCGCGCGAGCGACTGGGTGATGTCGGAGGGCGATGCCTGGCCGTCGGTGGGGAGCCACGAGGCGCCGATGAGGTCATCGACCGTCATCAGCGGCCACATCTTCTTCACCTCCGCCGGGGAGATCAGCTCCATCTCCATGCCAAAGCTGCGGGCCGTGGTGGCGAGACGCTTGAACTCGGTCCAGCGGTCGGGGGTGGTGGCGAGGCGCAGGCAGCCGGTCATCTTCCAGCCGGTGGCGAGCCCCGTCTCGGCTTCAAGGGTCTTGTAGAGCTCGACCGAGCGCTTCAGCACCTGGGTGATCGAGGCGGAGGAGCGCAACTGGCCGACGAGGCCGGCGGCATGCCAGGTGGAGCCCGAGGTGAGCTTGCCCTGTTCGAGCAGAACGACATCGGCCTTGTGCTCCTTCGCCAGATGGTAGGCGGTCGAGCAGCCGATGATGCCGCCGCCGATGACGACGACCTGGGCACGATCAGGAAGCGTCACGTGCCGAACCTGCTGCGATAGGCGGCGAGGGCAGCGTCGAGCTTGGCGAAGTTCTCGTCGGCATAGGCCTGGTAGTCGACGCCCGGCCGATCGAGGCGGCCGACGCTGACCAGCGACCACAGAGCCTCGCGCAGGAGCGAAGCGGCTTCCATCGCGACGTGGGATCGTGCCATGGCGCGCGACGGCACGGCCTCGAAATAGGATTCCAGCAAGGCCGTCGACTGATCCGCGCTCAGGCCGTTGTTGGAGCTCAGATTGGCGAGGTCGAACATGGCGGTGCCGAAGCCGGCATATTCGTAGTCGATGAGCCAGAGCCGCTTGCCGTCGTCGATCATGTTGGCGGGCAGCAGGTCGTGATGGCCGAAGGCGATGGGGAGAGGAAGCTGGGCGGCTTCGAGCTCGGCGTTGATGGCGAGCCAGCGGTCGTAGTCGCCGCTGCGGCCGTCTTCGCGGAGCTGTCGCATGTAGTCGCGATTGACGTGGAAGACCCAGAAGATGAAGCCGGGGCCGGACACATAGG
The DNA here is from genome assembly GCA_964428685.1 of uncultured Devosia sp. Lineage (GTDB taxonomy): Bacteria > Pseudomonadota > Alphaproteobacteria > Rhizobiales > Devosiaceae > Devosia_A. The sequence goes on along the minus strand of CAYRZM010000306.1, from coordinate 7,242 downwards.
CGGGCATGTTGTGGTGGAAGCCGCGCAGGAAGCGGGCGATGCGCGGCACATTCGCGCGCACGTCGCCGGCCGTCAGCACTTTGCCCTCGACGAAGCGCGAGACCATGAGGCCCGGCTCGGCGTGAACAACTTCCGGCGCAAATCCACCGGCATAGGCGGCGCGCGCCGACATCACCTCGCGGTCGCGGAACACGTGGTGGAAGGGGAAATCGCGGGTGACGCGGACGACATATTTGCCGGTGCGATCGACTGCGGTGAAGCTCAGATTGGAGATGCCGCCGACAAGCGGCTCGAGCGCGACCGTGCCGGACCAGATCGGCAGCGCGGCAATGCGGCCCAGGGCCTCGGACATGTGACGCTCAATCCCCCGCGGGCATTTCGGGCCGCGCCAAACTGGCTAGCCGATTGAGGCACAGCGTTCAAATCGAAACTGGCCGCCGGGAGGAACTCCGGCGCAAAACGACCCCGAAGCGGCGCGGATTCTGTCAATTTACCGTCGTCATCGAATTGCACTTTGACGATTGCAGCGCCGGATCGGGCGCGGCAATATGACTTTGAAGCAAAAGGGATTTTGGTGGGGCGATGCGACACTTTCTCCTGAAGGTTCTGCCGGCCGCGGCGTTGGCGCTGCAACCGGCCCTGGTGCTGGCGCAGTCGATGCCGGGCAGCGAAGGCGCGGCGAGCGTCGATGCCACGCCGGCGGCGATCGGCGACAGCGCGCCGCTGCCGGCGCCCAAGGTCTCCAGCCGGGCCATACCGGACGGAGCGCCGCCTACGGTGGATGCGCTTGCCTCGGTGACGCACATGGCCGACGGCACGGTCACGACGACGCCGGCCTCGGCAGCCCTCGCGGCGCTAGTGGGTAACGAAACGACGTTCGTGCCGACGGCCGGTGCGACGGCGGGGACTGCGGCCGCCGCGGCTCCGACACTCACGCCGATCCCCGACACCAAGAGCTACCCGTTCCGGACGGTGGGCCAGGTCGACGTGACTTACGGCACCCAGACGTTCCACTGCACGGGCGTGCTGGTGGGACCGGCAACGGTGCTGACCGCTGCGCAGTGCCTGTGGAGCGGAGACGGCAATCCCAACTGGGCCGACAAGATCGTGTTCTATCCCGGCGCGAGCGACGGGCAGTCGCCGTTCGGTGCCATCGCGGTCGCCAATGCGACCGTGATGAACGGCTTCTTCGTGGGGCAGACGTCGGCCACGTCGGATGGTTCGCTGCCCTATCAGGTCGGGGTGGTCACCCTTGCCGAGCCGATCGGCAACAAGATCGGGTGGCTCGGCCTCCAGACCGACCTCAACAAGAGCTTTTCGCCGAACGCGGTCACCTACGCCCAGGGAAAGCGGGCGGCGGCGCTGTTCACCACGACATGCGCGGTGGATGCGTCGACGATGTATCGCAGCTTTGCCTTCCCGGCTTCGTGCCTTGCCGGCCCTTGGGGCAGCCCGTTCTACATCGAGGACGCCAAGAAGGCGAAGTTCGTGAGCGGGCTCAATATCTATGCCTATGACGGCGGATCGACGGGCGAGGCCCGGATCAGCCCAGTGACCTACCAGTGGATTCTGGACAACCGGAAGTAAGGACCGAGCGATGTCGATGAACCTCCATTTCCGGACCAGCCTCGCGGGCGCGGCGCTCGCAATTGCCCTCGGCGCGCTTCCCGCCGCCGCCGATTCCGTCATCGGTGCCGGCGCACCGATCGCCGCAGCGGTGATGGCCAAACACTATTCGACCGGCCTCATTCCGACGCCGCCGGCCGTGCTCGCGAAGATCCCGACGGTGCCCGAGTATCGCGGCTTCGTGCCGGTTGCCGTCGATCTCTCCGACCACTTCCCGCGCATCTTCGACCAGGCGAGCCAGGGCGCGTGCGTGGCGTTCTCGACGAGCGAGGTGCGCGCCTATTACGGGCAAATGCTCGAAGGCAAGGACATCAGCAAAGACGAGAACGTTCCGAGCCAAGCCTTCGTCTACAATGCGGTCCACCAGCCTGGGACGGACAAGAGCCCGTGCGGCGCGGGTTCCAGCGCGGTCGATGCCCTCGAGCTGTTCAAGCATGGCGTCAAGTCGCTGGCGGCGGTGCCGTTCGATGGGCGCGATGATGCCTCTGCTTGTCCGACGCTGAGCAAGGCGGAAATCGACCAGGGCACCGAGTTCAAGATCGCCGGCTACGAGCGCCCGAAGACCTGGGACGACGTGAAGGCCGAGATCGCCAAGGGCAATCCGGTGATCGTGGGCGCCGACCTCGACAGCGGCTTTTCCGCTCTCCATGGCCCGGCCGGCGCCGGGGTGTGGACGTCGGGACCGATCGATCCCAATGCGCCCTATGAGGGGCATGAGTTTGTGCTGGTCGGCTACGACGACCAGCAGCAGACCTTCAAGTTCATCAACTCGTGGAACGACGAGTGGGGTGACAACGGCTTTGGCCGCATGACCTATGCGACGGCCGCCAACCGCGTCGACGAGGCGTTCGTGATGCGCATGCCGGGCGACCCGGACATCACGCTCGCTTCGACCGATTTCCGCGCCGACGTGCCCAACGTCCTCGGGCCGACGCTGCAGACGCAGCCGAGCACCGGGGCCGCCGCGACACGCGGCAACTTCGATGTCGGCGGCCTGTGGTGCGGCAAGGTCGGCGTCGCAACCGGCAGCGACGGCAAAGAGGTCGCGACCGGCTTCGTCAGCAGCGATGCCGAGCTCGACAAGGTCAAGGCCGCGGTCGATCCAGGCGCCGATCTCAGCGGCATCAAGGTCATCCCCTGGCCGCTCTGCGAAACGCAGCTGACGCTGGGTGCGGCGCTCAATGGCGCCGACGCGCCGGGCGCAAAAATCGCGGCCGCTTCGGACGGGGGCCACAGCCTGACGCTGACGGCGCCTTCGGGGGCAGGCTTTGTCTATGCCGTGACCTTCAATGCCGATGGCACGGTGAAAGCGGCGAGCGATGTGAAGCCGGTGGCCGGGCCGGGTGCGCTGACGCTCAGCGCGAGCGCAGGAAAGGACGCGCAGACCCTGCTGGTGGTGGCTTCGGACAAGGCGCTGTTCGACGGCATCGAGGATGGCGAAAGCGTTCGCACGTTCCTGAGCCAGCTCCGCGACGGCGTCCTGCATTCGGGTGCCGGACACATCAGCGCGAGCCTGGTGACCGCGCTCAGCCCGTAGCGGACGATGGGCGGTCGTCGTCGCCTCAGGATCGTCGCCGGCGCCGTGTTCGCGGCGCTGGCGATGCTGCTTTCGGGGCATGCGGCGACCGCGGCCGACAAGCCACTGCGGGGGGTGGCGCTGGTCATCGGCCAGTCGGACTATGCGAGCCTGCCCAAGCTCGACAATCCGCAACGCGACGCCCGGGCGATCGACACGCTGCTCGACAGTCTCGGCTTCGACGTGAGCCGCGTTCTCGACGGCGATGGCGCCAAGCTCAAGGACCGGATCGACCGCTTCGTCGACGACGCCGCGGATGCCGATGTGGCGCTGGTCTACTATTCCGGTCACGGCATCGAGGCGGGCGGCGAGGATTATCTGGTGCCGGTCGATGCCGATCTCAGCACGCCGCAACGAGCGGGGCAGACGCTGCTGCCGGTGTCCGACCTGCTGGCGCGGCTCGCCAAGACCGTGCCGATCACGATCGTGCTGCTCGATGCGTGCCGCACCGGAGCTTTCCCCGATGGAACGATGATCCAACCGCCCGGCGCGTTGCAGCCGGTGCCTGCGCAGACGACGGGGCTCGGCGTGCTCCGCGGCCCGGCGGCCGTAGGCAAGTCGCTGGCGCCGGCCAATCCGGGACTCGGCATCGTCATCGGCTTTGCCGCGAGTCCGGGCGAGCCGGCTCTCGACGGCGCCCCGGGCGATGCGAACTCCCCTTATGCCGCGGCCCTGCTCAAACATCTGGGCGCCGACGACTATTCGTTCGGCGATGTGATGACGATGGTGAGCGAGGAGGTCTACCTCAAGACTGGCTCGCGGCAACTGCCGTGGGTGAACTCGTCGCTGCGACGCGTGCTGACCTTCGGCCAGCCCCCAGCGTCCGGCGATGCCGACCAGGCGGCGATCCAGGACGGGCGGCGGAAGCTCTTGCTGTCGATCGCGGACACGCCGCCGGCGACGCAGAAATATATCGAGTCGCTCGCGGGCGAGGAAAAGGTGCCGCTCGATGCGCTTTACGGCATGCTCGAGGTGCTCGGGATCAAGGCCACGGACGACAATGGCGATCTCCAGCAGCAGCTGCAGAAGGGGGCGGAAAAGCTCAGGGAGCAGATGGCCAGCCCGCTGCGGCCGGTGAGCTCGGACCCTGACCTGCAGCGGTTCGGCAAACTCGCCGACGAGGCGGAATCCGAGGGGGCGATGGCGCTGGCGCTCAAGTACCGCGACCAGGCGTCGGCGCGCGCGGATACGCTGCTCAGCGAGAAGCTGGCGGAGGCCAGACAGATCAAGACCGATATCCTCGATCTGGCATCGACATATGCGATCGGTGCGTTGACGGCTTCGCTCAACTTCGATCATCGCCACGCCGCCGAGCTTTATGGAAAGGCGTTCGAGGCGACCAAGGACCTCGATGCGAGCGTGGCGCTGACCTACAAGATCGACGAGGGCGATGCGCTGACCGACCAGGGCTATTATGTTGCCGACAACGGCGCGCTGCAGGATGCGCTGGCCGTCTATTCCGACGCACTGGCACTGGCACCCCAACAGTCCGATGCGAGCAACTGGGGGCGCATCCGCGATCGCATGGGACAGGCGCAGGCCCTGCTGGGGGCGCGGCTCGGCGATGCATCGATCCTCAACCAGGCGGTCGCGGCGTTCGGCGACGCGCTGACGGTCGAAACCCGCAGCGCCTTGCCCGACCGCTGGGCGGCGGCCGAGAACAACCTCGGGAACGCGCTGTTCGACGTCGGCTCGCTGACCGACGACCAGCAGACTCTCGGCCAGTCGATCGCCGCGTTTGATGCGGCGCTTGAAGTCTATACGCGAGACTCGAGCCCAGTGCGCTGGGCCACCGCGGAAAGCAATCGGGGCGGCGCGCAGATCGAGCTGGCGCATGCCATCTATGCTGCAACCGACGACGCACAGACCGCGGCGATCGAAGCCGGCAACAACGACGCCGACAACCTGCCCGAAGTCGTCGCGGCGCGCGATAAGTCGGTGGGCATCCTCTCGGAGGTGGTGACCACGCTGCAGGGCGCTGTCGTGGCGCTGCCGCGCGAGCTCAATCCGCTCGAATGGGCCCTCATCGAGCACACGCTCGCCGGTGCCCTCTCAGAACGGGCGAAGCTCACCAGCTCTGCCGAGGACCTCAAATCGGCGGCGGACGCGTATCGCGGAGTGCTCGAGGTGCACGACCGCGACAAGACCCCGGTGCAATGGTCGATCTCGGCCGGCAATCTCGCAGCGACCCTGCGCAACTATGCAGGGCTGATCAAAGATCCGGCACCGCTTCTGGAGGCGACCGACCTGCTGCAGCAGTCACTGACGCTGACGCCGCAGGCGCAATCGCCGGGGGAATGGGCAGAACTCGAAACCAAGCTCGGCAATGTCTGGGCCGACCGAGTGGACTACGATCACGATCCCGCATCGGTGGACAAGGCGGTTGCCGCCTACAAGGCCGCGGAAGCGGTGCTGACACCCGCTTCCGATGTCGCCGCCTGGGGACGGCTCGAGCTCTATATGGTCTCGACGCTGCTCAAGACGGCGGTGCCGTCCCACGACCTGCCGCGCCTGCAGCAGGCGCTCGACACGGCGACCGAGGCGCAAGCGACGCTTGCAGCGCACGGGGCCCCGGATGCGTCGGTGTTTGCGCAGATGATCCCGACGCTCTCCCAGTTCATCGGCTCGCTCGGTCCCAAACCGCTTGCACCCTCGCCGTAGCCGGGTAAGGTCCGGCGCGACTTCGGAGGCACAGGTGCACATTCTCATCATCGGCGCGGCCGGCATGATCGGGCGCAAGCTCACGCAGGCCCTGGTCAAGGCCGGCGCCGTCGGGGCCCGGCCGATCGAGCGGCTGACTCTGGCGGACGTGGTCAAGGCCGACAGCCCCACGTTCAATGGGAAGGCGGAGAGCCTGGCCGTGGACCTGAGCGCGCCCGGGGCAGCGAGCGGCCTCGTCGCGGCCCGCCCCGATCTCGTCTTTCATCTCGCCGCCATCGTCTCTGGGGAGGCAGAGGCGGATTTCGACAAAGGGTACCGCATCAATCTCGACGGCACGCGGCTGCTGCTCGAGGCGATCCGCCAGGAAGGTCTGAAGTCGCCCTACCTGCCGCGGCTGGTCTTCACGTCGTCCATCGCGGTGTTCGGCGCGCCGTTTCCGGAGGCGATCGGCGATGAGTTCTTTTCGACGCCGCTCACCAGCTACGGCACCCAGAAGGCGATCTGCGAGCTGCTGCTCAACGACTATTCGCGCAAGGGGTTCGTCGATGGTGTGGGCATCCGGCTGCCGACGATCGTGGTGCGGCCCGGCAAGCCGAACGCCGCGGCGTCGGGATTTTTCTCCAACATCCTGCGCGAGCCGCTGAGCGGGCAGGAGGCGGTGCTGCCGGTGAGCAGGGACGTGCGCCACTGGTTTGCGAGCCCGCGCGCCGCCATCGGATTCCTGATGCATGCGGCCGAGATGGACTCGAGCCGCCTCGGCTGGCGGCGGACGGTCAACGCCCCGGGACTGTCGGCGACGGTGGGCGAAGAGATCGAGGCCCTCCGCCGTGCCGCGGGCGACAAGGCGGTGCGGCTCATCCGCGAGGAGCCCAACGAGACGATCATCCGCATCGTCGACGGCTGGGCCAGGAACTTCGACGCAAGGCGCGCAATGTCGCTCGGTTTCCGGGCCGAAGCGAGCATGGACGAGATCATCCGCGCGCATGTCGAGGACGAGCTGGGCGGCCGGATCGGCTAGCGACACGACAAGTCCAATCTAGCACCAGTTGCAGTTGGCGGCGCCCCTGACGTACGCACCGCAAGACGCCGGGAAATCTGAGCTCGCCGGGCCATTGCCTGTGCCTGGTCGTCTCTTCTCCCACTCCCCGCATAATACCAATTGAAGCCACAAAGGCGTTGCAATCGTCGAAATTGGTTCTAAAGTGGCATTGCTTAGGTATTGAACTGGATTGCCAGTTTCACGGGAGAAAAGCATGCGCATTTCCGCTATCGCGGCTGGCGTTCTCGGCGCCGCCCTTCTGACCACGACGGCCCTTGCGGGCGAAGTGACGCTGTACACCTGGCGCATCCAGGAGCAGCCGCTGTGGGACTACATCAAC
>CAYRZM010000305.1:0-9101 GCA_964428685.1 uncultured Devosia sp. | reverse complement strand
GGATGGCCTCCGCTTCGAGGCGGTGGCCTTCACCAACCTCAGCCGCGACCATCTCGATTACCACGCCGACATGGCGGCCTATCGCGATGCCAAGCTCCGCCTGTTCACCGACCTCATCGCCGAAGGGGGCGCTGCGGTCGTCAATGTCGACGATGCCGAGCATGAGCCTTTCATGATGGCGGCGCTGCATCGGGGCGCAACGCTGATGACCGTCGGACGCGACGGCGCCTGGTTCGAAAATCTCTCGACGGCCGACGAAGGTTACGGCCAGCGCGTCACCGGCCGGCTCGTCGGCGAGCCGGTGTCCTTTCACCTCCCGCTTACCGGGGCGTTCCAGGCGAGCAACGCGGTCGTGGCCCTCGGCCTCGCCGTCGCCACCGGCGCACCCCGAGGCGCGGCGCTTGCGGCCCTGTCGGGGCTCAAGGGCGCTCGGGGACGCCTGGAGCTGGTCGGCAAGCGTGGCGATGCGGCGATCTTCGTCGACTATGCGCACAAGCCCGTGGCGCTCGAAAGCGCGCTCAGGGCGCTCAGGCCCTACGCCCGGAACAAGCTCCATGTCGTGTTCGGCGCGGGCGGCGACCGCGACAAGGGCAAGCGGCCGATCATGGGCGAAATCGCCGCGCGCCTTGCCGATCGCGTCTATGTCACCGACGACAATCCGCGCACCGAGGACGGGCAGACGATCCGGGCCGAAATCATGGCGGCGGCGCCGCAGGCGATGGAAATCGGGGATCGGCGGCAAGCCATCGCGACGGCAATCGCCGCACTCGGACCCGGCGACGTGCTGCTGGTTGCCGGAAAGGGTCACGAGGATTATCAGATCGTCGGCACCACCAAGCATCATTTCTCCGATCACGAGGTGGTCGTGGAGACGTTGAAAGGCCTCTGATGCAGCCCCTCTGGACCGTCGCCGAAGCCGTCGCCGCGACCGCGGGACGGGCCGAGACCCTATCGGACGGCGCGCTCAATTCGGTTTCGATCGACAGCCGCGAAATCGCCCGCGACGCGCTGTTCGTGGCCATCAAGGGCGACAAGCTCGATGGCCACGATTATGTCGCAGCGGCCCTTGCGGCCGGAGCAACGGCGGCGATCGTCAGCGAGGACTGGTTTCGCACCCACGGCGGCGAGCGGCTGATCGTCGTTCCCGACACGCTGGCGGCTCTCGCCGCCCTCGGCCGCGCCGCGCGGGCGCGCAGCAAGGCGCTGGTGGTGGCGGTGACCGGCAGCGCGGGAAAGACCACCACCAAGGAAGCGATCCGCACCGTGCTGAGCGCGGCGGGGCCGACGCACTGGTCGATCAAGAGCTTCAACAACCACTGGGGCGTGCCGCTGATGCTGGCGCGCTTGCCGCGCGAGGCGCAGTACGCCGTGTTCGAGATCGGCATGAACCATGCCGGCGAAATCACGCCGCTCACCCAGATGGTGCGGCCCCACGTCGCGGTCATCACCACGGTCGCTGCGGCGCACCTCGAATTCTTCCCCTCGATCACCGCCATTGCCGAGGCGAAGGCCGAGATCTTTCTCGGCCTCGAGACCGGCGGGACGGTCGTGCTCAATGCCGACCACGACTATCTCCACGTCCTCTTCGCCAAGGCGCGCGAGGCGCGTATTGAGCACGTCGTCACCTACGGTTACGACGAGGAAGCCGACTGGCACATCGGTCCGCCCGAGACCGCCGGTGCCCGGACCTTCGCCCGCGTCACCCACGGGGCGGAGGTGTTCGATCTCAATCTCGGCGTCCGCGGCCGCCACATGGTGGCGAACGCGACCGCCGCTTTGCTGGTGGCGCGGCTTTGCGGCGTGGACCGCTATGTCGCCCTCAAGGCGCTCGGCGAGTTTGGCGCAACGGAAGGGCGGGGCGAGGTCACGCGTCTCGGTCCCGCCGAACGGCCGCTGCTGCTGGTCGATGAAAGCTACAATGCCAACGTCGCCTCGATGACCGCGGCGATGGACGTCTTCGCCGGCACGGCCCCGCCCCAGGGTCGCAAGGTCCTCGTCCTCGGCGACATGCTCGAACTCGGGGCGCAGTCTGCCGATCTCCACCGATCCCTCAAGAATGCCGTGCTCAAGACTGGCGCCACGTCGATTTTCCTGGTCGGCAGCTCGATGGAGGCGCTGGGTGACGAGTTGGGGCAGGATCGCCTCTCCGGCCATTCGCGCTACATCGACGGCATGCTCGACACGATCCTGGGCGGCCTTGCCTATGGCGACGCTGTTATGGTCAAAGGATCGAAAGGCGTTCGCCTCGCTTTGCTCGTCGACAAGATCAAAGAGCGATTTGGGCCAATAGCCTAGGGACGGAGACGGCGACCGGATGCTGTATTTCCTCGGCCAGCTGGGCGAGAGCCTCTCGGCGTTCAACGTCTTCCGCTACATCACCTTCCGAACCGCCGGCGCCGTCGTGACCGCGCTGTTCTTCGTGTTCCTGTTCGGGCCGCAGATCATCGCGGCACTGCGCGTGCGGCAGGGCGGGGGCCAGCCCATCCGCGAAGACGGGCCGCAGGGGCACCTGTTGACCAAGAAGGGCACGCCCACGATGGGCGGGCTGATGATCCTCGCCGGCACGGTGATCTCGACCCTGCTCTGGTCGAACCTCGCCAATGGCTATGTCTGGGTCGTCCTGTTCGTCACGATAAGCTTTGGCGCGATCGGCTTTTACGACGATTACCTCAAGGTCAAACGGATGTCGCACAAGGGCTTTTCGGGCTGGCAGCGGCTGGCCATCGAAGCCATTGTGTCGCTGATCGCCGCCTACGTCATGAGCACGTTCGCCGATCCCAAGGTGGCGCACTCGCTGATGATCCCGTTCGTGAAGGGCAGCGGCATTCCGCTTTGGTACTTCTTCTACATCTTTGCAGGGTTCATCATCGTGGGTGCCGGCAACTCGGTGAACTTCACCGACGGCCTCGACGGCCTCGCCATCGTGCCGGTCATGGTGGCGGCCGCCTGCTTCGGGCTCATCGCCTATCTCGTCGGCTCGGCCGGATTCTCTGAATATCTGCTGATCAACAACATACCGGGGACGGCAGAGCTGGCCGTGGTCTGCGGCGCATTGATCGGGGCGGGACTCGGATTCCTCTGGTTCAACGCGCCCCCGGCACAGATCTTCATGGGCGACACCGGCTCACTGGCGCTTGGCGGGGCCCTCGGCACGATCGCGGTCGCCACCAAGCACGAGATCGTGCTGGCCATCGTGGGCGGGCTGTTCGTCCTCGAGACGGTGTCGGTGATCGTTCAGGTCCTGTCGTTCCGCCTCACCGGCAAGCGGGTGTTCAAGATGGCGCCCATCCACCATCATTTCGAGATGATGGGCTGGACGGAAAGCCAGGTGGTGATCCGCTTTTGGATCATCAGCTTCGTGCTGGCTCTAATCGGCCTCAGCGAGCTCAAGCTCCGCTGAGTTGCAGAACGCGAGGCCGGTGACGCCTTGTTCACCATCCGCCCGCTAGACTGAGGCTTCCGATCGTCAGGGAGCCGCCGGCGGCGGCGACACAGCCATGTTCGCACGGGATCGCAAGACCCCCATCGCCGAATGGTGGTGGACGATCGACAAGCAATTGCTGTCGGCGCTGATCCTCTTGATGGCCGTCGGCATGGTGCTGAGCTTTGCCGCCAGTCCGCCGGTTGCGGAGCGGCTCGGGCTCTCGCCCTGGCACTTCATCATCCGACAGGCGATGTTCGACGTGCTGGCCCTGCCGGTGCTGTTCGCCACATCGTTCCTCAGCCACCGGCAGACGCGGTTCGTTGCGCTCGGGGTGCTGATCGTATCGGTCATCATGCTGTGGCTGACGCTCAAGCTCGGCGTCGAAGTCAAAGGCGCCAAGCGCTGGGTTTCGTTCGCCGGCAACACCATCCAGCCGTCGGAGTTCGTGAAGCCCGCCTTCGCGGTCATCGGCGCGTGGCTGTTCTCGGAGAGCATGCAGCACAAGGGAATCCCCGCGCGCATCTTCGCCACGCTCATCATGCTGTCGATCGTGGGCGGCCTGCTGCTCCAGCCCGACATCGGGCAGACGGCGCTGATCCTGTCGACCTGGGCGGGCCTTCTGTTCCTCTCGGGGATCTCGTGGTTCTTGATCGTCGGCCTGTTCGGCGTCGGGATCGCCGGCCTGTTCGGCGCCTATTACGTCTTCCCGCACTTCGCCAAGCGCGTCGATGCCTTCATCAATCCCGAAGGTGGCAACACCTACCAGGTGGACAAGGCGCTCAATTCGCTGCTCGAAGGCGGATGGTTCGGGCGGGGCCCGGGAGAGTCGATGGCCAAGAAGGTGATCCCCGACGCCCACGCTGATTATGTGTTCTCGGCGGCGGCCGGCGAGTTCGGCCTGCTCTTCTGCCTCTGCCTCGTGGCGCTCATCGTGTTCATTGTGCTGCGGGCGATGTCGGGGGCGCAGCAGCAGCAGACGCTGTTTGCGCGGCTCGCGGTCTCGACGCTGGCGTTGCAGTTCGGGCTGCAATGCGCCATCAACCTGGCCGTGAACCTCAACCTGATCCCGCCGAAAGGCATGACGCTGCCCTTCGTGAGCTACGGTGGCACCTCGACCATTGCCATCGCCTTCGGCATGGGCCTGATGCTGGCGCTCACCCGCAAGCGTCCCGAGGAGCGCATGGCGACCGGCCTGCCGCCCTATCGATCGAGCGCGACACCGGCCGTTCCGGCGGAATGAGCACCTTCGTGCTGATGGCCGGGGGCACGGGAGGGCATCTCTTCCCGGCCATGGCGCTGGCGCAGGAGCTGCGCCGCCGCGGCCACGTCATCCAACTGATGACCGATCATCGCGCGGAGAGCTACGGCGACGCCTTCCCGGCGCGCGAGGTCCATCTCATCCCTTCCGCGACGCCGTCGGTCCGCAACCCTCTGAAGTTCACCGCCGCGGCATTTCGGCTGCTCTGGGGAACGATGGTGGCGTGGGGCAAACTCGGTGGCATCCGGCCCGACGCCGTCGTCGGCTTCGGCGGCTACCCGGTGTTCCCGCCGTTCCTCGCGGCCCGCCTGCGCGGCGTGCCCGGGCTGCTGCACGAGCAGAACGCGGTGATGGGACGCGCCAACCGCGCCCTGGGCCGGTTCGCTACGCGCATCGCCCTCAGTTTTGGACGCACCCAATACGCGGCTGCGTTTGCCGGGAAAACCGAGGTCACCGGCAATCCGGTGCGCGACAGGGTTCGTGCGATCGCCGCGACACCGTATCCATCGGCGGGGCCGAACGATCCGCTTCGCCTCGTGGTGTTCGGCGGCAGCCAGGGGGCGAGCATCCTGGGCAAGATGGTGCCGCCGGCGATTGCCGAATTGCCCGAAGCGATGCGGCACCGGCTGCGGGTCGTGCAGCAGTGCCGGACGGAAGACCTCGATCGCGTCGCCGAAATCTATCGGCAGGCGCACGTAGCCGTCGAACTGCAGCCGTTCTTCACTGACCTCCCCGAGCGCATGGCTGCCGCTCACCTCGTCATCGGCCGGGCCGGTGCGTCGACGGTCGCCGAACTTACCGTGCTGGGCCGCCCGGCGATCCTCGTGCCGCTGCCGGGTTCGATCGACGGCGACCAGAAGAACAACGCGCAGGTCATGGAAGCCGCAGGAGCCGGCTGGATCGTCGAACAGGCCACGCTTTCGCCACCATCTCTGGCCAATCGCCTCCTGACGCTTTTCGGCGACATTCCGGCATTGACGGCTGCGGCGGCAGCGGCCAAATCGCTCGGGCAGCCCAGTGCGGTCGAAAAGCTGGCCGATCTGGCCGAGGGTCTGGTGAGGGGAGCCAAGGCATGAAGATGCCGCGCAATATCGGCCCGGTGCATTTTGTCGGCATCGGCGGCATCGGCATGAGCGGCATCGCCGAAATCCTGCACAACCAGAACTACAAGGTGCACGGGTCCGACACGGCCGAGAGCGCCAATGTGCAGCGCCTGCGCGACATGGGCTTCGACGTCAAGGTCGGCCATTCGGCGGAGAATCTCGGCGACGCTGCCGTCGTCGTCATCTCCTCCGCGATCAAGAAGGGCAATCCCGAGCTCGCCGCGGCACGCTCGCGTGGATTGCCGGTGGTGCGGCGCGCCGAAATGCTCGCCGAGATCATGCGCTTCAAGAACGCCGTTGCAATCGCCGGAACGCACGGCAAGACGACGACGACGACGCTGGTTGCGACCCTGCTCGACGCCGCGAACTACGACCCCACCGTCATCAACGGCGGTATCATCAACGCCTACGGCACCAATGCTCGGCTCGGCGACGGCGAGTGGATGGTGGTCGAGGCCGACGAGAGCGACGGCACCTTCGTCAAGCTGCCGGCGGATGTGGCCATCGTCACCAACATCGATCCCGAGCATCTTGACCACTACCAGACGTTCGAGAACGTCAAGCAGGGCTTCCTCAACTTCGTCGAGAACGTGCCGTTCTACGGCTTTGCCGTGATGTGCACCGATCACCCCGTCGTGCAGGAAATGGTCGGGCTCGTGCGCGACCGGCGTGTCATCACTTACGGCCGCAATCCGCAGGCCGATGTGCGGCTGATGGACCTCGAAATCCGCGACGGCGCGAGCCACTTTGCGGTCGAAATCCGCGACCGGATCCGCATGACGCATCTGCGTATCGAGGGCCTGACCCTGCCGATGCCCGGCGAGCATAACGCGCTCAATGCCACGGCGGCGATCGCCGTTGCCGATCAGCTCAAAGTGCCGGCGGAAGCCATCCGCAAGGGGCTCGCTGCGTTCTCGGGAGTGAAGCGGCGTTTCACCCGAACCGGCGTGGTGGGCGGTGTCACGGTGATCGACGACTATGGGCATCATCCGGTCGAGATCGCGGCCGTGCTCAAGGCGGCGCGGCAGTCGACGCGGCGAGACGTGATCGCGGTGGTGCAGCCGCACCGCTACACACGGCTCCACGACCTGTTCAACGATTTCGCGACGGCCTTCAACGATGCCGACACGGTGATTGTCGCGCCGGTTTATGCCGCGGGCGAGCAGCCGATCGAGGGCGTGACGCACGAGGAACTGGTGACGCGGCTCAAGGCCCGTGGCCATCGCGACGCCCGCGTGATCGATCGCCCCGAAGCGCTGGCGCCCCTGCTCGCGAGCCGCGTCGCCGATGGTGACTATGTGGTGATGCTGGGGGCGGGCAACATCACGCAATGGGCCGCGGCCCTGCCGGGCGACCTGGGCAAGCTTCTGGGCAAGGAGCCCGAGCCCGCATGATCACTGAAGCGAAGCTCTGGCCCGATCTGCTGCCGACACTCGGAGGCTGGACTGCCGACGTGCGTGGCCAGCTGATCCCGAACCAGATGCTGGGCGAGATGACGACGCTGCGGGTCGGTGGTCCGGCGCAGCTGTTCTTCCGCCCTGCGGACGAGGACGATCTCAGTTTCTTTCTCCGGCACCTGTCGGAAAGCATCAAGGTCACGGTCATCGGTCTCGGCTCGAACCTCTTGATCCGCGACGGGGGCCTCGACGGCGTGGTGATCCGGCTGCCGGCCAAGGGGTTCGGCGCGATCGACATCCTCGATGGCCATCGGGTGCGTGCCGGCGCCGCCGTGCCCGACGTGAAGGTCGCGACCGCGGCGGCCGAGGCGGGTATCGATGGACTCTGGTTCTATCGCGGTATCCCGGGCGGCATCGGCGGCGCGCTCTACATGAACGCCGGCTGCTACAAGACCGAGACGATGGACCGGATGGTCGAGCTGCGCGCGGTGCTCCGCAATGGCGAGATCGTCACGCTGAGCCACGCCGACATGGGCTATCGCTACCGCAAGTCCAACGGGCCGCGCGGGGCGGTGTTCGTGTCCGGCACGTATCAGGGCTTTGCCGGCGACGCCCAGAAGATTCTCGAAGAGATGCGAACGGTCACCGAGCGGCGCGAAAGCACGCAGCCGACCAAGGCCAAGACGGCCGGCTCGACCTTCAAGAATCCCGACGGCCAGTCCAGCTGGAAGTTGATCGACGAAGCGGGGGGCCGCGGCTTCACCTTCGGCCGTGCGATGATGAGCGAGATGCACTCGAATTTCCTGATCAACACCGGCGAAGCCGATGCGTTCGAGGTCGAGAGCGTGGGCGAGGCGATCCGGCAGAAGGTGCGTGACACCCACGGGATCGAGCTTCGTTGGGAAGTGCGCCGCATGGGTCACTTCATCCCCGGCCATGAGGTTCGCGAGTTCATGGACCGCGCGCCGTTCACCGGAGCGGTGTGATGGCGAGGCACGTCGCCGTCCTCAAGGGCGGAATCTCCAACGAACGCGAAGTGTCGCTGAGCTCGGGCCGCGCGTGTGCGCAGGCGCTGCGCAATGCCGGCTTCACGGTGACCGAGGTCGACGTGGGCTACGACGTCGCCGAGCGCCTGCGCGAGCTCAAGCCCGACGTCATCTTCAACGCGCTCCACGGCCGCTACGGCGAGGACGGGACGATCCAGGGCGTGCTCGAATTCCTGCGCATCCCCTACACGCATTCGGGCGTGCTGGCCTCGGCGCTGGCGATGGACAAGCATCAAGCCAAGATCATGTTCAGGGCGGCCGGTATTCCCGTCACCGACCACGTGATCGCGACGCGGGCGGAAGTCGGAAGGTCGCACGTGATGCCGCCGCCCTATGTGGTGAAGCCCGTCGCCGACGGCTCGTCGAACGGCATCTTCATCATCAAAGCCGGCCAGGAGCATCCGCCGCAGGAAATTCTCGGTGCCGACTGGAAGGGCGGCGAGGTCCTGATGGTCGAGCGCTATATCCCCGGCCGCGAGCTCACCTGCGCGGTGATGGGCGACGTGGCGCTCGGGGTGACCGAGATCGTCACCGACCTCGCCTTCTACAATTACGAGGCGAAATACGCCGCCGGCGGTTCCCGCCACATCGTTCCCGCGCCCGTTCAACCGAAAATTTACGACAAAGTGCAGAAGATGGCGCTCAAGGCGCATGCTGCGCTTGGGTGCCGGGGCGTATCGCGGACGGATTTCCGCTTCAACGATCGGGCAGGGGAGGACGGCGAGCTCGTCTGCCTCGAGATTAACACCCAGCCAGGTATGACCGGGACTTCTTTGGTTCCCGAGCAGGCCCGCGTCGCGGGTCACTCGTTCGAGGAGCTGGTCACCTGGATGGTGGAGGACGCGAGTTGCAACAGGTAGGCACACAGGGCTT
>CAYRZM010000304.1:0-3726 GCA_964428685.1 uncultured Devosia sp. | reverse complement strand
CGGCCTTGTCGGGTTCCATCGCGCTCATCTGGCGGACTGCAGCAGCCGGTCCGCCGCGCGCGACAGGAACGCGAGATACCGCTGCTCTGCCGCGGCGACGAGCCAGGCGAGGACGATCATCAGGACGAAGCTGCCGGCCATCGTTGCCAAGGCGGTTTGCGTGTTCAGCCATCCCGCATTTTGGAGGGTGACCAGGGCAAGAGCTGTCGGTGACATCACCACCACGAACTGCATGGCGTAGAGCGGGAACGAGATACGGCCAAGGAAGCGCGAAAGTGGCGCGGTGAGCGCGCGTTTCAGGATCACGTTTGATCCGACGCACCAGATCAGCGCTGCGCCCAGCAGGCCCCGAAGGGCGTAGCCCATCTCCTGCCCGATGCTGTCCGCGACGAGGATGACGGCCACGATGAGCAATGAAGCGATCTGCCAGCGTCGGTCTTGCAACTGTCGGTCGAAGATACCTCTCGAACGTGCCATTCCCACCAGCATGCCGAGAAAGAACGCCGGCGCGTAATCGTTGACGAACACGCTCAACAGCATCACGGCCACTGTTGGCCATACCCGGCGGCGCAGCCCGGCAAGAACAAAGCAATATGCAAAGAGCAGGAACGATCCGAGAAGCTCAATGGACATCGTCCAGAGGAACGGATTGTAGGAGTCCTCCTGGGTCCAGCCGAACTCGCGATAGACCTTGACGAGTGCGTACCAAAGCATCGACGGCAAGCTTAGCGGGAAGTCGAGCGACGTTCCAAACCATTCGCTGTTGCCGATCAGGGCGGCCGCCTCGCGGTGCGGTGCGAGGCCGGCAGCGGCCAAGGCAAACATCAACGCGCACGAAAAGAGTATCAGCCCCTCGAGGCGGAAGTAGCGCGTGAGCGCCAGCTTGCGGATGCTGCCCAGCTCGCCGGTCTGTAGGAACCGCGCTGTAAGCGCGTCCCCGGACAGGACGAAGAAGATCAGCACCGCGAACGACCCGTCGTGGAACGTTCGCGGCAGCAGGTTGAGGGCGGGGACGTAGGAGGCGAAGGTGTTTATGACGAGGTGCTGGCAGATGACCGCGAGCGCGGCCCAGCCGCGGATGCCGTCGAGCTCCCGGTTGCGCGCGGTTGGCTCGCGTCCGGCCGGTGTCGCCATCTCAGCCGGCTGCTGAGCGGCGATGCGCTCGCTGAGTGCGTCCATGCCCCGTCCCCCCGCTCCGTCATACGACGGGGCGGCCGCAGCGTCGAGGGAACGGCCCGCGGTTACTTTTTGCCGGAAATATTCACGAGCCAGCTGACGCCGAACTTGTCCTGGAGCATTCCAAAACTGTCGCCCCACTGGGCCTTCTCGAGCGGCATCGTGATGGTCGCGCCTTTGCTGAGCTTGTCCCAGTAGCCCTTGAGCGCCGCCTCGTCGTCGCCGGACAGCGAGACCGATCCGTTGGGGCTCGGCTCGCCCATGCGCGCCGGCGTGTCCGACCCCATCAGGGTGAATCCGCTCGGCGTTTCCAGCTGGGAATGCATGACCTTGTCCTTTTCGGCGCCATCCTGCGATCCGTAGTCGCCGAAGGTGCTGACGACCAGATCGCCCCCGAACACCGACTTGTAGAAGTCCATGGCGGCGCGGGCGTTGTTCTTGAAGCTCAGATACGGATTGAGGCGGCTCGACATGGATTTTCCTCCGATTGTAAGCGAACGCCTAGCAGCCGGATATGACGGCCGCTAGGCAGGGCGATCACAGATGGTCAGGCGGGCTGCAGCGCGACGGTTTCTGCGTCGGCCGGCTTTTTGGGGGGTGGGAAAGCGAGGGCCATGGCCGCCGCGACAAGGCCGATGCCGGCCGAAGAAATGTAAAGCCACTGATAGCTGCCGTAGGTATCGAAGATCCAGCCACCGGCGATTGGGCCGAGCGCCATGCCGAAGCTCGAGACCATGGTGGCCGCACCCAGCACGGTCCCCATGATGCGCTGCCCGAAATATTCGCGCGCCAGCACCGAGTAGAGCGGCATCACGCCGCCATAGACCATGCCCAGCGCGACGGCGAGTATGTAGAAATGCTGGAGCTGCGAGACGTAGATGTAGCTGTAGATGCCGATTGCCTGCAACGCGAGCCCAGCGACGATGATCCGCCGCGGCCCGAAGCGGTCCGACAGCAATCCGAAGACAACGCGGCCCACCAGGCCGGCGATGCCCTCAACGCCATAGACGCTGGCGGCGGCCAGCGGAGCGATGCCGCAGAAGGCGGCATAGGCCACGGTGTTGAAGATCGGGCCGGAGTGGGCGCCGCAGCAGAAGAAGAAGGTTGCAGCGAGGACAATGAATTGCGGCGTGCGCAATGCCGCGAGGGCGGTGCCGAGCGGCGTCCTGGCGGGGTCTGCACGGACGCCGGCCGGCGCCGGCGCTGCGTCCAGCACAGCTGGACGGCGGATGAGCAGGCAGGTGGGCACCAGAATGACCAGCGCGCCGATGGCGATGCTCATCATCGCGAAGCGCCAGCCGTAGGTCTGGGTGAGGACCACCGCGAGCGGCGTGAGGACGATCGGCGCAACGCCGCCACCGACCGACACGAGGGACACGGCGAGGCCGCGGTTCTTGTCGAACCAGCCCACCGTGGCCGAGATCAGCGGGGCGAAGAAGGCGCTGCCGGCGGCACCGACGAGGCCGCCATAGGCAAACTGGAAGACGAGGAGGTTTGGGGCCTGGCTGGCGAGCACGAGCCCACCCCCCAGCAGCACCGAGGCGATGATCAGCACCGGCCGCGCGCCGATCCGGTCGCTGATGGCGCCCCAGAAGAAGCCGGCGATGCCCATGGTGATGAAGCCGATGGTCATGGCGCCGGCGATGCCTGCGCGGGCCCAGCCGGTGTCCTGCGCCATCGGGGTCTGGTAGACGGGCAGGGCGAACAGCGCGCCCATCGCCACGCAGGTGATGACCGCCCCGGCAGCGACGACGACCCAGCCGTAATTGCGTTCCATATCCGATCCCTCCGCGCTGATCATGCGCCGTTGACGAACGGCGGGGAAGGGAATCGACATCGCGTCCCCGCGGATCATCACTTAAGCACAGGATTAAGTAACCGGGCGCCGATACTTAAGTCAAGGCTGAAGTGTGGGGGCGGACAAAAGGGCCCCGGAGGGCCCTTTCTTCGCTTGTCGGTGCGGCGCTCAGAGCGCCTTGAGCTTGACGGCGGACTGCTTGCCGTCGCGGCCGGTCTCGAGCTCGTAGCTCACCTTCTGGCCCTCGGAGAGGGTGGTGAGGCCCGAGCGCTCGACGGCGGAGATATGGACGAATGCGTCCTTGCCGCCGGTGTCCGGCTGGATGAAGCCAAAGCCTTTGGTGGTGTTGAAGAACTTGACGGTGCCTTCGG
The DNA here is from genome assembly GCA_964428685.1 of uncultured Devosia sp. Taxonomy (GTDB): domain Bacteria; phylum Pseudomonadota; class Alphaproteobacteria; order Rhizobiales; family Devosiaceae; genus Devosia_A. The sequence goes on along the minus strand of CAYRZM010000304.1, from coordinate 381 downwards.
TCATTTTGGGTCCTTGAAAGGCGAATTCCGGGGGCGGGATGCCCGCCGGCGACGTTCGAAAACTTTCTCAGGAGATCAAGGACCGGCGAACCGGGCCGTCACAGCGCGAGACGGTAGCGAAGCGTATGCGCCGCATATGCGGGACAATCGGCGCAAATTCAAGGCGGCTGATGCGAGGCAGACATTATCCTCCGGTGCCCCGGATCGGTTGCAAGGTGGACAGCGCTCCCGGGACGGATGCGCCCCTGGGGACTGTTTATGGGACGTACCGTCCCGGGAGCGGCAGGATTTCGGAGTGGGGTTCAGGCTGGCGAGTCCTGCCGCCAGCGTTAAGCCCAAACCTCGCAAGGGGACGATCCCTCACGCCTACCGGCCTCGTTC
>CAYRZM010000303.1:0-1895 GCA_964428685.1 uncultured Devosia sp. | reverse complement strand
CCCGATCTGGAAGACGAACCCGCCCTTGTCGTTCTTGGGCTGCTGCAGCACCTTGACGTCGGGCGTGTTCGGCGGCGGCGTCGGCTGCACGAAGGTGAAGTCGGCCGGCTTGGGCTTGCCCTTTTCCGTCTGGGTCGACTGGTCGGCCTTGGGCGGGGGCTGGATGTCGGACTGGGCCTGCTGGTCGCTCTTGGGGGGCGGACCGGCGGGTGCGGCCGGCGGCGGGGGCTCGACCGAGCTCGAGGCGGCGCTCGACTGGTCGGGCTCGGCCGAAGCCGGGGCGCTTGCCGTATTCTGCTGGTCCTTGGCGCTGTCGAGGATCGGCGCGGCTTCCGCCGAAACGTCCGACGGCAGAACTTCGACCGCGCTCGGCGTCACCGCCTCGCTCGCCTCGGGCAGCTCGCTGACCGGGGGCACGGAGGAGGCTTCTTCCTGCGGCGCCGACGATGCGGGGCTCACTTCGGGCGTCGACGAGGCAGCGGGAACCGCTTCCGACGATGCCGCCGGAGCGGCTTCGGCGGACGACGCCGGAGCGGCCTCAGCCGAGGACGCGGGCGCCGCGGCCGGCTGGCCTGGCAGCGGGGCGAGGGTCAGGCCGAACTGGGCGAGGCAGGTGTCGGTGTCGGCAAAGCCGGCGGTCGAGCAGATGCTGTCGATCTTGGCCTTGGCCTGGTCGATCTGCTTCTGCGCGCCTTTCTTACCGGCCGTCAGCTGCGCGACGCCCTTGTTGTAGGCATCGACCGCGGCCTGGAGCTTGGCGAGCACGTTGCCGTTCCCGGCCGGAGCGGCGCTCGACGCAGGGGTTTCGGACGCGGGCGCCGGTGCGGCCGAAGCCGGGCTGGCGGGCGTTGCGGCTTCGGACGATGCGGGCGCGGCCGCGGGTGCCGGTTCTTCGGACGAGGTGGCGGCGGGCGCCGCCTCGGACGAGGGGGCCGGAGCCGGGGCGGCTTCCGCCGACGGAGCCGGGGCAGGGGCTTCCGACGACGGAGCCGGAGCCGGCTCTTCGCTCGAGGCTGGTGCCTGCTCCTCGACCGCCTTCTGGCCCGTCAGGGCCGCGATGCAGTCGTCGAGGCTGGCGAAGCCGGCCGCGGTGCAGGCGTCGGCGAGCTTCTGCTTGTTGGCGTCGCTCTGGTCGGCCTGGTAGGCCTGGAAGGCGGCCTGCAGGTCTGGATTGTTGGCGTCCTGCGCGCGCGCCGCGCTGAGCGGCGACAGTGCGAGCAGGCCGATGCTGGTTCCGGTCAGAAGCCAGGTTCGGAAGCTCATGATGGGTTTCCTTGGTTTGGGGTCAAAGGGAGAGGAAGTGACGCTGTCCTGCTGAACCGGATGTGAATGATCCGGAAGACCTTCTCAGTCGACAGTCCCCGCTCAGGCCCGGCAACGTCACAGCTTCGCGATCGGTTCCATCGCTGCTGTGCGCGTGCTAGCCGTAACCCGCGAATGCGACAGATCGTGCAGAACATCGAAATTTCAACCGCCGGTCCGGGACTTTATCAATTCACCCGCGATCTCAACCGCTTGGTGGCGGAAAGCAGGCTCGATACGGGGCTTGTAACGGCGTTCTGCCGGCACACCTCTGCCTCATTGCTGGTCCAGGAAAACGCCGACGACGATGTGAAGACCGACCTGCTCGGTTTCTTCCGCCAGCTCGTGCCCGAGGGCATGGACTGGATCGTCCATCGCACGGAGGGGCCGGACGACATGCCGGCGCACATCAAGGCCGCATTGACCCAGACCTCCATCGGCATCCCCTTCGTCGATGGCCGGGCAGTGCTCGGCACGTGGCAGGGCATCTATCTCTTCGAGCACCGCACGCGGCCGCACCGGCGGCAGGTGGTGCTGCACGCGATCGGCGAGGGGGCATGAACCTCATCCTCACCTACTGGCCGCTGATCCTC
>CAYRZM010000302.1:0-6268 GCA_964428685.1 uncultured Devosia sp. | reverse complement strand
AGCGCCGTGCGCTCGACCACGCTCCACATCACCGGCTTCGACCCGCGATAGAGCTGGCCCGACGCGGCGAGCTTCATCAGCTCGCGGGCAATCTGCGCCTCGGCGTCGAAGCTCATCGTCAGATAGGGGTTGGCCCAGTCGCCGGTCACACCGAGCCGCTTGAACTCCTCACGCTGGGTGTCGACCCAGTATTGCGCGAAGTTGCGGCACTCGGCGCGGAACTCGTTGATCTCGACCCTGGATTTGTCCTGCCCCTTGGCGCGGTACTGCTCCTCGATCTTCCACTCGATGGGCAGGCCGTGGCAGTCCCAGCCCGGCACATAGGCCGAGTTGTAGCCGAGCATGTTCATCGAGCGCGTGACTAGGTCCTTGAGGATCTTGTTGAGCGCGTGGCCGATGTGGATGTTGCCGTTGGCGTAGGGCGGGCCGTCGTGGAGGGTGAACAGCGGCTTGCCGGCCATCAGCTGGCGCTGCATGCCGTAGAGATCCATCTCCTCCCAGCGTTTCAGCCAGCCGGGCTCGCGCTCGGGCAGGCCGGCGCGCATGGGGAAGCTGGTTTCGGGCAGGAAAAGGGTCGCGGAATAATCGGGCTCGGCCGCGGCCTTTTGGGTGTCGTTCATCGGATCAAGCAAAGTGGCGGATTGCGCGGGCTTTTAGCCGGAATGCGCCGGGCGCGCAAACGGCCTCGGGAAGCGCCGTCAGTCGAAGAAGCCCAGCGCCTTGTCGAGCTCGCCGAGCGGTCCGCACTGGCCGAGCGCCGCGCGGGCGCTGCGGCTGTCGCGGCCGATGGCGGCGATCAGCTCGTCGAGATGCTTGAACATCTCCTGCCCGCGAATGTGGTCGACGAGGGCAATCTCGAGGTAGCGGCCATAGATGTCGGCATCGAAATCGAAGAGGAAGGTCTCGAACGGCGGCAGCTCGTTGTCGAACATCGGCTTGCCGTAGCTCGCAACGCCGTCGAGCAGGCGCTCGCCCAGCCGGGCGCGCACGGCATAGACGCCCTGCGCAGGGCCGAAGGTCGAGCCCGTGGCAAGATTGGCGGTCGGGAAGCCGAGCAGGCGGCCGCGCTGGTCGCCCTTCACGACTTCACCACCGAAGAACCAGTGGTAGCCGAGGAGGCCGTTGGCAAGCGGCACGTCGCCGGCCTTGAGCGCTTCGCGGATGCGCGAGGACGAAACGACCTCGCCCGCCTCGGGTAGCAGCTCGAGAATGTCCACCGAGAAGCCGTGGATCGCGCCCGCGGTGCGGAGGAAATCCGGCGTGCCGCGCCGGTTGTGTCCGAAATGGAAGTCGGCCCCGACGACCACACCCGAAACGCGCAGTGCCTTGACCAGGAACCGGGCGACGAAATCCTCCGCCTCGACCATGCTGAGGTCGCGGCTGAACGGCATCAGCACGATGCCGTCAAGATCGAGCGCCGCCGCCAGCCGGGCCTTGGTGTCGGGCGGCGTCAGCCGGAACATGAAGGGCGCGGGCGCAAACACGTCGCGCGGATGCGGCTCGAAGGTGAGCATCAGCGCCGGCACGTTGCGGGCCCTCGCCTGCGCCTTGAGCCGGTCGAGCACGGCCTGATGGCCGCGATGGACACCGTCGAACGAGCCGATCGCCACCATCGCGCCCCGGAGCGAAGCGGGGACATTGTCGAGGCCGTCGAGCCTATGGAAGCTGGTCATGCGCCGCCTGCATCACGATCGGCGGCTTCTCGCAAGAAACCGCCTACCACGCAAGGCGCGGCGCAAAGCCGACGAGCCGCGCGCCCGACGGGGCGACGAGGGCTTCGACCGCCGCCGGATCGGGTGCGCCCGTCGGGGCGAAATCGGCCGCGTGGATGGACCCCGTCACGAAGAACAGATCGATGCCGGCATTGGCGGCGCCGATGGCGTCGGTGCGGACGCTGTCGCCCACGGCCAGCACCGTGTCACGCCCGAGCGCGTGGCCTGCGGCGGCCTCGGCCATCGCCAGCGCGGCGTCGTAGATCGGCCGGTAGGGCTTGCCCGCCATAAGGATGCGGCCGCCCTGCGCCTCATAGAGATCGGCGAGCGCGCCGCCGCAATAGACGATGCGGCCGCCGTGCTCGACCACACGGTCGGGATTGGCGCAGATCAGCGGCAGCCCCCGCTTGAGCCAGAGCTGCATCCGCTCGCGGTACATTTCCGGGGTGTCATCGTCGTCGTCGAGGTCGGTCACGACGACCGCCTCGGCGTCCTCGGCCGCCCCGCGGATGACACCGAGCCCATCGTAGAGCGAGTCGTCCCAGCTGGGCGGGCCGACATGGTGGATGACCCGGCCCCTGTAGGGCGCGATCATCGCCCGCGTGACATCGCCGGAGGAGACGATGCCGTCATAGGCATCGCGCGGCACGCCCATGCGGTCGAGCATCTCGGCGATCGGCGCCGCGGCGCGGGGCGCGTTGGTGATGAGCACGACCCGCCCGCCGGCCGCGCGGTGGCGGCGCAGAGCCTCGACGGCCGAGGCATAGGCCGCGACGCCGTTATGGATGACCCCCCAGACGTCGGACAGAACAGCGTTATAGGCCGGCGAGAGCGCCCCCAGTCCCGATGCGGCCACGCTTCAGGTCCCGGCCCGGGCGACGGTGGGCGGCCGCTCGAGCTTGAGATCGGGCCGCACCGGCCCGGGTCCGCCGATATGCGGACCCTGCGCGAGGCTGATGCCGTCCTCGAACAGGCTCAACAGCTGCTGCTCGTCGATTATGCCGGTCGCCACCAGCTCGATGCCGAAGCGGCGGCCATAGGAGGCGATGTCGGCCGCATGGAAATCGGTGAAGCTTTCGGGCTGCCGCAGGAAGCGGGTCGCATCGACCCGCACCGACTTGAAGCCGAGGCCCTGCAGCTCGGCATAATCGAAGCGCAGCGAGTTGGCGCCGGCGAGCGAGAGGCCGACGCCCATCTTGCCGATGGCGGCGAGCGAAGCGCGCTCCTTGCCGCCGAGCGCCTTGAATTCGGCCTGATCCACCGAGAACAGCAGCGCGCCGGCGATGGCGCGGTTGGCGTCGAGGGCGGCGAGGATCAACTCCACGGCCTTGGCGCTGCCGAGCGAGGCACGAGACAGCGGCACGAACAGCGTGATCGGCGCGCCCGAAGTCTTGGAGCGGCGCGCGATCACCACCGCTTCGTCGATGCCGTCGGCTTCGAGCCGCGCGACCACTTCCTCGCCGCCATGGCGCGGCATGAAATCGGCGCGGTCGGCGAACTCGTCGTCCTCCATCACGAGGCGGGGCACGAGGTCATAGCCGAAGGGCTTGCGCTGCGGCAGGGTAACGATGGGCTCGATGTGAAAGACCAGCCGATGGTCCTCGATCGCTTCGCGCAGGAGCTCGAGCGGGATAACCGGCTCGGGCATGGTGTCGGGATCGGCGGCGGGCGCGGGCTTCTTTTCGGGGGCAACAGTCAGCCGCCGCTGCTCCTCGAGCTCGGCGACCGCTTCGGTCACCTGCTTGACCACGGAACCGAGCACGGCGAGATCGGACTCGACCGCCTCGAGCCGGCTGCCGGCATTCTGATCGGTCAGTGCATTGATCCGCTGGCTGAGGACATTGCCGGCCTGGGCATCGGTCGACAGCAGGCGGGAGAGTTCGTCGATCGCCTTTTCGAGCCGCACCTCGGCGCGCCGGCGCAGCTGGCGCTCGAGCAGCAACACGGCAAAGCAGGCGAACGCCAGCGCGGTCACGGCGGCTTCGACGGGGGTGAAGGTCAGGCCGAAATACGCGGCCGCCGCAACCCCCAGCGCGGCCAGCGCAATGAACACATAGACCAGGCCCTGCAAAGCCGCCCCGCTCCCAGAGATTCACGTCCCCAGGCGCCAGCATAGGGTGCGTCGCGGGGCTCACAAAACGGATTATTTACCCTGAAGATGAACAATCGAAGGACCGATACCTCGAGGCCCGATGCTCCCCTCCCCGCTCCAGACCGACGCCCAGGCCGCGCCGCCGATGCGGCTCCTGCTGATCGATGCCGACCGGACGCTGGGTGCGTTGACCTCCGGACCGATTGCAACCGAACTCGCCGTCGCGCCGGTGCTGGTCGAGATGACGGCGGGGCGGCCGGCGGTCGATCTGCTGCGCGGCTCGGCCTTCGATGTCGTCGTCGCCGATCTTGCCGCTCTGGCCGATCTGGCCGCGCGGCCGGAGGATCGCGTCTCGCGCCTCGCCCGCGCCGCGGGTGACGCGCTTGTCCTGATGCTCGCCGGCGAGTGCTCGATCTCCTCGTCGCTCTCCGCGATGCGGGCCGGAGCCCACGACTGCGCGGTGCGCGACAATGATGGTGCTGCGCTGATCCGGCGCATCGGCGAGCTCGCCCGCCGCCACGGCAAGAGCCGCGCGATGTTCCGGTCCGCGCCGGTCGCGGAACCGGCACCGCCGCCCTCACCGGCATCCAGCGCCGCCCCGTCGATTCCGGTGATGCGCGACCTCGTGCTGCCGATGTGGCGGCAGGAGCAGAAGATCATCGAGACGGCGATCCAGAGCTTTGCCGGCAATGTCGCGCTGGCGGCGGCGGCGCTCGAGCTCAGCCCATCGACGATCTATCGCAAGCGTCAGGCCTGGGCCGACATGGACCAGCGCCGTGCCGAGATGAACGCGGTCAGCGGCGGCTGAGCGTCCTCAGCGCCAGGTGAAGACCCGGGTGACGGAATAGTTGAACACGACGCTCATCAGCACGCCGGCGATGCCGGCAAGCCAGAAGCTCTTGTCCCACGCATAGATCCAGGTGCCGACGGAAACGCTGGCGATCGCGCCGATCGAGCACACCGCGCAGAAGGTGATCAGTCCGGTGATCCACCGCCAGCCGCGGAGCTTCTTGTTCGCGTAGGTCAGCTCGTTGTTGAGCGCGTAGTTGAACACCATCGCGATAATCGTGGCGATGACTTGCGCCTTGGCGAAGGCGCCGGTGTCGTTGACGTTGAGCACGCGGCCCGCAACGCCGAGAACCGCCAGATTCACCAGCACCCCGAGCCCGCCCACGAAGGCGAACAGCAGGAAGGTCGGGGGCAGCAGGCCGCCGGTGAGCTTGCTCAGCACCAGCCCCAGGAACTGCACCACAACGATCGCGCTCATCTTGCTTTCGCCGGCGTGACGCGGGCGGAAGGTGTAGGGCACCTCGCCGATCCGCAGCTCCTTGCCACGGCGCGCCCGGGCGCGGCCGGCCGAGGCGATGATGTCGAGGAGGATCTTGAACCCGTCGTTGCTGAGCGAGGGCGCGATCTCGTCGAACACGTTGCGGCGCATCAGGAAGAAGCCGCTCATCGGGTCGGAGAGGTTCTTGCCGGTCACGAGGTGCGAAATCTGCGTCGCGAGCCGGCTGCCGGCCTCGCGGGTCTTGCTCAGCCCCTCGCCCACCGCGCCGCCGGCCGAATAGCGCGTGCCGACCACGACGTGGTCGCCCGCGAGCGCCCGGTCGAGCATCTGGGGCAGAATGCGCTCGTCGTGCTGGTGGTCGGCATCGATGACCGCAAAATAGGGCGCGGCGCTCGCCGAAATCCCCTCGATCACCGCCGAGCTCAGGCCGCGGCGGCCGATGCGATGGATGCAGCGGACATTGGAATGCCGGCGCGCCAGCTCCTTGACCACCGCCGCCGTGCCGTCGGGCGAGTTGTCGTCGACGACGATGAATTCGAACGGAATATCCCCCATCGCCTTGCCGACGAGATCGAAGAGCGAGACGATATTCTCGCGCTCATTGAATGTGGGCACGATCACCGCGAGCTCGGGGGAACTCCAGATCTGGGTGATGGGACTGGCCTTCGGGTCGAGCTCGATGGTCACTGATGGATTTCCGATTATGACGCTGCGCCCCAATATCGCGCGAGTCCTTTAACCATCAAGTCAACCGATCGTTCCGGGCGGTTTTGCGGTTTGCCGCCGGTCATTTCTTGACTCCGAAAAGGCGCCCTCCTATATGCCCGCGCATCTGTTAGCACTCTCGATCCAGGAGTGCTAACAGGGGCGAATTTCAAGGAATCCAGAGGAGACATCATGGCTTTCCGTCCCCTGCACGACCGGGTGGTCGTCCGCCGTGTCGACAGCGAGGAAAAGACCGCTGGCGGCATCATCATCCCCGACACCGCGAAAGAAAAGCCGTCGGAGGGCGTCATTGAGGCCGTCGGCCCGGGTGCCCGCGACGAGAACGGCAAGATCCAGCCCCTCGACGTCAAGGTCGGCGACCGCATCCTGTTCGGCAAGTGGAGCGGCACCGAGGTCAAGCTCGACGGCAAGGACCTGCTGATCATGAAGGAAACCGACATCATGGGGATC
>CAYRZM010000301.1:0-12644 GCA_964428685.1 uncultured Devosia sp. | reverse complement strand
TGCGGGTGAGCCGCCGCGCCATCAGCACGGCTTCGGCGGTGGCGGTCGAGCCGTCGTACATCGAGGCGTTGGCGACCTCCATGCCGGTGAGGTGCGCCACCTGCGTCTGGAACTCGAACAGCATCTGCAGCGTGCCCTGCGACACTTCCGGCTGGTAGGGCGTGTAGGCGGTCAGCCATTCGCTGCGCTGGATCAGATGATCGACCGTTGCCGGCACGTGATGCCGGTAAGCGCCCGCTCCGACGAAGAACGGCCCATCGCCCGCCGCGTGGTTGCGGTCGGCCAGCGCCCGCATATGGCGCTCGACCAAGAACTCCGGCTGGTGCGCAGGCAGATCGACCGGCGCCTTGAGCCGCGCCGCAGCGGGCACGACGCCGAACAGGTCCTCGGCGGACGCGGCGCCGATGAAGGCCAGCATGTCGGCGCGCTCGGCGGCGGAATGGGGAAGGTATCTCATATGGTTTCCAACATGTGGGAGAAGCTTTGCGCCCCCCTCCTCCTTGCGGGGAGGGGCCGGGGGCGGGGGCCGGTGAACCCGGAGCACTTGGCCCCCCTCCCCAACCCTGCCCCGCAAGGGGGGAGGGAGCGTCTGTGGCAAGCGGTCATGCCGTGTGCTTGGCGTAGGCCGTATCGTCCATCAGCGTATCGAGCTCGCCGGCATCGCTGAGGGCGAGCTTGTAGATCCAGCCGTCGCTGTCGGCCGCGGTGTTGATGAGCCCGGGCTCGCTGGTCAGCGCCGTGTTGACCTCGATCACCGTCCCCGAGGCCGGCGAGTAGATCTCGGAGGCCGCCTTCACCGACTCGACCACGGCCGCCTCGTCGCCCTTCTTGAGCTTCTGGCCGACGCTGGGCATCTCGACGAAGACGATGTCGCCCAGCTGGTCCTGCGCGTAATTGGTGATGCCGACGATGCCGGTCTTGCCGTCGAGGCGAATGTATTCGTGGTCCTCGGTAAACTTGATGGTCATGCGGTGGCCTTCCGGACATAGCGGTGGGGAACGAAGGGGAGCGCGGCGACGGTCGCCGCCTGCATGCGGCCGCGCACGGCGACCTGCAGCGCGGTGCCCGGTGCCGACAGGGCGGGCGGCACGAAGCCGAGTGCGATGGCACGGTTGAGCGTGGGCGAGAAGCCGCCCGAGGTGACGCGGCCGACCGGCGCGCCGGCGGCATCGAGGATTTCGGCGCCGTCGCGGGCCGGCGCCCCGTCGACGAACAGCCCGACGCGCACGCGGCTGAGGTTGCCGCCGAACTCGCGCAGGATGCGCTGCGCGCCGGGGAAGTCGGCGGCCTCGCGCCGGCGCTTGCTGACGGCGAAATTGAGCCCCGCCTCGGTGGGCGAAATCGTCTCGTCGAGGTCGTGGCCGTAAAGCGGCAGGCCCGCTTCGAGGCGCAGGGAATCGCGCGCGCCGAGCCCGATCGGCTTGACCCGCGGGTCGGCCAGAAGGGCGTTCCAGAGCTCGGCGGCACGGCCGGCCTCGATCAGGATCTCGTAGCCGTCCTCGCCCGTATAGCCCGAGCGGGTGACGATGAGGTCGGCGCCATTCCACTTGAAGCTGCCGCCGGTCATGAAGGCGAGGTCGGCGAGGCCCGGCACGAGGCTTTGCGCAACCGCGGCGGCTTCCGGCCCCTGCAGCGCGAGCAGGCCGCCGTCGTCGGCGCGCATCAGCTTGGCGCGGTCGCCCGTGAGGTCGCGGATGCGGGCCCAGTCCGCCTCCTTGGTGCCGGCGTTGACGATGATGTAGAGCGCTCCGCCCCAGCCGCCGCTGGCCGGGCGCTCGATCATCAGGTCGTCGAGCGTGCCGCCGGTGTCGTTGAGCATCAGCGTGTAGCGCATCTGGCCCGGCTTGAGCCCGGCGATGTCGCCGGTCACCAGCGGTTCGACGAGCGCGGCGATGGCGGCGTGATCGCGGTCGGGGTCGCCCGATTTCTCGCCCAACAGCAGAAGGCTCGGGCCCATGTGCGAGACGTCGAACAGGCCCGCATGCTCGCGGGTCCATTTGTGCTCGGCGATGATGCCGGTCGGGTATTGCACGGGCAGCGAGTAGCCGGAGAACGGCACCATGCGGCCGCCCAGGCGGATGTGCTCGTCGTTGAGGACGACGGTCTTGAGCGGTTCGGTCGAGGTGTCGGACACTCTGGTTCCCGCGGTCGGTTGCACGATGCGCGCGGCGGTGCCGCGTGCCGTGCCCCCTCTGTCCGCTGACCTGAGAGATTTCCCGGAGAGCCTATGCTCCGGTTGCTCCTTCGGTGGAACCTTGTGGGTTCGCTTTCCAGAGTCGGGCCCCAAGCGGCCCATTTGCTGTCGATAGCCTTATCCGAAAAGCCTGCAACTTTTCGGGGCCATCTTGGTCGCTGCGGTCCGTTTGCCTGAGCGTTTCCGGGGCGGTTGCGCCTTCGGCCCCCCGCCTTTCGGCGAGGCGTCTCCCGCAGTGGGTCAACCTTGATGCGAAGGGCGCGCGGGAGTCAACCGCGCCGCGCCGATTCTCAGGACTTCTTGCCGCTCGAGTCGAAGCCGACCCAGATGGTGATGTCGTCGCCCGACACGTAGGGGATCTGCACGTTCTCGACGACCTTGACGAAGTCGTTGGCCTGCGCCGGCGGGGTGATGCTCACCGGCAGCTGGTAGAGCTCGGAGAACAGCGGGGTCGTGTCGCGCTCGACGGCGAAGCGCACCGGCAGGTTGACATTGGTCTGGTTGCCGGAAGGCCCGAGCATCAGGCGGCCGACAACGCCCATCTTGACGGTGATCAGGCCGTTGGAGACCACGCAGTTGCGCGACTGCTTGTCGATCACCGCCTCGTATTGCAGGTCCTGCGGATTCCCGACCTTGCCGTTGCCGTAATAGTAGATCGCCTCGGCGCCCGCCCTGACCTTGATCGGCGGGCACTCGGTGGCAATCGCCGGCAGCGCCGCGGCGCTTTCCGCCGCCAGCTGATCCGGGGTCGCGGCCGCGTTCGCGAGCTGCTGAGTTTCGGGCGAAGGCGTTGATCCGCCGAACATGCCGCCCATCGAGCAGGCCGACAAAATCAGCGTCGACACCGCCAGCACGCCGAAGCGAACGATTGCCCCTTGACCCAACGTCACACTCCCCGAACGACCGTCACGCAACTGCCTGCCCCTGCAGGGCGAGGAGAATGGCAGGAGCCCCGCTCACTGTCACCCCCGATACATCTTGAATGAAAAGCTTGTCGACCACGCCGTTGCGCACGATCATGGCGAAGCGCTTGTAGCGGTGCCCGAGATCGGGAAATTCCTTCGCCAATCCAATGGCATCGGCGAATTCGGCGCGCGGATCGGCGATGAAGTCGATGCCGCCCAGGGCCTCGGAGCGCTCGGCCCAGGCCTTCACCACATGATGGTCGTTGGCGGTGGCGCAGACGATCCGGTCGATTCCCATCGCCTTGAGCTTGGGCGCCGCCGCCACGAAGCCCGGCAGGTGGCTGGTGTCGCAGGTCGGGGTGAAGGCGCCGGGGACCGCGAACAGCACCACCGTCCCGTGGCCAAGGATGGCGCGCGTGTCGGTTTCGGTGATGCCGGAGGCGGCCACCAGCCTCACCGGAACAGACGGCAAACGGTCGCCTTCTTTGATCATCGCGCGCGCAAGACCCTGCTGTTGGCTAGGGCGTCGCCGCCCCGATCGCGCGCGTGGTCATGAAGGCACCCCGCGGCGTGGTGAAGAGCAATTGGAGAGACCGACCCTCGAGCCCGGCCGTACCCCCTGCCCCGAGCAATGGCAGCGTCCATAGGGCTCCATCCGGGCTTTTTTGGGGCGCACCGAAGAGCACGCCGGGGTCGCCTGCGTCGGCAATCAGCGACTGCGGGTCGATCGAAGGATCGAGCCCGGCGAGCACGAGGCCGTGCCCATCCGCCGCCAGCCGGACGTCGGACACCGGCGCGCCCGGCTGATCCCACGCCACCGGCGCCTGCGCCACCGCCTGGTCGAGCCGCACCGATTGTCCCGCGTCGGGCCGCGCAAAGCTCAACGGCAGCGAGAAATGCGCCATCGCCGGCACGCAGATGTCCGAACACACGCCGGCGGCGAGGCTGAGGTCGAGCACCGCGCCTTCGGCCGCCGCCACCCGGACCGGCAGCACCACCGGCCCGCGATAGACGTAGTCGCGATATCCCTGCTGCTCCTCGATCTGCGGAAAGGGCCAGACGATTTCGGGCGCCGCGACGCCGGTCGAGGCCGAGAAATCGAGCGTCGTGGGGATGCCGCTTTCGCCGGGGATGCGCCAATAGATGTTGGCGGTCTGCGGCATGTCGATCTCGAGCCCGACCAGGGTCGTTCCGCCGCTTGCCACATCGCTCGAAATGAGGCGCGCGCGCGCCCCGGCGGCAATGTCCTGCCACGGCGTCGCGGCCGCCAAGGCGGGCGTGGCGGCAAACGTCACAAGAGCGAGGAGAACCAGGCGAAACATGGCTCTCCCGTTACAGGAGAAGGGCCTAACAAAGAAGCCACACCCGATCAGCGTCGCGTGACCGGCATATTGCCGCCAACAAGCCGTGCGCTAGATTGGCGGGCACGGAGAGCAGCAATGATTTCCCTGAGGGGGCAGTTTCTCGTGGCGATGCCCGGCATGGGCGACCAGCGCTTCCACGAGACCGTCATCTACATCGTCGGCCACACCGACGAGGGCGCCATGGGCCTCGTGGTCAACCAGCCGGTCGAGGACATGCGCTTTGCCGACATCCTCGAGGAGCTGGGGCTCGGCGAGAAGGCCGAGATCATCCGTCTGCCCTCGACGGTGCGCGACCGCGAGGTGCTGCGCGGCGGCCCGGTGCAGCGCGGCCGCGGTTTCGTGTTGCACTCGCCCGACTATTTCCGCGAGGGCAACAGCTACGTCGTCAACGACGAGATCTGCCTCACCGCCACGCTCGACATCCTTAAGGCGATGGCCTTCCGCCGCACGCCGGCAGAAGCGGTGTTCGCGCTCGGCTATTGCGGCTGGGCGCCGGGGCAGCTCGAGAACGAGATCGCCCTCAATGGCTGGCTCACCGTGCCGTTCACGCGCGAGCTGCTGTTCGGCACCCCGCTCGAGGACCGCTACGACCTCGCGCTGGGTCAGCTCGGCATCACCCGCGCCAGCCTCAGCGGCGCGGCCGGGCACGCCTGAGCGCGCTCAGCGGCCGAGCTGGCCGGCGAGCTTCTTGCCGAAATCGCTGCCGCTCATCGCCGCGCCGAAGGCAAAGCCCTGCGCGAATTGGCAGTTGAGCTGCTGCAGCCGCTCGATCTCCTCGAGCGTCTCCACACCCTCGGCGACCACCGTCAGGTCGAGCTCGATGGCGAGCGAAATGATCGCCCGGATGATCGGCAGCTGGGTGTGGGAAAGGCCGCTGTCGTCGCCCATCTGCACGAAGGTCGAGGGGATCTTGATGGTGTCGACCGGGAAGCGATGGAGGTAGCTCAGCGACGAGTGGCCGGTGCCGAAGTCGTCGAGCGCGAGCCGCAGCCCCATCGCCTTGAGCGCACTCAGCATGTAGGCCGAGTGCTCGGGATTGGCCATCACCTGGCCCTCGGTGATCTCGAGCTTCAGATGGTTGGCGACCTGCCGGTTGTCGCTCACGAGGCCGCGCATATCGGCGAGCAGCGTCTCGGTCTGGAGCTGCGTCGGCGAGAGGTTGACCGAGACGAAGAAGTCCTCGGGCACCGGCAGCGTGCGCAGCCATTCGCGCGTCTGCCCGGCCGCCTGCTCGAACGCCAGCCGCCCGAGCCGCTCGATCATGCCGGTGCGCTCGGCGAGCGGCACGAATTCCTCGGGCGGCACGACACCGCGCTGCGGATGGTTCCAGCGCATCAGCGCCTCGGCGCCGGCAATCTCGCCGTTGTGGATGTCCATGATCGGCTGGAACTGCACTTCGAGCTCGCCGTGACGCAGCCCGCGGTCGAGGTCCTCCTCGCTGGCGCGGGTGTAGGCGGCGATCGAACGCGCCGACGCGCGATAGGCCTCGATGCGGTCGCCGCCCAGCCGCTTGGCGTAGAGCATGGCAAGCTCCGCATCGCGCAGCACGTCCTCGGCGGTCGCCGGATTGCCGTCGTAGATGGTGACACCAATCGAAGCGGTGAGGCTCAGGTCGCGCTCGCCGAAATTGAACGGCGATTTCAGCGCCTTGCGGATCTGCTCGGCGGTCTCGGCGATCTTGCCCGCCGCGGCCTCCGAGCCCAGCACCACCGCGAACTGGTCGCCGCCGAGCCGCGCCACGGTGTCGAGCGGCCGCATGATGCGGGCGATGCGGCGCGAGATCGCCAGCAGCACCGAGTCCGCTGCCGAGTGGCCGACGCGCTCCTCGAGGTCCATGAAGCGGTCGATATCGAGCAGGAAGACCGCCGGCTTGATGCCGTTGGGGAGCCTCGCGCGGGCCAGCGCGCGCTCCAGCCGGTCGAGCAGCAGCTGCTTGTTGGGCAGACCGGTGAGGCTGTCGTGCACGGCGTCGTGCAACAGCCGGTCGCGGCTCACGCGATCCTCGTTGACGTCTTGCAGCGTGCCGACGATGCGCGTCACCTGCCCGTCGCCGCCGAGCACCGGCTTCACGCGCATGCGGAAGGTGCGGAAGCTGCCGTCGTGGCCGGAAAGGCGGATATCGGTCGAGACCTTGCCGCGCCTGAGCTCGACCAGCGTGTCGAACGCCGTTCTGAAGCGGTCGCGGTCCTCGGGATGGATGCGGTCGAGCCAGCGTTTGATGGCGCCCTTGAGCGCACCGCGCCGTTCGCCGAGCCGCACCGCGAGCTCATCGGACACGGTGACGCGGTCGCGCTCGATGTTCCAGTCGAAGACGAAGTCGCCCGAGCCGGTGAGCGCCAGCGCCCGCCGCTCGACTTCGCTGAGCGTGCCGATGGTCACCTGCCCTTCCGAGAAGGCGTGCTGCACCGAGGTGAAGCCGAGCAGCATGACGATGAGCACGAGGCCGCCCGCCACCGCCGACTGCGCCACGTCGTTGTTGACCTGCCCGGTGACGACGAGGAACGCATAGAAGATCCACGCGATGTAGATGATCCATGTCGGCACCAGCAGCACGGCGCGGTCGTAGCCGCGCAGCGCCAGCAGCAGGATCAGGAAGCAGCCGGTGATCGCCAGCAGCGCCAAGACGAGGCGCGCGATGGTCGCCGCGATCGCGGGCTGGAAGAACGCGAAGGCGAAGAGCGCAAGGAACACCACCGTCAGCGCCAGGGCCAGCGTCACGAAGCGGAAGTGCCAGCGGTGAAGGTTGAGGTAGACGAAGAGGAACGCGAACAGCGTCGTCGCGATCCCCGCCTCCGCCGCGGCGCGGAACGGCGCGGTCGAGCCGTTCGACAGGCCCACGAGCGGACCGAAGACGCCGAAATCGACCAGCAGGTAGACCAGCACCGCCCAGGCAAACGCCGCCGTCGCCGGGAAGATGCCGCGCCCGCGCACCACGAACATGATCGAGAGGAACAGGGCCGCCAGCGCCGCGACGCCGAGCACCACGCCGCGGAACAGGGTGAACGAGTTGATGAAGTCGCGGTAGGCGTCGGGCTTCCAGAGGTAAAGCTCGGGCAGCGCGTGGCCCTTGAGTTCGGCGACGAAGGTCACCGTGGCGCCGGGGTCGACGGTGATCTCGAAGACATCGGCCTCGCGGTCGGTCAGCCGCACCGGACGGATGCCGGCGCTGGGGGTCAGCGCGGTGATGCGCTCGGAGCCGAGGTCGGGGCGGAACACGCCGGTCGCCGGCAGCCGGAAGAACGGCGCCACCAGCAGGCGGTCGATCTGCGCGTCGCTGTCGTTCTTGAGGGCGAACACCGCCCAGTCGGGGTTGGTGCCGCCCTGGCTCGCCAGCACCTCGATGCGGCGGATGATGCCGTCTTCGCCGGCGGCGGTCGACAGCTGCACCTTGCCGTCTTTCCCCGGCATGATGTCGACGGCTTTGACGAGGTTGATGGCGTCGGTGTTTTCGGGCGCCGTGACCACGTCGAAGGCCGAAGCGGGCGCCACCGCCCCAGTCACGAACAGGAAAACCACCACGAAGGCGAGGAGATGCCGCATTCGGTTGATGATCATCGTGCCCGGGACATTACGCCGGACCTCTAGGTAACGGGGTTTCCCCCTTGCGACAAGCATTCAGCGCCCGGCCGGCCTGGGGCGCGCATCCCAACGCTCGCGGGTCAGGGCAAACAGCACGTGATCCGCCCACTTTCCATCGATCTGCAGGTAGCTCTCGGCGTAGCCTTCCTCGCGGAATCCGTTTTTTTCAAGGACGCGGCGGCTGGCGGCGTTGTGCGGCAGGAAGGCCGCGTGGAGCCGGTGGAGGCCGAGGGTGTCGAAGAAGAACGGCAGCACGACGCCCACTGCTTCGGTCATCAGTCCCCGTCCCGCATGCTCCTCGCCCATCCAATAGCCGAGGTTGCCGTATTGGGCGGCGCGGCGGCGGACATTGGAGATGGTCAGCCCGCCGACCAGCGTCTCCGTCTTTCCGGTCCGTTCGAAGATCAGGAAGGTGTAGTCGGTGCCGCGCTGCGCCTCCTGCCGGCCGCGATAGAGTCGCGTGCCGAAGGCGCGGCGGTTGAGGTCGGCCTCGGTCCAGCGCGGCTCGAACGGCTTTAGGAACTCGCGGCTCTTGCGCCGAAGTGCGCGCCAAGCCTCGAAATCGCGCGAGCGTGGCGCGCGCAACACGACGCGGGCGCCGGTCAGCACCGGCGTCGGGTCGCGCACGAACCAGCCCATCATCACCACGGCTAGTTCTTGAGGCGCGTGGCGATGGCGTCGTAGTCGGGCAGCTTCGCGACCGGACCGATGCCGGCGAGCGAGACGTTGCCGCGGTCGAAGAGCTGCCGCGCCACCTGCTTCACCCGATCGGCGGTGATGCGGTTGATGCGGTCCACCGTCTCCTGCAGCGGGATCGGCCGGCCCCAGAGGATCTGCTGGCGCGCCAGCTGCCCCGCGCGCGACGACGGGCTTTCGAGCGACATCAGGAGGCCGGCGCGGATCTGGTTGCGCACCCGCACCACTTCCTCGTCGGTGATGGTTTGCGTCGCCTTGTGCAGCTCGTCGACCACCACCGGCAGCAGGTCGGTCACCTCGTCCTCGCCCGTCGAGGCGGCGACGCCGAAGATGCCGCTGTCGGCAAAGGCCCAGTGGAACGCATAGACCGAATAGCAGAGGCCGCGCTTCTCGCGCACCTCCTGGAACAGCCGCGAGCTCATGCCGCCGCCGAGGATCGAGGCCAGAATCTGCGCGGCATAGAAGCCGTCGGAGTTGTAGGCCCGGCCTTCGAAACCGAGGACGATATGCGCCTGCTCGTGCTCGGAGAGCAGCCGATGCTCGCCGCCGACATATTTGGCCTTCTCGGGCACCGGCGCGCCGTCGCGGCGGAGCGTCCTGAAACGCCGGTCGGCGGTTTCGACCAGCGCGTCGTGGTCGACATTGCCGGCGGCGCAGACGACCATCTGGTCGCCCACATAGTTGCGGTCCATGTAGTCGCGGATGGTGTCCGGCGAGAAGCTCTTGACCGACTCCACCGTGCCCAGGATCGTCCGGCCGATCGGCTGGTCCGGATAAGCCGCCTGCTGGAACAGGTCGAACACGTGGTCGTCGGGATTGTCGCGCGCGGCGCCGATCTCCTGCACGATCACCTGCTGCTCGCGGTCGAGTTCGGACTGCTCGAACAGCGAGTTCTGGAGGATGTCGGAGAGGATGTCCCCGGCGAGCGGCACGTCTTCCTTGAGCACGCGCGCAAAGTAGCCGGTGTGTTCCACCGAGGTCGCCGCGTTGAGGTCGCCGCCGACATTTTCGATCGCTTCGGCGAACTGAAGCGCGCTGAGGGTTTTCGTACCCTTGTACGCCATGTGCTCGAGCACAAGCGAAATGCCGTGCTCGGCGGCGGTTTCGCTGCGCGATCCGGCCTTGACCCAGATGCCGAGCGAAGCGCTTTCGAGGTGCGGCATGTCGTCGGTGATGACGGTCATGCCGTTGTCGAGGGTGGTCGTCCGCACGCTCACTTCAACTCCTCCCGGCCCGGGAGCGCGCCCGAATGTAGCGTTCGACGGCACCCTGGTCGTTGGCCAGAACATCGTAGCGCTCTGGCCGTTGGTAAAGATCAGACAACCATGCCGGCAGGGGCGGTTCAATGCCCGTAGCCGCCTTGACCGCCGCCGGAAATTTCGCCGGATGCGCCGTGGCGAGGCAGATCACCGGCGCGGCCCCCAGTTCGAGGCCGTCGGCGACCGCAAGGCCAACCGCCGTGTGCGGGTCAGCAAGATACTCCGCCTCGCGCCAGACCCGGCCGATCGTCGCCGACGTTTCGGCCTCGGTTGCGCGGCCGGCGGCAAAGCTTTCACGGATCGCGGCGAGCGCCGGCGCCGGGATCGTGAAGCGACCAGACTGCCTGAGCCCCCCCATCAGCCGTCGCAGCGCCGCGGCGTCGCGGCCGAGCGCCTCGAACAGCAGCCGCTCGAAATTCGACGAGACCTGGATATCCATCGACGGGCTGATCGTCGGCACCACCCCGCCCGTCTCGTAGCTGCCCGTCTCGAGCGTCCTCGCCAGGATGTCGTTGGAATTGGTGGCAATCACCAGGTTCGCCACCGGCAGGCCCATGCGCTTGGCGGCGTAACCCGCAAAGATGTCGCCGAAGTTGCCGGTCGGGACGACGAAGCTCACCGTCCGGTGCGGCGCGCCGAGCGAGACCGCGGCGGTGAAATAGTAGACGATCTGCGCGACGATGCGGCCCCAGTTGATCGAGTTGACGCCGCTCAGCTGCATGTCGGCGCGGAACGCCGGCGCGCCGAACAGCCCCTTCACGATCGCCTGGCAGTCGTCGAACGTGCCGTCGAGCGCGATGTTGTGGACGTTGGCATCGGCGACGGTCGTCATCTGCCGGCGCTGCACCTCCGACGTGCGACCGTGCGGATGGAGGATGAAGATGTCCGTCGCATCGCGGCCGCGGAAGGCTTCGATGGCCGCCGAGCCGGTGTCGCCCGATGTGGCGCCGACGATGGTCGCGCGCGCGCCGCGCTGCGCAAGGATATGGTCCACCACGCGGGCGAGGAACTGCATCGCCACGTCCTTGAAGGCCAGCGTCGGCCCATGGAACAGCTCGAGCACGAAGCGGCCCGGCGCGACCTCGACCAGCGGCGTCACCGAGGGGTGGCGGAACGCGGCATAGGACTCCCCGATGATCCCGCGCAGCGCCGCGTCGTCGATCTCGCCGCCGACGAAGCGGCGGATGATCGCGAAGGCGACGTCGGCATAGGGTTTTCCCGCAAAGCCGGCGATCTCGTCAGGGGTCAGCTGCGGCCAGGATTGCGGCAGGTAGAGCCCGCCGTCGGCGGCGAGACCCGCCAGCACCGCGTCGGAGAAGCCGAGAACCGGCGCCTCGCCGCGGGTCGAAACGAACTGCATTCGGGAGTGCCCCGGAGAAAAGTTGGCGCAACCTAGTGAAATGGCCCCCAAGGGGCAAGAAAATCAGGCTTTGGCTTTCGGCCGCAGCTGCCGGAACACCCAGTAGGCGAGAAGCGCGGGGGTCAGCAGCGCGAAACCGAACCAGGTCAGCGCATACCCCAGGTGGTTGTTGGGGAAATCGATGGTGGTTTCCCCGCCCTGCGGCAGCGCCCCGGCGTCGCCTGCGGGCAGATCGAGGGTCATGCCGAAGACCGGATCGGTGATACCGGCCATCGCCGCGAGGCGAACGGGATCGCGGACCCAGTCGATCCGGTGGACGCGGTCGGCCGCGGGGGTGAAGGCGCCCGCCGCCTCGGCCGGGAGGGCCACGCCGCTGACCGTGACCGTCCCGCCGGTCACCGTGCCGCCCTCCGCGAACGCCGCCGCCGACTCCTGGGGCACGAAGCCGCGGTTGACGAACACCACGCCGTCGGCGGTCCTGAGCGGCGTCATCACCCAATAGCCGGCGCCCGAGTATTTGCCGCGGGCGTCGGAAAGGCTGGTGAAGACCAGCACCGTCTGTCCACCGAGAAACTGCCCCGTTGCCGAGACCGGGTGATACGCCCAGCTGTCGAGATCGAGAGCCGGCCACTGCGCCGCGGGCGGCAGCTCGTAGGGCGGCTGCGTCAGCCGGGTGGTCACCTCGGCGATCAGCCCCTCCTTCCAGCGCAACCGGTCGAGCTGCCAGACGCCGAGCCCGATCCAGAGCACCGTCAGCGCCAGCATGAGGACGATGAACGCCCAGAACCCTGCGCCGACCTTTCGCGTGGTGACGGCCGCGGCGCTCATGCCGAGCCTGCCTGGCGCTGGTACTGCAGCGCGATCATCGTCGCCTTGAACGGACGAAGCAGCAGCAGGGTCAGGATGACCACCGTCGGGATCCAGAGCGCGAGATGCATCCATGGCGCCGGGTGGAACAGCGCTTCGGTGATGAAGGCGAGGATCATCACGATCGGCGCCACGGCAAAGATCACGAACACCGCCGGCCCGTCGCCGCTGTCGGCAAAGCCCCGGTCTCCCCCGCACCGCTCGCAGCGCGGCGCGACCTTGAGGTAACCCGCGAACAGCGCGCCCTGCCCGCAGCGCGGGCAGCGGCAGGCAAGGCCGGCCGCGAAGGGCGAAACGACGGCATCGGTCATGGGCTCAATATAGAGTGGCCTTGAGCCGCGGCGGTAGCTCGCGGTCGTAGGTTTCGGCATCGATGCGATCTTCCGTCACAGCGGCCAGCATCTCGCCCGTCGAGGGCAG
>CAYRZM010000300.1:0-13735 GCA_964428685.1 uncultured Devosia sp. | reverse complement strand
AAGCCGGGCGATCCGAGTTTTGCCGACCTCATGTCGATCAAGCAGAGCGCCAACCGGGCGGCGGGGCTGACGCGGCAGCTCCTGGCCTTCTCGCGCCGGCAGACGCTGCGCCCGCAGATCCTCGAAGTGCCAACCAACATCGACGACCTGACCGTGCTGCTCAAGCGGCTCATCGGCGAGCAGATCACGCTACACGTCGATCATGCGCAGGGCGTGTGGCCGGTGAAGGCCGACCTCGTGCAGCTCGAGCAGGTGGTGGTCAATCTCGTGGTCAACGCGCGCGACGCGATGCCCAATGGCGGCGCCATAACCATCCGCACCCGCAACGTGCCCGAAAGCGAAGCGGCCGGACTCGGCTACACCGGCATGCCGCCCGCCGACTACGTGCTGCTCGAAGTCGAGGACACCGGCACCGGCATGACGCCCGAGATCATGGAGAAGATCTTCGAGCCGTTCTTTTCCACCAAGGAGCTCGGCAAGGGCACCGGGCTGGGCCTCTCGACGGTCTACGGCATCATCAAGCAGACGGGCGGCTTCATCTATCCCGAGTCCGAAGTGGGGAAGGGCACCACGTTCCGCATCTACCTGCCGCGGCACGTCGCGGCGGACGGCGAGACGGTTGCCAAGACGGCGAACGCCGCCGTGGTCAAGGACCTCACCGGCCACGAGCGCATCCTCCTCGTCGAGGACGAGGACAATGTGCGTGCCTTCTCGGCCCGCGCCCTGCGCACCACGGGATACGAAGTGTTCGAGGCCGACAGCGGCGAGGAGGCGCTCGAAGTGCTCGACGACATCGGCGGCCAGATCGATCTGATGGTTTCCGACGTCGTGATGCCCGAAATGGACGGGCCGGCGCTCCTGGTGAAGGTCCGCGAGAAGCTGCCCAACCTCAAGGTGATCTTCGTCTCCGGCTATGCCGAGGAGAACGTGCGGCAGGACATTGCCGACGATCGCTCTGTCGAGTTCCTCGCCAAGCCGTACTCGCTCGACCAGATCAACTCCAAGGTCAAGGAAGTGCTGGGCAAGGGCGCGCAGACGCTGCAGTAGAATGCCGTCGCACCCGCTCGACAATCCCGCCTGGGGCGCGCTCGCCGGCCGGCATTCGCCCCTGGCGGTCAAATCCGGCCGGTTCCTGCAGTATCGCGCCGACGTCAGCGTCTTTGCGGCAACTGCCGCGCCCGAGGCGGGCCTCGGGGGCCTGGCCGACGCGCTGGTCCCCGGCGCAATCACCGCCGTCGTGACGGCGAAACCGGTCGCGGTTCCGGCCGACCTCGAGATCGTCGAGGCGATGCGCGCGCCGCAGATGGTGATGGATCGCCCCTTGCCCGAGCATGATGCCGGCACTCGCCCGCTGACCGACGCCGACGTGCCGGCGATGCTCGAGCTGACGGCGCTGACGCGGCCCGGCCCGTTCCTGCCGCGCACCATCGAGATGGGCCGCTACGTCGGCATCTTCGACGGCGCGCGCCTCGTCGCGATGGCCGGCGAGCGGCTGCAGCCGCCCGGCCACACCGAGATCAGCGCGGTCTGCACGCATCCGGACTATCAGGGCCGCGGTTATGCCCGTGCCCTCATGGCCGAGGTCGCCCGCGGCATCGTCGCGCGCGGTGAAACGCCGTTCCTCCACGTCCGCAGCGACAACACCGGCGCGCTCGCGCTCTACACCGCGCTCGGGTTCAAGACCCGGCACGAAGTGACCTTCACGATCCTTCGGCGCAAAACGGCAGTATAGGGGCGCGGCCTAGGCGGCTTGCGGATTGTCGGTGAAGGAGGGGACGGCCGCGAGGTCGCCCCACAGTGCCTCGGGGATCGGCCAGTTCGCCCAGCTGATCGTCTCCGCCACGCGCTCCGGCCGGCCCACGCCGCAGACGGTCGAGGCGATCCGCGGATCGCGCATCGAGAACTGCAGCGCCGCGGCGCCCGGCGGTACGCCGTGCCTCGCGCAGATCGCCTCGACCTGCCGGATCGACGCCAGGACGTCGGGCCGCGCGGCCCGGTACGAATATTTCGGCACCGCGCCCGAGCCCTTGGCGAAAACCCCGCCACCATAGGGCGCCGCGTTGAGGATGCCCATGCCGCGCGACCGCGCGAAGTCGATCATCGGCTCGGCGTTGCGGTTGATCAGCGTGAACCGGTTGTGGGTGAGGATGACGTCAAAATCCCAGTTGCGGAGCAGCGGCATCATCACGTCGACGTTGCCCGCGCCCAACCCGACGGCGTCGCAAAAGCCCTCGTCCTTCATCTTCATGAGCTCGACCATCGACCCCTGCGGCCCGCTGATGTCTTCGGGGTCATCGATGTATTCGGGATCGTGCAGATGGAGGATGTGGAAGTGGTCGATCCCGAGCGCCTTGATGCTGGCCTCGAGAGAACGGCGGGCGGCGGCGCCGTCGAAGCGGCGGGTCTCGAAATCGAGGTCGAGCTTGGTCGAAATCACGAAGTCCTTCGGCAGGCCGCCGCGCTCGCGGATCACCTCGCCGATCCGCTGCTCGCTCCGCCCGCGGCCATAGATCCGCGAGGTGTCGATGAAGCGCACCGGGCTGTCGAAGATCGCCCGGACGGTCTCCTGCGCGGTCCGGATGCCCGCCGGCGTGTCGGCGTCGGCGCCGTTGGTCATGCCGCCGGTGCCGAAGCAGACATTGGACACGGTCAGGCCGGTGCGTCCGAGTGGCGAAGTCTTGAGCATGGCAACCTCGTGAAGCGTTGGTCGTGGATCAGGCGGGCAGCGGCGTGTTCTCCGCGACGAGCCCGCTGTCGCGCAGGTCGTGCCAGAAGGTCCGCGGAATCCTAGTCTTCCACCAGCTCATGGTGGATTTGAGTTCGGCCGGCGAGCGCGGGCCGGTGAGCACGCTGCAGACGGCCGGGTGGGTGAGGGCGAATTGCAGCGCCACCGCGCCGATCGGGACCTTGTGGTCCTTGCAGAACGATTCGAGCGCCCGCACGCGCTTGACGATCGCTTCCGGCGCCTTGGCATAGTTCCACGTGCCGGTGCCCATCAGCGCGCCGCCGTTGAACGGCGCCGCCGCGACCACCGATGCGCCGCGCCTGATGCAGGTCTCGAGGAACGGCGAGAGGGAGGTCTGGTCGAGGAGTGTGTAGCGGCCGGCGAGCAGGAAGATGTCCCAATCGCCGAGCTCGAAAGCGTCCATCAGCACTTCCCACTCGTTGACCCCGAGGCCGATCGCCTTCACGAGGCCGGCCTTCTTGAGGTCGAGCAGGGCCCGGTATCCGCCGTTCTCGAGCTGCTTCCAGTAGATGTAGTTCTGCTCGGCGCCGTGCGTCATGACGCCGATGTCGTGGACGAACAGCATGTCGATGGTGGCGAGGCCGAGCCGCTGGCGGCTGTCCTCGAAGCTGCGGATCACGCCGTCGTAGGTGTAGTCGTAGACGATATCGAAGGGGAACGGGTGCACCCAGCTGCCGCGCTGCTCCTCGGTGCCGCGATAAGGCTGGAGCAGCCGTCCGACCTTGGTCGAGAGAACGGTGCCGGCGCGGCGGTCGCGCAGGCCGTCGCCCACCATGTGCTCGCCGCGCCCGAGGCCGTATTGCGGCGCGGTGTCGAAGAAGGTGATGCCGGCATCGAGCCCCGCCGCCACCGTGGCGCGCGCCTGGTCGTCGGGAACGGCGCCGAAAATGCCCGCCAGCGTGGCGCTGCCCAGCCCCAGTTCGCTCACCTCCACCCCGGTGTTGGCGACGGGCCGCGTCTTGATGCCAGCCATGAACAGTCCTCCCCTGCGAAGCGGCGGGACACTGACATGTTAGTGGCCAAACGCAAGCCCGCCCTTGGGCGGATCGTTCGCTACTCGCGGGCGAGCGCCTGCACGGGATCGAGCCGGGAGGCCGAGCGCGCCGGCATGAAGCCGAAGACGATGCCGATCAGCGTCGACGAGGCCAGCGCGGCGATGATCGAGAGTGCCGAATAGCTGACGCGGGCGCCCGAAAGGAACTGCGTCAGCCCGAAACCGAGCGCGAAGCTGAGCGCGATGCCGGCGATGCCGCCCACGATGCACACCAGCACCGCTTCGGTGAGAAACTGCCGCAGGATGTCGCCGCGGCGCGCACCCACCGCCATGCGGATGCCGATCTCGCGCGTCCGTTCGGTCACCGACACGAGCATGATGTTCATCACCCCGATGCCGCCGACGATCAGCGAGATCACCGCGATCGCCGAGATCAGCAGCGTCAGCGTCTGGCTGGTCGACTGGATCGTGTCGCGGATGGTGTTGGTGTTCTGGAGGAAGAAGTCGGTCTTGCCGCCATGGAGCCGGGTGAGAAGGTCGGTGATCTGGCTCTGCGCGGTGTCCATGTCGGCGCTGTCGGCGACGCGCACGGTGATCTGGCTCAGGTAGTGCTGGCCGAGGATGCGGTCCATCGCGGTGGTGTAGGGAATGTAGATCGAGGGGTTCGAGCTGCCGGGCCCGAAGGTCGAGGTCACCGCGACCACCCCCACCACCCGCACCGGCACCTTGCCGACCACGATCACCTGGCCGATCGGGTTCTCGCCGTGGGTGAAGATCGCCGTCTCGGCGTTGGTGTCGATCACCGCGACCTGGGCGCGCTCGTCGACCGCGGCGGTGTCGAAGCCGGCGCCCGCGTTGAAGGTCGAGCCGTTGACGCGGAAATATTCGGTGCCGACGCCCGAGACCTGCGCGTTCACGGCGACGTTGTTGAACAGGATCGACTGGTTGGTCGAGACGCGGGGCGTCACGCTGTCCGCATAGGGCTCCTGCGCGATGGCGTCGGCATCGGAGGGCACCAGCGTGCGGATGCGGCCCTGGCCGCGATCGCCAAAGCCGGTGCCGGGAAAGACATTGATGGTGTTGGTGCCGATCGAGGCGATGTTTTCGAGCACCATCTGCTGGCTGCCCTGGCCGAGCGCCACGACCGAGACGACCGAGGCGATGCCAATGATGATGCCGAGCATGGTGAGGAAGGTGCGCAGCTTGTGCGAGGCCATCGCGCGCACCGCCATGCGCAGCGCCTCGAACGCGCTGTCGAAAATCTGGAGCGGTCGGAACCGTCCGCGCTTCTGCGCACCCGACGCTGCAGACGCCCCGGCCTGCGCCGCAATGCGCGTGTCGGAGATGATCTTGCCGTCCGAAATTTCGATCATGCGGTCGGTCTGGCGCGCGATCGCCGGATCGTGGGTCACGATGATGATGGTGTGACCTTCCGCGTTCAGCTCCTTGAGCAGTGCCATCAGTTCGGCGCCGCTCTTGGAATCGAGCGCGCCGGTGGGCTCGTCGGCGAGGATCACCTCGCCGCCATTCATCAGCGCCCGCGCGACCGAAACGCGCTGCTGCTGGCCGCCCGATAGGGCGCCGGGACGGTTGCGGAGGCGATCGGCCAATCCCAGCCGGGTCAGCAGGTCCGTGGCGCGGCGGGTGCGCGCGCCGTTCTCGACGCCCGCATAGATCGCGGGCATGGCCGCGTTCTCGACCGCGTTGAGATCGCACAGGAGGTGGTAGCGCTGGAAGATGTAGCCGAAATGCTCGCGCCGGAGCTCGGCGAGCTCGTCGGGGCCGAGCTTGCTGATGTCGCGTCCGGCAAAGAGGTAGGTCCCCTCGCTGGCCCGGTCGAGACAGCCGAGGATGTTCATCAGCGTCGACTTGCCCGAGCCCGAGGCGCCGACGATGGCGATCATCTCGCCGGGCGCGATGTCGAGGTCGACATGGTCGAGCACGGTGACAGTGTCGGCGCCGGTCGCAAAGCGCCGGGTGAGGCCGCGGAGCGAAATGAGCGGCGTGGCCACGATCAGCCTCCGCGACGGCCGCCGGCGCCACCGAATAGTCCGCCGGCGCCGCCGAAGCCACCCGCCGGGCGGCCCGTTCCTGCGGCGGCGGGACTTCCGCTGCGCGTTCCCGTCACGACGAGGTCGCCCTCATTCAAGCCGCCGGTGATCTCGGCGGTGATGTTGTTGTTGAGCCCGACCGTCACCTGCGCCGGATGCATGCTGGCCGAGGCCTGGTCGTAGACCATCACGCGATAGCCGCCGTTCTTGCCCTGGGTACCGAGCGCCGAGGCGGGCAGGGTCAGCACGCCGGTCTTGGCGTCGATGGTGATGGTCACCTGCGCGGTCATGGCGATGCGCAGCCGGTGGTCGGGGTTCGCGACCGAGAACAGGCCATTGTAGTAGACGGCATTGTCCGAGCTGCTGAGGCCGGTGTCGGCGGTGGTGATGGCGTCGGGCGCCGGCTCGACCGACAGCAGCGTCGCCGGGATTTTGGTGCTGGGGTCGCCAAGGATGGTGAAGGTCGCCTTCTGCCCCGGCGCGACCTTGGTGACGTCGGCCTCCGAGATCTGGGCCTTGATGATCATGGTGTCGAGATCGGCGATCTTGACGATCGTCGGCGAGGACTGGTTGGCGTTGACGCTCTGGCCGGCCGTCACCAGCACGGCGACGATCGTGCCGCCGACCGGCGCGGTGATCTTGGTGCGCGAAAGCGCAAGGTTGGCGTCATCGACCGCGAGCTGGGCCTGGCTGATCTGGGCATTGAGCGAGGCCACGGCGGCCTGGGCCGAGGCGAGCCCGGCCTGCGCGGTCATCAGGTCGGCGTCCGACACGAGCTTTTGCGGGGCGAGCTTGTTGGCGCGGTCGAGGGCCGCCTGCGCGCCGGTGAGGTCCGCCTGCTTGGACTGGAGTTGCGCCTGCATGTTGAGTAGCGCCGCCTGCGACGACTTCACGGCGTTCTGCTGGTTGGTGGAATCGATCTGGGCGATGAGGTCGCCGGCCTTGACGCTGTCGCCGAGCTTGACCGCGAGGTTCTGGATCGTTCCGGACACCTCCGCGCCGACGCTGGTCACGGAATTGGCCTCGAGCGCGCCGGTCGCGAGCACCGTCTCGGCCACGTCGCCGCGCTCAACCTTGACGGTCGCCGGCTCCACGCGCGCCTCAGAAGGAGCGAGATACATCCAGCCGGCGACGCCCGCGATAACGAGGACGACGACCGCGACAGCTATCCTGACGAGGTGTTTCATGGGACGCCGATCCGGTTGCGGGGCCTCGGAGTCGGCCCTCTCAGCGTCAGATATGTGAGCCCTGGTGCGCAAAGTAAGCTTATGGATCGGTAAGGTAGCATAAGGTTTGGTAAGGTCGGCGATCCGGATTTCCACCGGGCCGCCAGCCTCTTGTGCGAAACCCAGGCGCTCTATCCCCACGTTTGGAAAGCAATGCTACTTATTGATTCGGCGGGGTTGTGGCGGGCTCGATGAATATGGCGACGGCGCTTTATATTGTGCTTCAGAGCCGGGGGAAGTGGTGGGTCGACTTCGAGGGTCACTCGAAGGGACCGTTCGAGACCCGCGAGCTTGCCGCGCTCGATGCGCGCAGCCAGGCGCAATTCGCCTCCCATGTCGAGCGGGCGAGCGAGGTGCTCGTGCCGGACGGCGAGGGCAAATACTGGATCGTCTGGTCGAGCCGGGAGAATGCCGGCGTGCCGCGCCGGATCAATCCGGCGTCCGATCGCCCCGCGGCCGAGCCGGACGCGACCGAGCAAAGCGCCGCTGCCTGAGCCGGATGGTTCGCCGTCTATTTCGGGAAATTGGCGCGCCCAAGGGGAATCGAACCCCTGTTCCCGCCGTGAGAGGGCGGTGTCCTGACCGCTAGACGATGGGCGCGGGCAACACGCGCTCAGTAGCAATGTCGCCCGGACCCGTCAATTGCGCGGCAACCGCGAGGCGGCTGCCCCTCATACTCAGTTCAGCGGCGTGAAGGTGATGTGCGCCACCGGCTTGCTCACGTCCCAGTTCCAGGCCTTGGGCGCGTCCGCGTCGCCGCGGATGCCGGTGTGGTAGGTGATGACGCCGTTTTCCGGGTCACGGTCGTTGCCGCCGCCGAGGGCCCCCAGATACCCCTTCTTCTCGTTGTTCTTCTCCGAGCCGGCGTCGTAGCCGCGCACGTCGAGCGTCGCCGGCGCGGTCAGGTGGAACGCATCGAAACCGGCAAAGCCCGAAAAGCCGTCGTTGGTGTTGCCGAGCATCCAGACGGCGTCGATCAGCGGGTGCTTCTCGTCGACATGGACCACGATGGTCCGGGTCTGGCCGGGCAGGGTGTGGATGGCGAGCTCGGCGTCGCCGATGGTCGAGTCCTTGTTCATCGCCGCCATCACCGAATACATGCCGATGTTGCCGCCCTCGGCGACGGCAACCAGGGCGTCCGACGCCTTGTCGCCGAGCTTGAACAGCGGCGCGGCGTCGGCGGTGTGGCTCTCGAACACCGACGGCGAGAAGGGCTGGCCGGTCACGAGGTTCTGCACCGTGATCATGATGGTCCTGCCGCCCGTCATCATGGCGTCGCCCATGGCCGAGGTGTCGTTGGCCATCTGCATGTCGCTCATCATGCCGCCGGACATGGCGTCCCCGGCCATGGCATTGGTCGACATGGCATCTGTCGACATCGCGTTGGTGGACATCGCGCCGCTCGACATCGGGCTCGACGACATCGCGTCGTCGGCGGAGACGGGCAGGGCGAAGGCCGCACCGGCGAGCACGGTGGCCAGCGTCAGAATGGATGTGCGCATAGTTTCCCTCCAATTGAGCGGCGGCGGTTGCCGACGCGGCGCGGGAGGTAGCGGCGGGCCCCGGCGCCGCCAATGCGATCCACGGACAGTTGAAACCGGGCGCATCGGCGCTCGCTGGAACGTTTGTTCAGCCGGCTGCCAGGACAGCGCCGCCTCGCGCCCGCGTGTCGGAATGTCATCGGGAAAACTGCGGCAGCGGGCGTACCCGGCCCATGCGCCGTCCCCGGCCGCTCACTGGAAATCACTTCGGAGCGAGCCGGCGGCTCGCCCGGACGTGATAATCCGGGAGATGGCGAGTGATCGGATGGGGAGCGGGGGTGAGTGGCGCGCCCAAGGGGAATCGAACCCCTCTCTCCACCGTGAAAGGGTGGCGTCCTGACCGATAGACGATGGGCGCTTGGCGCCCGCGGTCTATAGAGTCCGGCTCCCCCCGGCGCAAGCCGGCATTTGCCCCTCAGCAGCCCGAGAACGTCACCGGATGGCTCCAGCCGACGGGCCGCGAGCGCACGTCGATATGGATGAAGCCGCGGCCGGGGTAGCAGCCGAGGCCGCCGATCAGGTCGTTGCGGTAGGCGAAGGCGATCAGCCGTCCCTTGTCGACGCCGGGAATGAAGATGTCCGCCGCCATGCACTTCATATGGTAGCTGTCGTCCTTGCCGCCGACCGACCAGTTGTGGATCGGGTCGCGGTAGCCCGAGCTCACCACCACCCGGCGGCCGAAGAAGGCCTCGATGCTCCAGAGCGCCATCCGCAGCTGCGGCACGAAGCAGAAGGTCTGGACCCCCGCGTTGGCGACGTAGGTGCCGAAGTCCTGGCGATAGCCCGCATAGAGGTCGCGCGGCGGAGACAGCGAACAGGCGCTCAGCGTCGCGGCGGCAAGCAGCGCGAAAGCGAGGCGGCGCATGGCAGGGCTCCGAAAGGCGCTGCCGCGGCAGCGATCGGAACAATGCTACGCAATCACGGTGAAGCGCCGCCTAAGCGGTTTGGTGAACCGGCCGTTACCACTTGCCCGTGTTGGGCATCGACAGCCACGGCTCCTTCGGCGCCAGCGTGCCCTTCTGGATCAGCTCGACCGAGATGCCGTCGGGCGAGCGCACGAAGGCCATGTGTCCGTCGCGCGGCGGCCGGTTGATGGTCACGCCCATGTCCATCAGGTGCTGGCAGAGCGCGTAGATGTCGTCGACCTCGTAGGCGAGGTGCCCGAAGTTGCGCCCGCCGGTGTAGACCTCGGGGTCCCAGTTGAAGGTGAGTTCCACTTCGGCCTGCTCATCGCCGGGCACCGCGAGGAAGACCAGCGTGTAGCGTCCCTTCTCGTTCTCGCTGCGGCGCGTCTCGCGCAGGCCGAGCCCGTCGCAGAAGAAGCGCTTGCTGGCTTCGATGTCGGTGACGCGCACCATCGTGTGGAGGTACTTCATCGCTCTTCGTTCCTTGCTTGCTCGGCCGCCTCGCGCGGCAGTGCGCCCTTGCTGCAACAGTGCTGTGGAATAGCCTTGGGGACAGCCCAACTAGCGCGCAACGACTCCTTAACTTTTGAATCTGAATCGGCCAAGGTGAGTCTAACAACGCGTACCCCGCTTGCGACGGGGGAAAGAGTTCGAAGAGGCGTTTGGGGGCATGGCGGCTAAACTTCCAGCCGGTGGCGATAAGCCCGGTGTTCGTCCGCTCGACGCCAGAGCAGAGGGCGCCGACGGCGCAACGCCTCTTGATGTCATCGAAATTGCGGGCGCCATCAAGTGGTTCGACGTGGCCAAGGGTTTTGGCTTTATCGTGCCCGACGACGGCCGGCCCGATGTGCTGCTGCATGTGACGTGTCTCAGGCGCGACGGCTACCAGACTGCGTATGAAGGTGCGCGCGTGGTGGTCGAGGCGCTGAACCGTCCCGGCGGGCTGCAGGCCTTCCGCATTCTCTCGATGGATGAATCCACCGCGCGCCACCCGGCCCAGATGCCGGCGCCGCGCACGCATGTCGTGGTCGAGCCGACCAGCAAGCTCGAGCGGCTCGAGGTCAAGTGGTTCAACCGCATCCGCGGCTTCGGCTTCCTCTCCGCCGGCGACGGCGCGCCCGACGTGTTCGTGCACATGGAGACGCTCCGCCGCTTCGGCATCACCGAGCTCCGCCCGGGGCAGTATGTGCTGGTGCGCTATGGCACGGGACCCAAGGGCCTGATGGTCGCTGAAATCCGGCCCGACGGCTGGGGCGATGCCCCGTCTTCACACTAAGCCACTGAGATCATGAGTATTTCCGGCTTCGCCCGCACGACCTTCGCGGCGGTGCGGCTCGCTGTGCTGATGCTCCTGATGAGCGTCGTCGCCGCCTGCAGCGCCGACAACCGGCTGGTGCTGCACACCGCCAAGGGTGACTTCAGCTTCACCATCGAGATCGCCGATACCGACGCGTCGCGTGAGAAGGGGCTGATGTTCCGCACCGCGCTCGCGCCCGATGCTGGAATGCTGTTCGACTACCACCACGAGCAGGTGGCGACCTTCTGGATGCAGAACACGCTGATCCCGCTCGACATGATCTTCATCGGCGAAGACGGGACGGTCCGGACGATCCACGTCAACGCCCGCCCGATGGACCCGACCGTCATTCCCTCGGTGGTGCCGGTGCGCTTCGTGCTCGAGATCGCGGGCGGCCGGTCGGAGGAGATCGGGCTCAAGGTCGGCGACAAGATGGAGCAGGAGCGCGTCGGCACGCCGATGGATCAGTAGCTAGGGCTAGATCCGGCTCAGCACCATGCAGTCGAAGATCGCCCACAGGTGGAGGATCGCGCCCGCCACCACGAACAGGTGCCAGAGCACGTTCTGGAATTTCAGCCGCTCCCACAGGTGAAAGACGATCCCGGCGGAATAGGTGATGCCGCCGGCCACCAGCAGCCACAGCGTCACCGGGGGCAGGGTGGCGGCGAGCGTGTGGAAGACGAGAACACCGCTCCAGCCGATCGCGAGATAAAGCCCGATGGCGAGCCGTCCGAACTTCTCCGGCACGATCAGCTTGAGCGCGATGCCAACCAGCGCGGCGCCCCAGACAACGATGGCCAGCCATTCCGTCACGGTGGTCTTGCCGAGGACGGCAAGGAACGGCGTGTAGCTGCCGGCGATGAAGAGGAAGATCGCCGCCTGGTCGAGGCGCGCCATCAGCTTCTTGAAGCCATTGACCGGCGCGAGATTGAACGCCAGCGAAGCACCGAGCACGGTGAGCAGCGACAGGAGATAGACGACGATGGCCGGCAATTCCGGTCGCGCGTAGCCGATCGCGGCAAAGACGATGAGCACCGTGCCCAGGCTGATCGCAAACAGCAGCCCAATGCCGTGCACGATGCCGTCGGCCACCAGTTCGACCGGCGAAAAGGGCCGGGCCTTGTGCCACCAGGCGCGGACTTCGGCATAGGATGCGGGCGTCGCCACCGATCACCTCCGATAACAGGGTCGCACAGCAACCCTTTGAATATGGCTTAAAGCCGGGCACCCTTCGCCGACATGATCAACGGGGCATTGACGTGTAACGGGGCCGTTACGTATTGTCGTAACAGGATGGTTACGGGTTTCATATGACCACGCCCGCTCTGCAGTTTTCGGCGCTCAGCGACGAGACGCGCTGCCGGCTCATCGATCTGCTGCGCGAAGGCCCGCGCCCGGTCCACGAGCTGGCCGACGCCTTCGCGATCAGCCGCCCGGCGATCTCGCGGCATTTGCGCCTGCTCAAGGATGCCGACCTCGTGGCGGAGGAACGTCGCGGGCGCGAAAACGTCTATTCGCTGAACCGGCGGAAACTCAAGGCCGTGAGCGCCTGGCTCGAGCTCTACTGGGCGGGCCGGCTCGACCGGCTGAAGCAGATGGCCGAGGCCGATGGGCTGACGCCGCAAATGGAGATGGATCTATGAGTGAAGCGCCGCTGGTGCCGATCGTTGCCGAAACCACCATTACCGCGCCGATCGCGCATGCGTGGGAGGTGCTGACGTCGGAGGCGACGGTGCCGCATTGGCTCGGCTGCATGGACTACAAGCGGCAGGTCGGCGCCACCTTCTTCATGCAGCAGGACCCCGAGCTCCGGAAGGCGCGCGATACGTCGGGGGCCACCCACTGCACCATCCGCAAGCTCGACAAGCCGAACAAGTTCGTCTTCTCGTGGTTCCAGCCCGGCACCCCCGAGACCAGCGTCGAGTTTCACCTCTTCCCCGATGGGCCGGACAAGACGCTGGTGCGGCTCATCCACGACGGCTGGGACCAGTTCCCCGCGGACGCCGTCAGGCCGTTCTACGACCAGCTCTCCTCGGGCTGGCGTTCGTCGGTGCTGCCGAGCCTCAAGCGGGCGGCGACCAGGAGCTGAGGTCGAGCCGCCAGACGTTGTGCGGCGACCAGACGCCCTTGGGGTATTCGAAGTCTTCGGTCGCGGTGAGGACGAAGCCGAGCTTGCGGCAGATGCCGTTCGAGCCGGGATTGTCGGGCGTGGGGAACGCGAACACCGCATCGTGCCGGGCCAGCGGCCTGAGCCGCGCGAGCAGCGCCGCCGTCGCCCGCGTGCCGATGCCGTGACCGTGGTGGTCGGTCCGCAGCTCCCATCCGGCTTCATAGGCCGGCAGGCCGTCCCGTTCGATCTCCCAATAGCCGACCGAGCCGACCACCTCGCCGTCGACCGCAACGCGCAGCATCTCCGTCTCGCCGGGCTGGTGATAGGTGAGGTAGCGGGCATGGCGGTCGGCGACCTTTGCCTCGGTCTCAAGTCCACCCAGATGCCGCTTGTGCGCCGGTGTGTTCATTGCCTGGAGAAGCGCGAGGCCGCTCTCGTCCCAAGGCAGGAGCTCGAGCGTTTGGGGCATGGCCGTCTCCGGAATTTGGCGACCCCGGCGTGACTCGAACACGCAACCACCTGCTTAGAAGGCAGGTGCTCTATCCGGTTGAGCTACGGGGTCGTCGGCTCGCATGTAGCCAATTCCGGGCCGCGCGTCATCGGGGGCCCTCGCCAAGCTCCCGCTTTCAGGCAATAGATTGCGATGTCTGCGGGAGGGCAGGCACTCGGCGGGCGAGCGGCCCCGCTCCCATCCATTCGAGGCAGTGATGGACTTTTCCTACCAGCTCTACAGCGCGCGCAACGAGAAATCGCTCGAAGACACGCTGAAGAGCCTGAAGCAGCTCGGCTACACCCAGGTCGAAGGCTGGGGCGGCCAGTTCAAGGACCCCAAGGGCCTGGCCAAGACGCTGGCCGAAGTCGGGCT
>CAYRZM010000299.1:0-23694 GCA_964428685.1 uncultured Devosia sp. | reverse complement strand
CATCGGCGGCACGCAGGAGCTGGTCTTCGGCGAGACACCGGACGGCAAGCTGACCGTCAAGCTCAGCCCGCAGGGCGTCGACGACCGGATGTCGTCGCTGATCGCGCAGTCGATCGAAGTCATCCGCAAGCGCATCGACGAGGTGGGCACGACCGAGCCCACGATCCAGCGCCAGGGCGCCGACCGCGTTCTCGTGCAGGTCCCGGGCTTTGAGGACTCCGCGCGGCTCAAGGAGCTGATCTCCAAGACCGCCCGGCTGACCTTCCACCTCGTCCATCCGACAATGACCGCGGCGCAGGCCGAGGCGCAGGGGATTCCGGCGGGCTATTTCATCGCGCCGAGCACAGCCGGCGGTGAGGAGCTGCTCAACGAAAACGTCGAGCTCGGCGGCGAGCTGCTGACCAACGCCCAGCCCGGCTTCGACCAGCAGACCGGCCGTTCGGTGGTGAGCTTCCAGTTCAACACCCAGGGCGCGATCCTCTTCGGCGAAATCACGTCCAAGAACGTCGGCAAGCGCTTCGCGATCCTGCTCGACAATCAGGTGATCACCGCTCCGGTGATCCAGCAGCCGATCACCGGCGGGTCGGGCCAGATCAGCGGCAGCTTCACGCCGCAGTCTGCCAACGACCTCGCGGTGCTGCTGCGCGCCGGCGCGCTGCCGGCGACGCTCGACGTGGCCGAAGAGCGCTCGGTCGGCCCGAGCCTGGGCGCGGACTCGGTCAAGGCGGGGGTCACCTCGGGCGTCGTCGCGGGCATCCTCGTCATCACTTTCATGGTGGTCGCCTACGGGCTCTTCGGCTTCTTCGCCGACATCTCGCTCGTCCTCAACATCGTCCTGATCGTCGGCTCGCTGTCGCTGCTCGGCTCGACGCTGACGCTGCCGGGCATCGCCGGCATCGTGCTCACCATCGGCATGTCGGTTGACGCCAACGTGCTCATCTACGAGCGCATCCGCGAAGAGCTACGCTCGGGCAAGTCGATCCTCGCGGCGATCGATGCCGGCTTCAAGCGCGCCTGGGGCACGATCATCGACTCGCACCTGACGCAGCTGATCGCGGCGGTGGTGCTCTACTTCCTCGGCTCGGGTCCGGTGCAGGGCTTTGCCGTGACGCTGGCACTCGGCATCCTCACCTCGCTGTTCACGGCCTACACGGTCACGCTCTACTTCGTCGGCCTGTGGTTCCGCATCCGACGGCCCAAGACCCTCAAGATCCAGGTGTTCCGGTTCATTCCGGACGGCACCAAGATTCCGTTCATGAAGATCTCGCGCTACGCGATCATCTTCTCGGTGATCATCTCGGTGCTGGCGATCGGCTCGGCGTTCACCAAGGGCTTCAACCTCGGCATCGACTTCATCGGCGGTTCGGCGATCGAGCTGCAATACACCGGCGACGGCGATGCCGACCCGGGCAAGATCCGCTCGGTGCTCGACACGCTCGGGCTTGGCGACGTGCAGGTGCAGCAGTTCGGCACGCCCAAGGACGTGCTGGTGCGCGTGCAGCAGCAGGCGGGTGGCGATCAGGCGCAGCAGGCGGCCGTCAACAAGGTCAGTGACGCGCTCAAGGGCGAGAACTACACGATCCGGCGCACGGAGACGGTCGGCCCGCAGGTTTCGGGCGAGCTCACGACCAAGGGCGTGACCGCGGTGCTCGTCGCGCTGGTCGCGATCCTCATCTATGTATGGTTCCGCTTCGAGTGGCAGTTTGCGCTCGCCGCCATCACCACGACGACCCACGACGTGATCATGACGATCGGGCTCTTCTCGTTCGTGGGGCTCGAGTTCAACATCTCGTCTATCGCGGCGGTGCTGACGCTGGTGGGCCTCAGTCTCAACGAGACGGTGGTCATCTCCGACCGCATCCGCGAGAACTTGCGAAAATACAAGAAGATGGCCCTGCCGGAGCTGATCGACCTCTCGATCAACCAGACGATCGTCCGAACCTCGCTCACGCAGTTCACCATCCTGTTGGCGCTGTTCCCGCTGGTGTTCTTCGGCGGCGAGTCCATCCGCGGCTTCACCATCGCCATGACGTTCGGCTCGATCTTCGGCATGTATTCCTCCGTGTTCATTGGCGGCCCGATCCTCATCTATTTCGGGCTCAAGGCGCGGGGCGACGCCCCGGCCGGGGCCGCCAAGATTCCCAAGCGCGCCGACGGCGCTGCCGTCTAGGCACGAACGCATGGCCCCGAAAATTGGCGGCCGGTTTTCGGGGAAGGCCATGCGCAGACACATGCGAAAGAACCTCGTTCTGACCTCGTCAGAAGGAGGTTCTTGAGATGGCGGAGCCGGGGCAGGGGTTCTACCCATACCAGGCGGCGATCGAAGGCTACGGCAACGGCGGCTTCCGGTTCGCCGGCATGAGCCACCGTGGCTCGCTGCTCTGCCTGCCCACGGGCATGCACAAATGGGACGTGACGGCACCGGGCGAGATCTCGCTCGACAATCTCGCGCCGGTGTTCGAGGCCGCCGACCGGATCGACGTCCTGCTGGTGGGGCTCGGCACCGAGATCGCCGGCTTCGACAGGGCGATCCGCCAGAAGCTGCGCGACCGATCGATCATCGTCGAGGCGATCGCGACGGGTGGGGCGGTGCGGACCTACAATATCCTGCTCGGCGAGAGCCGTGCGGTGGGCGCGGCGCTGATTGCGGTCGAGAGCGTCCGGTGACGCCGGCAACCGCGTCGCAGGTCGCCGAGGTCCTGCGGACGACGGATCGCGACCGCTATCTTGCAACGCTCGTTTTGCCGCCGGAGCGGCGGGACGCCGTCACGGCGCTCTACGCGTTCAATGCCGAGATCGCCACCGTGCCTGAGCGCGCGCGCGAGCCGGCGGCCGGGGAAATCCGGCTCCGCTGGTGGATCGATGCGCTCTCCGGCGCCGGGCACGGCGAGGTGCGCGCAAATCCGGTGGCCGATGCTCTCTTGGGCACGGTGGCCGAGTTTGGGCTGCCGACGGCCGCGCTGGTGCGGCTGATCGAAGCCAGGCGGTTCGATCTCTATCAGGACCCGATGCCGGACATGGCGACCTTCGAGGGCTACGCCGGCGAAACCACTTCGGTGCTCTACCAGCTGGCTGCGATGATCCTCAACGGCGGCAAGCCGATCGAGCCGGGCGACGCCGCGGGGCACTTGGGCGTCGCCCATGCGCTTGTCGGGCACCTCCGCGCCTTCGGCTACAACGCGAGCCGCGGCCGCATCTTCCTGCCGTGGGACGTGTTCGCGACCTGCGGCGTCAGCGACGCCGAGGTGCTCGCGGGCAAGCCCAGCGACGGCCTCGCGGTCGCGCTGACCAAGCTGTCGGAGCTTGCCGCCGAGCATCTCGCGGCGGCCCGAGCGGCCTTGAGCGCCTTGCCGCGGCCGCTTCGCGGCGCGTTCGCCCCGATCGCCGTTCTCGAGCCACAGCGTCGCCGGCTGAACCCCGACGCGCCGTTTTCCGCTTCACCCGATCTTGCGGACTGGATCAAGATCGCGCGCCTCGCCGTTTGGAAGCTGAGGACGGGCTAATGCGAGTGCTGGTCGTGGGCGCGGGCTTTGCCGGCAGCGTCTGCGCCGAGCGGCTGGCTTCGGCGGGGCACCACGTGCGGGTCATCGACCGGCGCCCGCATATCGGCGGCAACGCGTTCGACGAGATCGATCCCCATGGCATCCGCGTCCATCGCTACGGGCCGCACATCTTCCACACCAATGCGCCGCGGATCGCGGACTATCTGAGCCGCTTTACCGCCTGGCGCCCCTATGAACATCGGGTCCTTGCCGAGGTCCGCGGGATGCGGGTGCCGCTCCCGATCAACCGCAGCACGATCAACCGGCTCTATGGCCTCGACCTCGACGAGGCTGGCGTTGCAGCGTTCCTCGAGCGCGCCCGCGAGCCGCGCGACCGGATCGTGACGAGCGAGGACATGGTGCTCGCCAGCGTGGGCCGGGAGCTCGGCGACCTGTTCTTTCGCGGCTACACCCGAAAGCAGTGGGGGCTCGATCTGGCGGAGCTGTCGGCCAGCGTGCTCGCGCGGATCCCCGTGCGCACCAACGACGACGACCGGTATTTCACCGACACGTTTCAGAACATGCCGGCAGACGGCTACACCGCACTATTCTCGCGAATGCTCGACCACCCGCGTATTTCGGTCGAGCTCGGGGTGGACTTCGCCCGACAAATGCAAAGGGGCGTCGACCGGGTCGTCTTCACCGGACCGATCGATGCGTATTTCGACGAGGCACTCGGGCGCCTCCCGTATCGCAGCCTGAGCTTTGCCTTCGAACACCTGCCCGACACGGAGCGGTACCAGGAGGTGGCGCAGGTGAATTTCCCCAACGCGCACGCCTACACCCGCATCACCGAGTTCAAGCACATCACGGGCCAGACAGCACGGGGCACGACCATCGTCCGCGAGTATCCACAGTCGGAGGGCGAGCCCTACTATCCGGTTCCGCGCCCGGAGAACGAAGCCCTCTATCAGCGCTACAAGGCGCTTGCGCTCAGCGAACGGAACACCCTCTTCGTCGGCCGCCTCGCCCAATACCGCTACTACAACATGGATCAGGTGGTGGCCGCGGCGCTCACCGCCGTCGAGGCGCTGCTCTAGGCCCAGGCAGCGATGTCGGCCAGCGCACGGTCGCTCATCGCCTTTCGCTTCGCCATTGCCTTGTCCGGGCCTCGCCAGCGTTTGACGCCTTCCGGTTTGCGCACCTCCGCCGGGGGCAGGAGGCCGAAATTGATGTTCATGGGCTGGAAGCTGCGCGGGCCGGGCTCGCCCTCGGCGGCGATGTGGCCGCCGACGATGTGGCCGACCAGCGCCCCCAGCGCGGTCGTTGCTTCCGGCGCCTCGATCATCTCGCCGCGCGACTGGGCCGCCGCCATGCGTCCGGCAACGAGGCCGATCGCGGCGCTTTCGACATAGCCCTCGACGCCCGTGATCTGTCCGGCAAAGCGCAGGCGTGGCTGAGCCCTCAGGCGAAGCTGGCGGTCCAGCACTTTTGGGGAGTTCAGGAAGGTGTTGTGGTGGAGGCCGCCGAGCCGGGCGAACTGGGCATGCTCGAGGCCGGGAATGAGCCGGAAGATCTCGGCCTGGCGGCCGTACTTCAGCTTGGTCTGGAACCCCACCATGTTCCAGAGCGTGCCCAGCGCGTTGTCCTGCCGAAGCTGCACGATGGCATGGGGCTTCACCTCGGGGTTGCGCGGATTGGTGAGGCCGACCGGCTTCAGGGGACCCCAGCGCAGGGTCTCGCGGCCGCGTTCTGCCATCACTTCGACCGGCAGGCAGCCGTCGAAATAGGGCACGTTTTCCCACTGGTGATAGACGTGCTTTTCGCCGGCCAGCAGGGCATCGACGAAGCGATTGTACTGGGCTTCGTCCATCGGGCAGTTGAGGTAGTCGGCGCCGGTGCCGCCCGGCCCCGCCTTGTCGTAGCGCGACTGCCGCCAGGCAACGTCCATGTCGATCGATTCGCCGTGGACGATGGGCGCGATCGCGTCGAAGAACGCGAGCTCGGCTTCGCCGGTGAGCGTCTGGATGGCCTCCGCCAGCGGCCGCGAGGTGAGCGGACCGGTGGCGACAACGACATTGTCCCACCCCGCCGGCGGCAGGCCGGCGATTTCTCCGAATTCGACC
This sequence comes from uncultured Devosia sp., assembly GCA_964428685.1. Classification (GTDB taxonomy): domain Bacteria; phylum Pseudomonadota; class Alphaproteobacteria; order Rhizobiales; family Devosiaceae; genus Devosia_A. The sequence goes on along the minus strand of CAYRZM010000299.1, from coordinate 18,086 downwards.
GTGATGTTCGGGTGGCTGCGGACGGTGGCGGTCACCGCGTCCGAGAAGCCGATGCGATCGACGGCCAGTGCTCCCCCGGCGGGGAGCTTGTGCGCGTCCGCCATGCGCATGATCAGCGAGCCGCAACGGCGCATCTCCTCATGGAGGAGGCCGACCGCATTGTGCTCGAAATCGTCGGAGCGGAAGGAATTGGAGCAGACCAGTTCAGCGAATCCGCCGGTCAGGTGCGCCTCGGTGAGCTTTTGCGGCCGCATTTCGTGGATGACCACGCGGGCGCCGGCCTCTGCAGCTTGCCAGGCGGCCTCCGACCCGGCCAGGCCGGCACCGATGATGTGGATGGGGGTCGACATGGGGCGGGTGGTAGCAACCCAACCCCCAAAAAGCAAAACGCCCGCTGCCTGTTCAGGAAGCGAGCGTTCGAAGCGAAGCCGCCGGGCGGCGATGCGCGAAACCGTTACAGGGTGCGCGCATGTTCGCGGGCGATCTTCTGGATGTCGGCACGCGAAATGCCCAGGTCGGTCAGCTGGCGATTGTCGAGAGCGGCGAGCTCGCGCACCGTCTGCTGGTACGCCTGCCACTTCTTGAAGCTCTCACGGATACCCATTGTCATTCTCCTTTCAGGCTGTGGCCCTCTGTTCCGGCCACGACGCAGAGATAGTCCCGCGGCTCGGTCGTGAGCAGAGGCCCATTGGTCACGGCGCCGCTGCAGAAAATGCATAGCTCGGGCCGGTATGGTTTACGCGAAATTAGGACCTGCCGAATCGAAGGCCGCCGGGAAGGGCGCATCCCGGCGGCCGGTTGAGATCGGTCCACGGCTAGGGGTGGCGGTCGAACAGGCCACGGGTCATTCTCGGGAAATCCGGCGACGAAACCCCCAGAATATCGGTGTTTCGCTTGGGCGGAGCCCCGATTTCCCGCAGATTCGGCCTGACGTCCACCAGGCGCTGCTGGCGCCAGACGGCTCGGACGAACACTTGGCAAGTTCCCTTGTGCGGTTGCAGGACAGCGGGAAGATCGTCCGATTTGCCGTTTTGTTCCACCCGGGAGAGGGCATCCGGGCCATGCGGTTTTCGCATGGGGCTGTCATCAGGTGGTCAAAGAGGCCGATTTCGGCAGGATTCTCGGGCACGTACCTCAGCCGGGGCGCCGCCGGCGCGATGCATGACGGCTTATTCGGCCGCCTGCCGTGCGGGCCGCTTCTTCGGCGCCGGCCGGCGATCCATCACCTGCTTCAGGAACTGGCCGGTGTAGCTGCGCTTGTTGTCGACGATGTCCTCGGGCGTGCCGACACCCACGACCTCGCCGCCGCCATCGCCACCTTCGGGACCCATGTCGATGATCCAGTCGGCGGTCTTGATGACCTCCAGATTGTGCTCGATCACCACCACGGTGTTGCCGGCATCGACCAGCTCGTGGAGCACTTCGAGCAGCTTGGCGATGTCGTGGAAGTGGAGCCCCGTGGTGGGCTCGTCCAGCATGTAGAGGGTACGTCCGGTGGCGCGACGGCTCAGCTCCTTGCTGAGCTTGACGCGCTGCGCTTCGCCGCCTGACAGCGTCGTGCCGGGCTGCCCGACCTTCACGTAGCCGAGCCCGACGCGCTGCAGCGTCGCGAACTTCTCGCGGATCGACGGCACCGCGGCGAAAAACTCCGTCGCTTCGTCGATGGTCATGTCGAGCACGTCGGCGATCGACTTGCCCTTGAACTGCACCTCGAGCGTCTCGCGGTTGTAGCGGTGGCCGTTGCAGACCTCGCAGGTGACATAGACGTCGGGCAGGAAGTGCATCTCGATCTTGATGACGCCGTCGCCTTCGCATTTCTCGCAGCGGCCGCCCTTGACGTTGAAGCTGAACCGGCCCGGGCCGTAGCCGCGCGCCTTGGCCTCGGGCAGGTTGGCATACCATTCGCGCAGCGGCCCGAACGCGCCGGTGTAGGTGGCGGGGTTGGAGCGCGGCGTGCGGCCGATCGGCGACTGGTCGATGTCGATGATCTTGTCGAGGAATTCGAGGCCAGTGAGATGGTTGTGCGGCGCCGGATTGACGCGCGCGCCGTTCAGCCGGCGCGCCATCGCCTGGTACATGGTGTCGATCATCAGCGTCGACTTGCCGCCGCCGCTGACCCCGGTCACCGCGACGAACAGGCCAAGTGGCACGTCGACCGAGACGTTCTTGAGGTTGTTGCCGGTGGCGCCGTCGAGATGGATCTTCCGCGCCTTCTGCGGCTTGCGCCGCTCGACTGGGGTCGGGATCTGCAGCTTGCCGCTCAGATACTGGCCGGTGATCGAGTCCTTGGACTTGAGGATGTCCTCCGGCGTGCCTTCGGCGATGATGTGGCCGCCGTTGACGCCGGCACCGGGGCCGATGTCGACGACGTGGTCGGCAGTGAGGATCGCGTCCTCGTCGTGCTCGACGACGATCACGGTGTTGCCGATGTCGCGCAGGCGCTTGAGCGTCTCGATGAGCCGGGCATTGTCGCGCTGGTGGAGGCCGATCGAGGGCTCGTCAAGCACGTACAGCACGCCGGTCAGGCCGGAGCCGATCTGGCTCGCGAGCCGGATGCGCTGGCTCTCGCCGCCCGAGAGCGAGCCGGAGGCGCGGCTCAGCGTCAGGTAGTCGAGGCCGACATCGTTGAGGAAGCCGAGGCGCTCGCGGATTTCCTTGAAGACGCGCTCGCCGATCTGGTTCTGCTGCGCGGTGAGATGGCCGGGCAGGTCGCGGAACCATTGGGCGGCGGCGCGGATGGACATCTCGCTGACCTGGCCGACGTGGAGGCCGTCGATCTTGACCGCCAGCGCTTCGGGCTTCAGCCGGTAGCCCTTGCAGGCGAGACACGGCGCCGACGACATGTAGCGCTCGATCTCCTCGCGCATGCCGGCGCTCTCGGTCTCCTTGTAACGACGTTCCAGATTGCCGATGACGCCTTCGAACGGCTTCTTGGTCTTGTAGGTGCGGAGGCCATCATCATAGGTGAACTGGATGGCCGTGGTCCCGGTGCCGAACAGCACGGCGTCCTGCACCTCCTTGGGCAGTTCCTCCCAGGCGGTGCCGGTCGAGGCGCCGTAGTGCTTCACCACCGCGTTGAGCGTCTGCTGGTAGTAGGGTGCGCTGGTCTTGCTCCAGGGCAGGATGGCGCCGTCGCGCAGGCTGAGCGTCACGTCGGGGACGATGAGGTCCGGATCGATCTTCTGCTCGGTGCCGAGGCCATCACAGACCGGGCAGGCGCCGAAGGGATTGTTGAACGAGAACAGTCGCGGCTCGATCTCCGGGATGGTGAAGCCGGAGATCGGGTCGGCGAACTTTTCCGAAAAGATCAGCCGCTTCGGGGACCCGTCCGCTTCCTTGTCGTCGGCGAACTCGGCGAAGGCGATGCCGTCGGCGAGCTTCAGCGCGGTCTCGAAGCTTTCGGCGAGGCGCGGCGCGATGTCCGGGCCGACGACGATGCGGTCGACCACCACTTCGAGGTCGTGCTTGATCTTCTTGTCGAGGTTGGGGGCGTCCTCGATGTCGTGGAACTCGCCGTCGATCTTGATGCGCTGGAAGCCCTTGCGCATGAGGTCGTTGAGCTCGCGGCGGTACTCGCCCTTGCGGCCGCGGGCGATCGGCGCGAGCAGGTAGAGCCGCGTCTCGGCGGGCAGCGCCATGACGATATCGACCATCTGGCTCACCGTCTGGCTTTGGATCGGCAGCCCCGTGACCGGCGAATAGGGAATGCCGACGCGGGCAAAGAGCAGGCGCAGATAGTCGTAGATCTCGGTGACCGTGCCGACCGTAGAGCGCGGGTTGCGCGAGGTGGTCTTCTGCTCGATCGAGATGGCCGGGGACAGCCCGTCGATCTGCTCGACATCGGGCTTCTGCATCATCTCGAGGAACTGGCGGGCGTAGGCGCTTAGCGACTCGACGTAGCGCCGCTGGCCCTCGGCGTAGATCGTGTCGAAGGCGAGCGAGGATTTGCCGGAGCCCGAGAGGCCCGTCATCACGATCAGCTTGTCGCGCGGAAGCCTCAGGTCGATGTTCTTGAGGTTGTGCTCCTTGGCGCCGCGAATGACGATTTCACGATTGGCGGCGGGCGAAGACTTGGCGGGCATCGGGCATCCATCGGCGGAAGCCGCAGCCATAGGGCGATGGCTTGCCAGCTTCTGTCAGTGTTTCAAGATCGGAGAGCGAGGTCCTGAAATAGGAAGGAGCCGCCGCGCCCGCAAGCTAACCACGGCGCGACCGGCGAGTCATCTCACGAGGCCATCGCGCCAATGAGAACATAAGCGGAACGATGGGGAGTCGGTCAAGCCCTAGGCGCTGTCGCCGAGGTAGAGGCCCTTGCTCTTGAGATAGGCCACTTCCTCGGGGCTCGCGAGTTCGCGGTCCCAGCGGGCGAGGTGCTTGTTGATGTATTTGAAGAAGGGCGGCCCCAGCATCGCGAACAAGATCATCGCCATGTAGCCATGGGGCAGAGTAACGGCCTGCTCTTCGGTCGACTGCTCCAGCTCCCAGTAGCGCCGGGTGGCGATGGCGTGGTGGTTGGAGTGGAGCATGAGGTTGTAGAACAGGCCCGTCGAGACGCGGCGATGGCTGTCCCAGGAGTGCCGGGCTTCGACCCGAGTGCCGGGCATACGAACGAGGCCGTAGTGCTCGATGTAGTTGACCACCTCGAGATAGATCTTGCCGATGTAGCCGGCATAGATCGACCAGAGGATCCCGATCGGCCCCAAGAAGAGCACGTAGAAGGCGACGATCACAAGCGTCATCATCTGGCCGCGCCAGAACCGGTTGGTCCAGGGCAGGTTGGGAATGCCTTTGCGCTTGAGCCGCTCGTCCTCGTAGCGCTTGGCCGAGAGCCACTGGCCGATCGTCGAGGTGACGACGAACTTGACGATGTACATGCCGCGTGGCGCGGTCGCCGGGTCGAGCTCGGTGCCGACGTTCCGGTGGTGGCCGTAGACGTGCTCGATGGCAAAGCCGGTGTCCCAGGTGAAGGCCAGCAGCCAGGTGCCGAACGTCCGGTCGAACGGCTTGTCCATGCGGTGGATGAGCTCGTGCGCGACGTTCACGCCGGCGGCGCCGTAATACATGCCGAGGCTGACCCAGGCGCCCTGGCCGAAGATCGTGCCGTTGACGAGCCCCTGGGTGCTGGTGCGGGCGGCCACGGGGTCGAAGCCGAAGGCGCGGAACGCGGCGTCGAGCCACCACCAGCCGGTCGGCGAGACGACGTCGAAGGTCACGAGCGTCGCCACGATCAGCAGCGGCAGGGTCAGGTAGAGCATCGCCTGCATATACCAGACCGGCGGCATGTCCTCCTTGGAGCCGGCGTCGCCGAACAGTTCGTCGACGAAGCCGAAGAGGATGAAAGAGAAGACCATGCCGGTCCAGGTGAAGATGCCGCCAAGGGCCGTGCCGGCGATGCCGAACAGGATGAACAGGTTCATCAGCGAGTAGCGCACCGTGTTGGCGGCGCGCGTCGCGAGGATGTTGCGGCGGGAGCGCACGGCTCCGCTCTGCGGCAGGGTTTCGGTCATCCGGTCGATCCTTGAGGGGAAAGCCTAGGGCATTCCCAAAGGCGGCTCAATATTGGACGATCGCGGCGCTGGCGAGGCAAATCCGCCTGCCCCTCAACGCTTTGGGGGCGTTCTCAGTCCTTGCCGGCCGTCCGGAGCTGGACCAGGGGTGCATTGCGGTAGACCAGCTGCACCACCGTGTAGTGGCGCGCGATCAGGGCTTCGAGCAGCCTCGGCAGCATCAGCGCCGTCCGCTCGTGGATATCGTGCATCAGGATGATGCCGCGCCCGGTGTGGTCGAGCTCGCGCAGGATGCGGCGCAGCAGCCGCTGCGGACTGGTGGTGAAGTAATCGTCGCTGTCCATTTGGGCGCCGATGGGGATGTAGCTCTGCTGTTCGAGCGCCGCCCGGATCAGCGGGGTCTGGGCCAGATAGGGAAACCGGAAGAAGGGCGTGTCGGTGCCGCCGATCGGGGCGAGGGCGGTCTGCACGGCCTGGTCGCCCCGCGTGATCTCGCTCAGCGCCGCATCTTCGGTGAGCTTGGCGAGGTTTGGGTGATCGAAGGTGTGGGACCCGATCGTCTCGCCGGCGAGGTAGACCGCCTGCGCCGCGGCTGGATGCCGGAGGGCGTTCTGGCCGATCATGAAGAAGGTGGCCTTCACCCCGTAGGCATTGAGGGTCTTGAGGATCGAATCCGTCGTGCCGGGGCGCGGTCCATCGTCAAACGTCAGGATCACTTCGCCCGGATTGAGCTTGATGTCGGATAGCGACGAAACGGCCAGCAGGCGGTCGGTCAGAACCGAGGTGCCGTTCGCACCGAGCGGCGGGCGAAGGGACGGCAGCGCCGTGGCCGGCGGAGGAGCCTCCGTCGGCGCGGCGAGAACCGGCCCCGCGATCACCAGCATGAGCAGCGCGGCGGCTGCGAATCTCGACATAGACGCCCCAGTGACGCGAGGCTTACGCCCGCTGGGTTAAAGGTCCATAGCGTCCTTGACTCCAGATTGTCACACGTGGAACATAACAGGAACGCGCCAGCCCTGTGGGGAAGTCCCGGAAATCCGGCCTTCGCCCGCTGGCAGGCGATAAGATCGGAAACGCCCCTGTTGCAGGGGCCGGTAAGTGCGAAGGAGAAGCGCGATGGCGGGCAGTGTGAACAAGGTCATTCTGGTGGGAAATCTGGGCGCCGACCCGGAGGTCCGCACGCTGCCGAGCGGCAACAAGGTCGTGAACCTCTCTGTCGCCACGTCCGACAGCTGGCGCGACAAGAATTCCGGCGAGCGCAAGGAAAAGACCGAGTGGCACCGCGTGGTGATCTTCTCGGAAGGGCTCGCGCGCGTCGCCGAGCAGTACCTGCGCAAGGGCAGCAAGGTCTATCTCGAAGGCGCGCTGCAGACCCGCAAATGGCAGGACCAGTCCGGTCAGGACAAGTATTCGACCGAAGTGGTGCTGCAGGGGTTCAATTCGAACCTCACCATGCTCGACGGCCGGGGCGACAACGCCGAAGGCGGATCGGTCGGCTTTTCCGGCCCCCCCTCATCGGGCCGCTCGGAGGGCCGCCGGCCGTCGGCCAGCGCGCCGGCATTCGAGAGCGGCGGGATGGACGACGACATTCCGTTCTGAGGCCGTCGCCGCACGGACAACAAAAAGGGAGGCGCGAAGCCTCCCTTTTTCATTGCATCGATGCGGAGGCGGTCAGACCTTCATGAACGGGACCGCAACGTCCACCTTGTCGCCGCTCGAATTGAACGTGGCGTGGAAATCGACGCCGACGGTGTTGCCGCCCGAGAGGGTCACCTTGGCGGAAATCGAAATGTCGGTTCCCTCATTGTCGTTGCCGCGCTGCTGCAGGTCGAACACGATCTTGTTGCCGACGATACGGCCGACCGCAATGCCGTTGAAGCCGCCGATGCCCGAGGTCATCGCCGCTTCGTAGTGGTTCTGGTCGTTGACCCAGGCGATGGTCCCGTAGACCGCAATCTGGGCGCCCGCCACCGAGCAGCGGCCGTTGTAGTTGAGCTTGTCGCCGTTGCCCTTGCTGAGCTGCATGCGGCAGGTCACCTGCTGCGACTGGCCGCCCGACATGGTGCCGGTGGCCTTGTAGTTGCCGATATACTGGGACAGCGTATCCATCTGGCTCGACGCAAAGCCGGGCAGCACGCTGCTGGCGACCATCGCTGCGCCGATCACCGCCGCGCGCGACAGTTGTCCGAAAGTGTTCATGTTTTGCTCCGCCTCCCAGCGGCTTGAGGGAAATCGCCCCCCGGCGATAACGGTTTGAGGCGACTGACTCGCCCCGCAAAGGTGGGCGAGGGTTATCACAAACCGTGTTGCAAACAAGGCGGAACCCGCCCGTTTGCGCCGGTTTCCGGGGCCGGCGGCGCCGATTTGGCAGCAGCGTTGCGGCGATCCTACAGCCCCTCGCGCCGGCCTCGAATTCGGCCTATTGCCACCCCATATGCGAATGTGGTGGACGCGGCCGCCAAACCGCCCGCAAAGCCCCGGCCGGATTAGGTTTTGGCGGGGGAATCGACTAGACCGCAATTACCGAAAAACCAGCACGAAATCTCCGTTGGCCGACACTCCTGACAACAGCGGCGCCCCGGCGCCGTCCGACATCGCTCCGGTCTCCATCACCGACGAAATGCGCCGGTCGTATCTCGATTACGCCATGAGCGTGATCGTGAGCCGCGCGCTGCCCGACGTGCGCGACGGGCTCAAGCCCGTGCACCGGCGCATCCTCTATTCGATGCACCAGCAAAACTATGTCTGGAACCGCGCCTACCACAAATCGGCGGCCGTCGTCGGCGACGTCATCGCCAAGTACCATCCGCACGGCAACGAGGCGGTCTATCTCTCGCTCGTCCGCATGGCGCAGGAGTTCTCGCTGCGCGTGACCCTGGTCGACGGGCAGGGCAATTTCGGCTCCATCGACGGCGATATGCCGGCGGCCATGCGCTACACCGAAGTGCGCATGGAGAAGGTCACCAACGCGCTTCTCGACGACCTCGAGAACGACACGGTGGACATGAAGGAGACTTACGACAACTCCAACGAAGAGCCGACGGTCCTGCCGGCGCGGTTCCCGAACCTCTTGGTCAATGGCGGCGCCGGCATCGCCGTCGGCATGGCGACCAACATCCCGAGCCACAATCTCGGCGAGACGATCGACGCGACGCTCGCGGTTCTCGACAACCCCGACATCTCGCTCGGCGCGATCATGGAAAAGCTGCCGGGGCCGGACTTTCCGACTGCCGGCATCATTCTCGGCCGCGCCGGCATCCGGCAGGCCTACGAGACCGGACGGGGCTCCATCCTGATCCGCGGGCGCGTGACCACCGAGGAGATGCGAGGCGGGCGCGAGGCGCTGATCGTCACCGAAATTCCCTACCAGGTGAACAAATCGGCGATGATCGAGAAGATGGCCGAGCTGGTGCGCGACAAGCGCATCGAAGGCATCTCCGACATCCGCGACGAATCCGACCGGCATGGCATCCGCGTCGTCATCGAGCTCAAGCGCGACGCGGTGCCCGACGTGGTGCTCAACCAGCTCTACCGGTTCACGCCGCTCCAGAGTTCGTTCGGCTGCAATTTCGTCGCGCTCAACGGCGGCAAGCCAGAGCTGATGTCGCTGCGCGACATGCTGCGCGCCTTCGTCACCTTCCGCGAGGAAGTGGTGACGCGCCGGGCGCGGTTCCTCCTCGGCAAGGCGCGCGACCGCGCCCATGTGCTGGTCGGCCTCGCGGTGGCGGTCGCCAATATCGACGACGTCATCGCATTGATCCGCAGGGCCTCCGATCCCGGCGCGGCGCGCGAGCAGCTGATGGCGCGCGACTGGCCGGCGCGCGACGTGGCGCCGCTGATGGCGCTGGTCGATGACCCGCGCCACAAGATCGCCGAGGACGGGACGTTCCGGCTCAGCGACGAGCAGGCCCGCGCAATCCTAGCGCTGACGCTCAGCCGGCTGACGGCCCTCGGCCGCGACGAGATCGGCGACGAGCTCAACGGGCTCGGCAAGGAGATCGAGGACTTCCTCGCCATCCTCCGCTCGCGCGAGCGCGTGCAGCAGATCGTCCGCGACGAGCTCAACGCCATCAAGGACGAGTTCTCGACGCCGCGCCTCACCACCATCGACGATGCGGCAGGCGACTTCGAGGACGAAGACCTTATCGCGCGCGAAGACATGGTCGTGACGGTGACGCATGAAGGCTACATCAAGCGCGTGCCGCTCAGCGCCTACCGGACGCAGGCCCGCGGCGGCAAAGGGCGGTCGGGCATGGCCACCCGGGACGAGGATTTCGTCACGCGGCTGTTCGTCGCCAATACGCATGCGCCGCTCCTGTTCTTTTCCTCGCTCGGCCAGGTCTACAAGATGAAGGTCTGGCGCCTGCCGCTCGCCGAGCCGCAGGGCCGAGGGCGTGCGCTCATCAACATGCTGCCGCTCGATGCCGGCGAGCGCATTTCATCGATCGTGCCGCTGCCGGAGAACGAGGCCGAATGGGATGCGCACGACGTGATGTTCGCGACCAGCACCGGCAGCATCCGCCGCAACAAGCTGAGCGACTGCGTGCCCCGCACCACGCTGGGCAAGCGCGTGATGGAGTTCGAAGAGCCGGGGCAATCCATCATCGGAGTCGAGCTCAGCCACGAGACGGACGATGTGCTGCTGACGACCGCGCTCGGCCGTGCGATCCGTTTCCAGACCTCGGACATCCGGGTGTTCGGCGGGAGCGGGTCGACCGGTACGTCGACAGGCGTGCGCGGCATCAGCATGGGCGAGGGCGACAGCGTGATCTCGATGTCGATCCTGCACCATGTCGACACCAGCCCAGCCGAGCGTGAAGCCTACCTCAAGCAGTCGGGCGCCATCCGGCGCGCGGCCACCGGCGAGGACGCCGATGCCGAGCCTGCGAGCGACGACAGCGGCGAGGAGCCGGAAGAGACCTCGAGCGGCGAGGTGTCGCTGGGCGAGGCGCGCTACGCCGAGATGGGCGGCGCCGAACAGTTCGTGCTGACCATCACCGAGCTCGGCTTCGGCAAGCGCTCGTCGTCCTACGCGTTCCGCATCTCGAACCGCGGCGGCAAGGGCATCAAGGCGACCGACACCAGCAAGACGGGCGAAATCGGCCGGCTGATCGCGGCGTTCCCGGTGGAGGATGCCGACGAGATCATGCTCATCTCCGACGGCGCGCAGCTGATCCGCGTGCCGGTCGCCGGTATCCGCTTCACCAGCCGCGCCAGCAAGGGGGTGCGGGTGTTCCGGACGGCCGAAGGCGAAAAGGTCGTGGCCGTCGAGCGGATCAGCGAACCCGCCGGGGACGCCGGCGACGACTCGTCCGCCTGAGGGTCAGCCCGCGACCCGTGCCACGGCTATGGCGCCGCCCGGCTCCATCGGGCGGCGGGCTTCCGGGCCACGCCAGTAGAGCTCCCGAAGCCGGGCGCCGTCCACCACCTCGACGCTGCCAAAGCCCCGCGCCTCGAGGAAGGGGACGATGCCGGCGGCGTCGATGCCGAAGGTTACGCGCTCTCCCATCATCCGCGTCATCAGCCGCACGAAGGCGGAGCGCCGGCTGGTGAGGATGTCGCGGAAAAAGTAGTCGAACACCACGATGCTGCCGGGCGGCGAATGGCGTGCGATGAAGGCGAGGGTGGCATCGACGCCTTCGGCCGTCAGGTACATGGTCACGCCCTGCCACACGAACAGGGTTCTGGAGCGAGGATCGTATCCGGCCGTCCGGAGGCGTGCGTCCAGGTCGTCGCGATCGAAATCGACGCCGACGAACGTCACGTTCGAGGGCGGCTCGACCACGCCGGCGAGAGCCGCGCGCTTGGCGCGCTGGGTTGCGGGGTGGTCGACCTCGAACACCGGGGTGCTGGCGAGCTCAGCCGTCCGATACGGCCTGGTGTCGAAGCCGGCGCCGAGCACCACCAACTGGCCAAGGCCCGCCCGCGCCTCGCGGATCATCAGGTCGTGGACGTAGCGGTCGCGGGCGAGCACGAAGTCGACCATGCCGCCGGGCAGGGTAACATCGAGGATCCCCACGCTGCGCAAGAGTGCCGTGGACCACAAGGCAAACGGGTTGACGAAGGCGCGGGCGAAGGGGTCGGCGGTGATCCGCTCGGCTTCGGGCCGGGTCGTCTCGATGGCGCGCAGCAGGGCGACGCCACGGGCCGTGCTCATGGTCTGGCGTTCTCTCACGACTGCAGACGGCCCTCGCGACGCGCTCCGTAAAATCTACGGAACATCTGCCAGAATTCCGGATGGATCACAGTGCATCACTCATGCTAACACCAGCGAGTCCATACCGAAGGTCAGGTCCATGTTCAGCCTCGCCACCCTCGTTCCTTATCTCGGCGCGTGCGTTTTGCTCGCGATCGTGCCTGGCCCGACGGTCACCGTCATCCTCGCCAATTCGCTTCGCTCCGGCACTCTCGCCGGGCTGTCGATCATTGCCGGCACGCAAATCGGGCTCGTCACCATGATCCTCGTGGTCGGGCTCGGGCTCGAAGCGGTAATGGGCTTCATGGCCTTTGCGTTCGACTGGATCAAGCTCGCGGGCGCCGCCTATCTCGTCTGGCTCGGCTTCAACATGCTGCGCAGCCGCGGCGAGCTCGGGCAGGCGGCGGCCGGGCCGGCCAAGTCGTACCCGCGGCTGATGCTCGATGGCTTCCTCGTCATCTGGAGCAATCCCAAGGCGCTGATCTTTCTGGGTGCGTTCCTCCCGCAGTTCGTCGCCAAGGAGGCGGCGACCTTCCCCCAGGTGGTGGTGCTCGGGCTCTTGTTCATGGTCGTCGCCGGCGCCTCGGACTCGCTCTATGCCGTGCTGGGCGGCCGGGCGCGGGGCCTGCTGTCGGCTGCGCGCGTAAAACTCCTGAGCCGTGTTTCGGGCGCCATCCTGATGGTGGGCGGGGTCTGGCTGGCGCTGGTCAAGAAGGCCTGAGCCCGGCTAAGACGCGGGACTGTCATCCGAGTCCCGCCGATTATCCACCTTCCCGAAATCTCGGTCCTGATCCCCTACACGATCGCCGCCTTCGTGGTGGTGGCGGTCCCGGGCATCACCGTCTCGACCGTCGTCAGCACAGCGCTCGCGCGCGGGCTCGTGCCGGCCTATTGGTTCGAGCTCGGCGCGGCACTGGCGCGCTTCACCATGGTGCTGGTCGTGGCGGTGGCGCTGCAGGCGGTGACGGGGATCGTCTCGGCGCTGTTCGACATCATCAAGTATATCGGCGCGGCGTACCTGCTCTATCTCGGCTGGGGCTACCTGACCTCGCGCGGCGGCATCAAGCTCAATGCCGAGCAGCAGGTGCTCTCGGCGCGGCGGCAGGTGGCGATGGGCTTCCTGACGCTCTGGGGCAACCCCAAGGCGCTGCTGTTCTTTGGCGCCTTCATCCCGCAATTCGTCGATCCGCACTACCCGGCATGGCCGCAGGTGCTTGTCCTCGGCCTGATCGAGATCGGCGCCGCCTTCATCACCGACAGCGGCTACATCGCGCTTTCGGTCGGCGCGCGATCGCTCATGACCGGTGGCGCGCTGGTCTGGGTGAACCGGGTCGCCGGCGTCATCCTGATCGGCGCTGCGGTGTGGCTTGCGACGCTGTCGCGGAACTAGGCGGCGCAGGCGTTCGGCACCTGCGGGGCGGCCGAGAGGAGCTCGTTGAGGGCGCCCGAGTCCAGTTCATATGGCCCGGGGAGCGCCGTCTCCATCCGCAGGTAGCCGGATTTCACGGCGCGGGCGAAGGCGGCCACGGTCCTGGCGTGCGCCGTTTCCATCGCCTTCTCGATGTCGGCGATGTCAGCCTTGAGGGCGTTCATGGGGATCTTGCCGAGGCTGGGCGTCTGGGCGCGGAGCGTCGCGAGGTCAGCGTCGCTCAGAGCCGTGAGACTGGTCATGACCGCGTGGTAGTTGAGGATGATGGACACCGCGGCGCCGGTAAAGGTGAACGCGTCCTCGGGGTTGCAGAGATGCGGGGGCCGCGTCGCGGCCATGCAGGCGAGCACGTTGGACGTCATGACAACGACACCGGCCGGGGTGTCGAAGTCGTGGACATCGTGGGAATGGCCCGGACCCTGGGCGTAGGCCAGGTAGGCCTTGCTGCCCACGTCGTCGCAGCTGTTCTGCTCGGAGTTGGAGATTCGCGGGTATTTTCGCGGGGTGGTCGCCGCTGACGCCTGTGCCTGTGCGGCCGGGCTCAGGGCTTTTCCGATATTGGCGAAGCTCGGCCCTCCTCCCGGCAGGGTCGCCAGTTCGCTGACTGAGGGGCGCGCGTACTGGCCGACAAAGAAGGTGACGCCGAAATAGGCACAGGCCGCCATAGCCAGCATGGCGACGCCGAAAATCGCGGTGCCCATCCAGCGCGGGGCGCCGGGCCGGGTATCGAAAGCGCCGCTGTCCCGCAGAGCTCGTACCGTTTCGCGTCCACTCATTTCGGCGCGGCAACTCCTCAAAACATGATCCGGAAGCTAGCCCTTCGGACTGAATCCGGCCTTAACCGCGCAACTCAAACACGGCATTTCCGACCTTTCGGCCTGCTTGCCATGCCAACCCCCGCGTGACAGAACCCGGCCCGGTTACCGCTCTGGAGGGGCAGGCGATGGCACATTTGGTGGGCTTCTATCCCGGTTCGTTCGATCCGCTGACCAACGGCCATCTCGACGTCATCGAACGGGCCTGCAAGCTGGTCGATACCCTGGTGGTCGGGGTCGGCGTGAACCTCTCCAAGAAGCCGCTGTTCTCCCATGCCGACCGCATCGCGCTGCTCAAGCAGACGCTCGAGCCGATCGGCCGGCGCACCGAAACCGAGTTCAAGATCGTCGATTTCAGCGGCCTGATGGTGGATGCGGCGCGGGCCAATGGCGCCAAGCTGATCCTGCGCGGCCTGCGCGACACCACCGACTACAATTTCGAGATGCAGATGGTGGGGATGAATGCGCAGATGGCGCCCGAGCTGCAGACGGTGTTCCTGCCCTCGTCTCCGCCGGTTCGCCACATCTCGGCCACGCTGGTGCGCGAGATCGCGCAGCTCGGTGGCGACATCTCCAAGTTCGTCCCGCCCAACGTCCTCCAGGCCCTGAAATCGAAATGAATGCTTTCCTCAAGCGCGCCACCGCCGTTCTCGGCATGCTGGCGATCGTCGCGGCAACCGTCTTCGGCGCCGCCGTTGCAACCCCTTCCGCTTCGCTCGGCGCGACCGGCACGCCGCACCTGATCCTCACCCTCAAGGACGGCGACGTCGACATCGAGCTGCTGCCGGCCATCGCGCCCAAGCACGTCGAGCGCATCATCACGCTGACCAACCAGGGCTTCTACAACGGCCTGACGTTCCATCGGGTGATCGACGGCTTCATGGCGCAGACCGGGGACCCGACGGGCACCGGCATGGGCGGCTCGACGCTGCCGGACGTGCAGGCGGAGTTCTCGAACACGCACTATGACCCGGGCACGGTGGGCGCCGCGCGCTCGCAGGACCCGAATTCGTTCAACTCGCAGTTCTTCATCACCTTCGCCGATGCCGGCTTCCTCGACGGGCAGTACACCGTGTTCGGCAAGGTCGTTTCCGGGATGGAGTTCGTGAACAACATCAAGAAGGGCGACCCCAATTCCGGCGCGGTCGACAATCCCGACAAGATCATTTCAGCCAAGATCGTCTACAAATAAGGAGCGGCAAGTGGCCGACTACAAGGATCCCGAAAACACGCTGCTGATCGAAACCACCCAGGGACCGGTGGTGATCGAGATGCGGCCCGACCTCGCGCCCAATCATGTGGCGCATATCAAGAAGCTGGCGCGCGAGGGGTTTTATGATGGAATCGTGTTCCATCGGGTGATCGACGGCTTCATGGCGCAGACCGGCGATCCGACCGGCACCGGCATGGGGTCGTCGAAATATCCGAACCTCAAACAGGAGTTCAACCGAGAGCCGCATGTGCGAGGCACGGCCTCGATGGCGCGCTCGCAGAACCCGGACAGCGCCAACTCGCAGTTCTTCATCGTGTTCGACGATGCGCGCTTTCTCGACCGGCAGTACACCGTGTGGGGCAGGGTGATCGCCGGCATGGAGAACGTCGACAAGATCAAGCGCGGCGAGCCGGTCAAGGATCCCGACAAGATGGTCTCGGTCAAAGTCGCCGCCGACGTGAAGTAAGCGGGAACCGGGAGTGCGGCCGATGGCGATCCTGTGGATTGTGCTGGGCGTCGTGTCGGGCGCCTGCATCGCCGTGCAGGCCCCGATCAACGCGCAGCTCGGCCGCGATCTCGGCCTGCCGTTTGCCGCCGCGTTCGTCTCGTTCGCGGCGGGTGCGATCGTTCTCGCGGCGGTGACCTTCACCGTGGCCGCTGCGACGAACACGACGATCCACTGGTCGGCGCCTGCGCCCTGGCTGTTCGTCGCCGGCGGCGTGCTCGGCACCGTGTACGTTACCTCCGCCGTGGTGCTCACCCCGCAGATCGGGGCGGCGGCCGTGATGGCGCTGGCGGTCGGCGGACAATTGCTCGCCGGATTGCTGGTCGATCGCTTTGGCTTCATGGGCGCGCCGGTGCATGAGATCACGCTCGGGCGCGTCGCCGGGGCCCTGCTGCTGATCGCCGGCGCTTTGATGATCCGGCTGCTCTGATGCGGGCGCTGCTGGTTGCGCTGCTTGCGCTGGCGGCCACGCCGGCTCTCGCCACCGAGTGGGAGCACTGCGCCGACGCCGGCGGCGCCGCGAGCTTCGATTATCTCGCGGGCGATGGCGCCGACGTCCTTTCAGTTTCGGCGCTCACCGTCACCGCCGGCGAGAAGGTCTGGGCCAGCGACGCGGCCAATGGACCGGGGGACCCGGTGAAGGTGGGACAGGCGTTCGAGAGCGCGGACACGATCCTCATCGACGCGCTCGACGGCAACAACGCGCGCATCGCCTCGCTCCGGCTGTTCAGGGCGAGCGAAGGCGGGGACACCGCGACGGGCGGCACGCTGACGATCACCGGACTTGGCGCCTGGGCCGTCAGCTGCGATCCGGGCTGAAACGTGAAGGTCGAGCTTTTCGACTTCGACTTGCCGGAGGAACGCATCGCGCTCCATCCGGCCGAGCCGCGCGACAGCGCCCGCATGCTGGTGGTTCGCCCAGGTGCGCCACCGGTGGACGCCCACGTGACCGACCTGCTCGATCTCCTCGCCCCCGGCGATGTGCTGGTGATCAACGACACGCGCGTCCTGCCCGCCGAGCTCAAGGGCACGCGTATCCGCGGCGAGAGCCGGGCGAGCGTGTCGTTCAACCTCCACAAGCGCGTCGACGCCAGGACGTGGCGCGCTTTCGCGCGCCCGGCCAAGCGGCTGCACGTGCTCGACGCGCTGGAGCTGGGTGACGACGGATCGCTGCGGGCGCTTGTCGCCGGCAAGGGTGAGACCGGCGAGGTCACCCTCGAATTCGAGCAAAGCGGCGCCGGGCTCGACGAGGCGATCAAGGCGCATGGCGCCATGCCGCTGCCGCCCTATATCGAGGCCAAGCGCCCGACCGAGGCGCGCGACCGCGCGGACTACCAGACGGTCTACGCAGCCGTCGACGGGGCCGTCGCGGCGCCGACGGCCGGCCTTCACTTCACCGAGGCGCTGCTGCAACGGCTGAGCGACGCGGGTGTCGGCATCGAGCGGGTGACGCTCCACGTCGGCGCAGGCACGTTCCTGCCGATGAAGGCCGACGACACCGACGACCACGTCATGCATGCCGAATGGGGCGAGCTGACGCAGGCGACGGCCGAGCGGCTGGAGGCGGCGCGGGCGCGGGGAGGGCGGATCGTCGCCGTGGGCACAACCTCGTTGCGTCTGCTCGAGACGGCGGCTCGTGCGACGACCGGCCGCATCGCGCCGTTCGTGGGCGAGACAGACATCTTCATCACGCCGGGATTTCCGTTCCGGGCGGTGGACGTGCTGATGACCAACTTCCACCTGCCCAAATCGACGCTCTTCATGCTGGTGAGTGCGTTCTGCGGGCTCGAGACGATGCAGGCCGCCTACGCCCACGCCATCCGGTTCAAGTACCGGTTCTATTCCTATGGGGACGCGAGTCTGCTGTTCAGGGCGCCGCGCGAGCTCCAGTAGTCCGGCGTCATCATTCCATCTCTCGGCTCGCGCTGGCGGCAAAACGACTCTCCGCCTTCTCGGGGATGACACCCCCGTGTTTGGCGGCTATAGCGCCCGCCGATGACGCCCTTTTCCTTCATTCTCAGCCACACCGACGGCATGGCGCGCCGCGGCCGCATCGACACCGCGCGCGGCGACATCCAGACGCCCGCCTTCATGCCCGTGGGCACCGTCGGCACGGTCAAGGCGATGTATCCCGAGCAGGTGCGCGAGACGGGCGCCGATATCCTCCTCGGCAACACCTACCACCTGATGCTGCGGCCCGGCGCCCAGCGTGTGGCCGCGCTTGGCGGGCTCCATACCTTCATGGACTGGCCGCGGCCGATCCTCACCGACAGCGGCGGGTTCCAGGTGATGTCGCTGGCCAAGCTCAGGAAGCTGACGGAGCAGGGGGTCACCTTCCGCTCGCATATCGACGGCACCGCCTATGAGCTGACGCCCGAGCGTTCGATCGAAATCCAGACGCTGCTCGACAGCGACATCATC
>CAYRZM010000298.1:0-4513 GCA_964428685.1 uncultured Devosia sp. | reverse complement strand
GCGGCGCGCGGCATCGAGGTGGGCCACGGGTTCTCCGTCGGGACCAAGTATTCGGAACCGAGGAAGGCGAGCGTCACCGGGCCGGACGGCACGGACGTGCTGGTCCAGATGGGCAGCGATGGCATCGGCCCCAGCCGCCTCGCGCCGGCGATCATCGAAGCCAGCCACGACGATGCCGGGATCATCTGGCCCGTGAGCGTGGCGCCCTTCGAGGTGCTGCTGATCAACCTCAAGGCCGGCGACGCGGCAACGGATGCGGCCTGCGAGACCCTCTATGCCGCGCTCGGCAAGGCGGGGCTCGACACGCTCTACGACGATCGCGACCAGCCGGCCGGCGCGAAGTTCGCGGCCGCCGACCTGATCGGCATTCCGTACCAGATCATCCTCGGGCCGCGCGGCCTCAAGGACGGGCAGGCCGAGATCAAGCACCGCAAGACCGGGGCGCGCGAAACGCTGCCGCTCGACGCCGCCGTGGAGCGACTGCGGAGCCTCGTCGTGCCGGAAAGGCGGGACACGGTTTGACCGCGCCCGCAGCCGCCCCGGCGGCAACGGCCGGCCCCTTCTCGCGCTTCGAGTGGATGCTGGCGGGCCGGTATCTCCGCTCGCGCCGAAAGGAGACCTTCATCTCCGTCATCTCCTGGCTCACCCTGATCGGGGTCGCGCTGGGCGTCGCCACGCTGATCGTCGTGATGTCGGTGATGAACGGCTTTCGCGACGAGCTGCTGACCAAGATCCTCGGGCTCAACGGCCACTTCACGGCCTACCCGATCGACGCGAAGTTCACCGACTACGACCAGACCGCGATGAAGATCGAGAAGGTCGACGGCGTGCTCTACGCGATCCCCTATGTCGAGGGGCAGGCGCTGGCGTCGGGCCAGTCGGATTCGACCGGGGTGTCGGTGCGCGGCATCTCCGCCGCCTCAGTCGACAAGCTCAAGCTGCTCAAGAACGGTGCCGTCATGGGCGGCTGGGACCAGTGGGACAGCGGGCAGGGCGTCGCCATTGGCCAGCGGCTCGCGGAAAAGCTCGGCATTTCGATCGGAGATCCGATCACGATCGTCACCCCCAACGGCGCCAACACGCCGTTCGGCCGCACGCCGCAGATCCGGAGCTATCCGGTCAATGTCATCTTCAACCTGGGCATGGTCGAGTTCGACAGCTTCTACGTCTACATGCCGATGCAGGCGGCGCAGAAGTACTTCAAGCTCTACGAGGACGTGCTGAAGCCGGGCGTGCAACCGCCGGCGCCCGATGCCACCGATGCCGAGATCGACGCCGCCTACCAGCGCAACTACCAGGCGACCGCGATCGAGATCTTCATCGACAATCCGGACAATGTGTCGGCGGTGCGCGACCGCATCCAGACCCAGGTCGACCGGCCGCTGATCCTCTACGACTGGCAGCAGCGCAACGAGACGTTCTTCTCCGCGCTGCAGGTCGAGCGCGTGGTGATGTTCGTGATCCTCTCGGCGATCATTTTGGTCGCGGCGTTCAACATCGTCTCGAGCCTCGTGATGCTGGTCAAGGACAAGGGCAGCGACATCGCGATCCTGCGCACCATGGGGGCGACGCGCGGCGCGATCATGCGCATCTTCGCGATGACCGGCTTTGCCATCGGTTTTGCCGGCACGGTCATCGGCCTCATCCTGGGGCTGATTGTCGCCGCCAACGCCGAGCCTCTCCGGCAGTTCGTCTCGAACCTCACCAATGTGCCCATCTTTCCGCCCGAGGTGTTCTTCCTCTCGAGCCTGCCCTCCAAGATCGACGGCTCGGAGGTGATCCTGGTGGCCGCGCTCGCGCTCGGCCTCACCTTCCTTGCGACGCTCTACCCCGCGTGGCGGGCCGCCCAGTACGATCCCGTCGAGGCGCTGCGTTATGAGTGAGCCGCATCTGAGGCTCGCGGGCGTCCACCGTCACTACGGCAAGGGCGAGACGCTGGTGCGCGTGCTCGAGGCGGCCGACCTCGTGGTCGAGAGCGGCGAGCTCGTCGCCATCGTCGCGCCGTCGGGAGCGGGCAAGTCGACGCTGCTCCACCTCTGCGGTCTGCTCGAGCGGCCGCAATCGGGCGAGATCGAGATCACCGGCACGCCGACGATGCAGCTCAACGAGCGCGGGCGCACCCTGCTGCGCCGCACCACGATCGGCTACGTGTACCAGTTCC
Source organism: uncultured Devosia sp. (assembly GCA_964428685.1). Classification (GTDB taxonomy): domain Bacteria; phylum Pseudomonadota; class Alphaproteobacteria; order Rhizobiales; family Devosiaceae; genus Devosia_A. The sequence goes on along the minus strand of CAYRZM010000298.1, from coordinate 2,352 downwards.
ATCACCTCCTGCCCGAGTTCACCGCGCTCGAGAACGTGGCCATCCCGCAGCTCATCGCCGGCGTGGCGCAGGGCAACGCCAACGCGCGGGCCCAGGAGCTGCTGGACCGGCTCGGCGTGGGGGCGCGCGCCACGCATCGGCCCGCCGAACTCTCGGGCGGCGAGCAACAGCGCGTCGCTATCGCGCGGGCGGCCGCCAACCATCCGCGCGTGATCCTCGCCGACGAGCCCACCGGCAATCTCGATCCGGCGACCAGCGACCTCGTGTTCTCGGCGCTGCAGGAGCTGATCCGCGGCGAGGGGGCGGCGGGGCTCATCGCCACGCATAACCACGATCTCGCACGCCGCGCCGACCGCATCGTCACCCTCCGGGATGGGCTGGTCGAACCGCTGACGCTCTAGGCCGGCTGCAGCCGCCAGAGCGACACCATTTCCTTCGCGCGGGCGAAGTGGAGCGGGTCGCCCGGGTCACGGGCGGATTTCGGCGCCGGCGGGGCATCGGTTCGGCCCGCGACGCGCAGTCCGGCGGTGGCGATCCATCCCGCCATCTCGCCCGGCCGGCGCAGGTCGAGATGCTCGGCGAGATCGGACATCACGAGCCAGCCCTCGCCACCGGGCAGCAGATGGTCGCGCAGGCCGCCGAGAAACCCACGCAGCATCGTCGAATCCGGATCGTACGCCGCCGCCTCGAGCGACGTCGCCGCCTTGCCGGGGAGCCACGGCGGGTTGCAGACCACCAGCGCCGCCCGGCCATCGGGCCAGAGCCGGTCACCCACCAGCTCGACCCGGTCGGCGAAGCCGAGGCGCCCGAACGTGTCGCGGGCCGACGCGATGGCGCGCGCAGAAGTGTCCGTGGCAACCACGCGGCCGATGCCGCGGCGGAGGAGGATCGCCGCGAGAACGCCGCTGCCTGTGCCAAGGTCGAACGCGACCTCGCCCGGCGGCATCGGCGCGGTTGCGACGAGTTCGATGTAATCCTGCCGCGTCGGGGGAAAGACCCCGAAGTGCGGGTGAATGGAGGCGCCGAGGGGAGGGACTGGAACGCCCTTCCGGCGCCATTCCGCCGCGCTCAGTGCGGTTAGCACGTCGCGCACCGGCATCACGGCGCGAGGCGGCAAGGCGCCGATCACCTCCGCCAGGGCGTCTCGCGAGTCCGGCGCGCGCGGGAGCGACACGGTACCGTCCTCGACGGGGACAAGCAGCCGGGACAGCATGCTGGCCCGCTGCGCCTGCACCTGCCGCCACGAGTGGAACGAGGCGCCGGGGGCAGTGGCGTCTCCGGCCACCTTCAGCCTGCCGTCGATCCGGCGGGCAAGCGCGGCGAGAAGCTGCCGCGCATTGACGAAGTCGCCGGTCCAGACGATTGCGGTGCCCTGCGACACGAGGCGGAACGCGGCGTCTGCCGTCAGCGTGTCGTCCGCCGGGACGGCGCGCGCCGGCGGAGGGCGGTCGCGCAGCGATACGAACGCGGCTTCGATCTCCCGGCCGCCTTCGGTCCAGCGCATCCGGGCACGCTCAGGCGTCGCGCATCAGCGTGTTGAGCGCGGCGGTCGAGAGGATTCCGTCCGCCCAGCCGAATGTGCCGCCGTCGCGCAGCTCTTCGCCCGCCGCCTTGAGCGCGCTGAGCGCGGCGCGCGCGAGGCCGCCGCCGATGCTCACCCGGCGGACGCCCGCAGCCGCCAGCTCGGCGATGCCCATGCCCGGGCCGCCCCGCACGACGTTGATCGGCCTGCTGACCGCCCCGACGACCGTGCGCACCGCCTCGATGTTCGCGAGACCGGGCGCGAACAGCACGTCGGCACCGGCTTTCTCGAACGCCTGGAGGCGCCGCACGATCTCGTCGAGATCCGGCCGGCCCCAGAGGAGGCCCTCGGCGCGCGCAACGAACGTGAACGGGAACGGCAGCTTGTGCGCCGCCTCGGCCGCCGCCGCGACGCGCTCCACGGCAAGGCCGAAATCGTAGATCGGATTGGCGGGATCGCCAGTCGCGTCTTCGATCGAGCCGCCCACGAGTCCAACGGCGGCGGCGGCACGGACGGTCTCGGCCGCTTCCTCCGGGCGGTGCCCGAAGCCGTTCTCGAGGTCGGCCGCGACCGGCAGATCGACGCTCTCGACGATGAGCCGGGCATTGGCGAGCGACTGCTCGTGCGTCATGCCGCCGTCGGGGCGGCCGAGCGTGAACGCGGCTCCCGCGCTGGTCGTGGTCAGGGCCTCGAAGCCCAGCGAGGCCAGCAGCTTGGCGCTCCCGCCGTCCCACGGATTGGGGATGATGAAGAGCTTGTCGCGCTCATGCAGGGCGCGGAACGCACGCGCCTTTTCGGCCTGGTCCACTAGGGGATGATGCCCAGCGACT
>CAYRZM010000297.1:0-8785 GCA_964428685.1 uncultured Devosia sp. | reverse complement strand
GCCAACTACGCCATCGACGAGAGCGAGTTTCCGTTCTGGTTCGACTGGCGGGCGCGGCTGCGCGAGCGGCCGGCGATCAAGCGCGCGCTCGAGATCAGGAGCGGCGGGCGGGACAAGGTGGATCTCAGCAAGGACGACGCGGCACAGAAGGTGCTGTTCGGCCAGCGCTGATCAGCTGCCGCAGGTGAAATCCGGCGGACCGGGACGCACCGGCACGCGCGGCCAGGCCTGGACGGTGACGCAGATGCCGAGGCACTGCTGCAGGCTCAGCGTGTTGCCGCCGCCCTCGACCTTGACCGAGCCGTCATAGGTCTTGCCGTCCTGCGAGCTGTAGATGTGGGCGTCGTAGCGGTTGGGGTCGCCCGTCGGCTTCAGCGTCATCATCACGAGGCCGATGAGCGAGCGCGACCGGAGCGTCGGATTGGGGTTCTGCATGTCGAGCATCTCGGTCGCGAACTTGTCGCGGTCGGCGCTGCATTCGGCCGAATGCTCGTGCGGGATGACGATCCAGCTGAGCTCGCCGCAATAGTAGGTGCCGCAGGGAACCACGGTGACTTCGGTGCCGCCCTGGGTCTGCCAGGCGCCCTCGATCGAGGCCGCGGCGGCCGGCACCATGCCGCCGGCGAGCAGCATGAGCCCGGCGATGGCTCCCATCCACAAGCTGCGGACGGAGCGGAACGGCGCATCCAGAAACACGATCGTCACCTCTCGCCAGGCAACCATGCCGCAGCGCGTCGATTCCCGCCGCCGCGCCGGCCGGCCATGATTCGCCGGAATATTATGGCATATGCGCGGCAGTGTTCATCGGGACGGACCCGCAGGCAAGCGCCCGGGCGCGGCGAAAGCGGCCCGCGCAGCGATCCGCCGCCGACCGCGGCAGTTCTGCATCACCGCAGCCGGGCTGGTCAGTTGGCTACTGCGCCTTGCCGGTCTTTTCCGCCTTGGCCTCGTCGTACCACCACACGTCCGGGAAGCCGATCGAATAGGCCGGCAGCGGATCGGGATGGCTGAAGCGATCCCAGCGCGCAATCCGCTCGTCCTTGGGGGCATAGCTCGGGATCACGTAATGGTGGGCGAGCAGCACGCGATCGAGCGCCGTGGCGGTCGCGAGCAGCGTGTCGCGGTCGGGGGCGTGGACGATCTGGTCGATCAGCGTGTCGACGCCGGGATCGGCGATGCCGGCGAAGTTCGAGGTGTTGGGATCGCTCGCGGCCTTCGATCCGAAGAACGCGGCTTCCTCGTTGCCAGGCGACAGGCTCTGCGTCCAGCCGTTGTAGGTCATCTCGAAATTCCGGTCGCGCATGCGCTGGGTGTATTCGGAATCGTCGACCTCGCGGATCTGCATGTCGATGCCGATCGACTTGAGGCTCTGCTGGTAGGGGATGGCGAGCGGCTCGATGGCGTTGGTGTCGAGCAAAAGCTCGAAGCTGAACTGCGTGCCGCTGGCGTCGACCAGCCGGTTGCCGTCGAGGTGGTAGCCGGCCTGGGTCATGAGATCGAGCGCGTGCTTGAGATTGTCGCGCACCTTGGCGGGATCGCCGCCGACCGGGTTCGTGTAGGGGGTCGTGAACACCTCGGGCGGGATCTTGTCCTTCACCGAGTTGAGGATGTCGAGCTCCTTGCCCTGCGGCAGGCCGGAAGCGGCGAAGGGCAGGCGGAAGAAGTAGGAATCGACGCGGAAGTATTCGCCGTAGAACACCGTTCGCTGAATGTCCTCGAAATCGAAGGCCCAGTTCAGCGCCTCGCGCACGCGCTGATCCTTGAACTTGTCGAGCCGCAGATTGGGGATGAAAGCGACCATGTCGCCGCCGTCGGCGTAGGTCTGCGGGAACAGCTCCTTGACCACCTTGCCCTGCTGTGCCGCCGGGAAATCGTAGGCGGTCGCCCACCGCTTGGCGCGGTTCTCGCTCCACCAGTCGAACTGGTCGCCCTTGAAACCTTCGAACGCGACGTCGGGATCGCGGAAATACTCGTAGCGGATGGTGTCGAAGTTGTTCTCGCCGATGGCTTCGGGCGCATTCGCCGCCCAGTAGTTCGGGTTGCGCTGATAGGTGACCGACGAGCCGGTGTCGAAGGCAGCGAGGGTGTAGGGGCCCGAGCCCATCGGCGGCTCGAGCGTCGAGGCGGTGATGTCGCGCGGCTTGCCGCTTGCATCTTTGCCCTCCCACCAGTGCTGCGGCAGCACAGTGACCTGGCCGAGGATCACCGGCATTTCGCGGTTGCCGGTCGAGGAGAGGAAGAACGTCACCTGGTCGGGCGCGGTGGCCTCGACCTTGCTCACGTCGCCCCAGTAGTTCTGGAGGTTGGGGTTGAGCGCGACCTCCTTCTCGAACGACCAGACGACGTCCTGCGGCGTGATCTGGGTGCCGTCCTGCCATTTCGCCTTGGGGTCGAGCCGAAAGGTGACCGAGGAGATGTCGGGGGGATAGGCCACCGCATCGGCGATCAACGGATAGGAGGCGTTGCTGTCGTCGAGCGCCGAGGTCATCAGGGATTCGAAGACGAGGCCGATGCCGATCGCCGGATTGCCCTGGGCGAGGATCGGGTTGAACGTATCGAACGTCCCGAAGGTGCTGAGCCGCGCGAGGCCGCCCTTGGGGGCGTCGGTGTTCACATAGTCCCAGTGCGCGAAGCCAGGTGCGTATTTGGGGGCGCCCAGCAGCGAAAGCCCGGTCTGCCATGGCCCGTTTTGCGCCGGATCGGCAAGAGCCGGCGCGGCCGAGAGGGTAATCAAAGCGAGGGCGAAAGCAGCGGACTTCATGGCAGGTTCCTTCGGGCGTTCGTGTGGCCGGGCGGCCGTCATTGCGGCAATCCTAGCACGGGCAATGCCGCGGTGTTGAGCGCGGCCGCCATCAGCGCCTTGGTGTAGTCGGTGCGCGGCGCCGCGAAAATCTGCGCCGCCGGCCCGCCTTCGACGATCTTTCCGTCCTTCATCACCACCACGTCGTTGGCGAGCGCGCGGATCACCCGCAGATCGTGGGAGATGAAGAGGTAGGTGAGCCGGTGCCGGGCCTGCAGCGCGCGCAGGAGGTCGACCACCTGCGCCTGGACGCTCATGTCGAGCGCCGAGGTCGGCTCGTCCAGCACCACGAATTTGGGCTCGAGGATGAGGGCGCGGGCGAGGGCGACGCGCTGCCGCTGGCCGCCCGAAAATTCGTGCGGGTAGCGCCAGGCGTCGGCCGGATCGAGCCCGACTTCGACCAGCGCGCGCTCGACCCGCCGCTGCCGTTCCGCCGCTCCGAGCTCGGGCATGTGCACGGCGAGCCCCTCGGCGACGATGTCGGCGATCGGCAGGCGCGGCGACAGCGACCCGAAGGGGTCCTGGAACACGATCTGCATGTCGCGGCGCAGCGGCCGCATCGCGCGCCACGAGCGCGCCTGGATGTCGCTGCCGAGAAACGCGATGCGGCCCTCGGACGAAACGAGACGGAGGAGCGCCCGGCCAAGCGTGGTCTTGCCCGAGCCGGACTCGCCGACGACGCCGAGCGTCTGGCCGGCGCGGACGCGGATGCTGACGTCGTCCACCGCGCGCACGTGGCCCACGGTGTGCCGCAGCACCCCGCGCTTGATCGGGAACCAGACTTTGAGGCCGGCGGTCTCGATCACGATCGGCGCGGTGGGGTCGGCGGGTGGCGGGTCGCCCTTGGGCTCGGCCGCCAGCAGATGGCGCGTGTAGTCGTGCCGCGGGCTCGCGAAGATCTGCGCGACCGGCCCGCGCTCGACGATCTCACCCTTGGTCATCACGCAGACCTCGTCGGCCATGTGCCGGACAATGCCGAGGTCGTGGGTGATGAACAGCATCGCCATGCCGAGCTTGGCCTGCAGCGACTTGAGCAGGGCGAGGATCTGTGCCTGCACGGTGACGTCGAGCGCCGTCGTCGGTTCGTCGGCGATGAGAAGGTCCGGGGAGTTGGCGAGCGCCATCGCGATCATCACGCGCTGGCGCGGTCCGCCCGAGAGCTGATGCGGGTAGGCATCGAGACGCGCCTCCGCAACGGCGAGGCCCACGTCGTGCAGCAGCTCGAGGGCTCGAGCGCGCGCCGCCGCGCGCCGCATGCCGCTGTGGGTGGTGATGATTTCGCTCACCTGCCGCTCGATGGTGTGGAGCGGGTTGAGTGAGCTCATCGGTTCCTGGAAAATCATCGAGATGCGGCCGCCGCGGATGCGCCGCATCTCGGCATCGCTGGCGGAGGCGAGGTCGGTGCCGTCGAAGACGATCTTGCCCGTGATCTCGGCGGAAGCGGGCAGGAGCCGCAGGATCGAGGCGGCCGTCACCGATTTGCCGGAGCCGGATTCGCCCACCAGCGCCAGCGTCTTGCCGCGCGCGACCGAGAACGAGATGCCGCGCACCGCCTCGAGCGTGCCGTGCTCGAGCGCGAAGCTGATGCGGAGGTTCTCGACCGCCAGCAGGTCGCTCATGCCGTCCTCCGCGGATCGAAGGCGTCGCGCACGGCCTCGCCGACGAAGATCACGAGCGACAGCATGATCGAGATGGTGAGGAACCCGGTGACCGCGAGCCACGGCGCCTGCAGGTTGTCCTTGCCCTGCTGCAGCAGCTCGCCGAGCGAGGGCGAGCCGGGCGGCAGGCCGAAGCCGAGGAAATCGAGCGCGGTCAGCGTGGTGATCGAGCCACCGAGGATGAACGGCAGGAAGGTGAGGGTCGCAACCATCGCGTTGGGCAGGAGGTGCCGGCGCATGATGGTGAGGTTGGAGACGCCGAGCGCCCTTGCTGCGGCGACGTACTCGAAATTGCGGCCGCGCAGGAACTCGGCACGCACCAGGCCAACGAGCGCGACCCACGAGAACAGCAGCAGGATGCCGAGCAGCGTCCAGAAGTTGGGCGCGATCACGCTCGAAAGGATCAGCAGCAGGTAAAGCGAGGGGATCGAGGTCCAGATTTCGATGAAGCGCTGGATGAGCAGGTCCGTCCAGCCGCCGAAATAGCCGGAGGCCGCGCCCACCACGATGCCGATGAACGACGAGATGATCGCAAGCGCGAGGCCGAACAGCACCGAAATGCGGAAGCCGTAGAGCAGGCGCGCCACCACGTCCTGCCCGCGATCGTCGGTGCCGAGCCAGTGGATGTTGCCGGGGATGCAGTCGGGATCGCTCGTTCCCTGCGGATACCCGGAGCACGCCCTGTCCGGCGTCATCGTCCAGGTCGGGGGCGCCGGCGCGGGAACGGGCAGGTTGTTGTCGGTAGTGTCGTAGGAAAAGCGGATCGGCGGCCACACCATCCAGCCATGGGCGTTGATTTCGTCGCGGTTCACCGGATCGCGGAAGTTGGTGGTGGCGAGGAAGCCGCCGAACTTGGACTCGGGATAATTGACCGCAAACGGGAACAGCAGCTCGCCCTTGTACTCGGCGAGGATCGGCCGGTCGGAGGCGATGAACTCGGAGAACAGCGACACCACGAAGAGCAGCAGGAACAGTGCCAGCGACCAGGTGCCCCGGTGGTTGGCGGCGAACAGGCGCAGCCGGCGCCTTGTGATCGGCGACAGCCGCGGCCGCGCCGGGGCGGGAGCGGCGACATCGGCGGGCGCATAGGCCGGACCCATGAGGCGGAGGACGGACGCGGCTCCGCTCATACCTCTCGGCTCTCGAAATCGAGACGCGGATCGACCCACGCATAGGTGAGGTCGGAGATGAGCGCGATGACCAACCCCATCAGCGAGAAGATGTAGAGGGTCGCGAACACCACGGGATAGTCGCGGTTGATGATGGAGTTGAAGCCGAGGAGCCCGAGCCCGTCGAGCGAGAAGATCTGCTCGATGAGCAGCGAGCCGCCGAAGAAGGCGCCGATGAAGGCGCCGGGGAAGGTGGCGATGACGATCAGCATCGCGTTGCGGAAAACGTGGCGGTAGAGGATTTTTCGCTCGGTGAGCCCCTTGGCGCGCGCGGTGACCACATACTGCTTGCGGATTTCCTCGAGGAACGAGTTCTTGGTGAGGAACGTGGTGGTGGCGAAGGCACCGACCCCCATCGCGAGGATCGGCAGTACGATGTGGCGGAGGTAGTCGAAAATCTTTTCGGGCCAGCTCAGGCTCGCGAAGTTGCTCGACACCAGCCCCTTGATTGGAAAGATGCTCCAGAAGCTGCCGCCGGCGAACAGCACGATCAGCAGGATCGCGAAGATGAAGCCGGGAATGGCGTAGCCCGCGACGATCACCGAGGACGACCACACGTCGAAGCGGGAGCCGTCGCGCACCGCCTTGGCGATCCCGAGAGGGATGGAGACGCCGTAGCCGAGGAGCGTCATCCAGAGGCCGAGCGTGATCGAGACCGGCAGCTTTTCCTTGATGAGATCGAGCACATCGATGTCGCGGAAGTAGCTGCGGCCGAAATCGAAGCGGAGATAGTTCCAGAGCATGAGCCCGAAGCGTTCGAGCGGCGGGCGGTCGAAGCCGAACTGCTTGGTGATCTTGTCGATCACCGCCTGGCTGAGCCCGGCGGCGCCGCGATAGGCGGTGCTGGGCTGCTGCCCGGAGGTGCCGCCCTGCGTGACGAGGCCCTTGGGGTTGCCGGTGGGCGGCGCGACCTCGGTGCCCGGGCCGCTGATCGCGGCGGCTGCGGCGTGGGCGTTGCCGCTGAGCTGCGCGATCATTTCCTCGACCGGGCCGCCGGGGGCGAACTGCACCACGAGGAACGACACGGCCATGATCCCGAACAGGGTGGGGATCATCAGCAGCAGGCGTCGCAGGATATAGGCGCCCATCAAGGCTCCGGGAGGCGGGGACGCACGGCCCTAGCCGCGCGCCGTGGTCGATTTGTGACACATGTGCGGCAGGAGTTCACGTGGTCGTTTGGCCGCCGGTGCTGCGCGTGCCCTTGTCGACATTGTGGGAAGGGTGGGTTGAGTGCCGCGAACTGGGTCCCGCTTCCGTCGGGATACCGCGGTTGTCCTCAGTACGTCGCCCGGCCGCCGCTCAGGTCGAACACGGCGGCGGTGGTGAAGGAATTTTCCTCGGTCGAGAGCCAGCAGATCATCGAGGCGGCTTCGCCCAGCTCCAGCATGCGGCCGCGTGGGATCCGCGAGAGCATGTAGGCGATGTGCTCCTTGGTCTGGCTGAGGCCCATCGTGGTCGCGGCCACCGCGGGGGTCACGGCGTTGACGGCGATGTTGTGGGTCGCGAGCTCCTTGCCCAGCGACTTGGTGAGCGCGATGACGCCAGCCTTGGTCGAGGAATAGGCGACCGCATTGGGGTTGCCTTCCTTGCCGGCGATCGAGGCGACGTTGACGATGCGCCCGTATTTGCCGGCGATCATGTGCGGCACGACCGCCCGGCAGCAGAAGAAGGTGCCGGTCAGGTTGATGTGGACCACGTCCATGAACGCCTGCGGCGGATAGTCGATCGTGGGCAGGTTCGGCCCGACGATCGCGGCATTGTTGATGAGGATGTCGATCTTGCCGAAGCGCTCCATCGTCGCTTTCGCGCCGGCCTCGACGGAGTCGAGCTTGCCGATGTCGACATTGACGGTGTGGACCTTCTTGCCCTTGCCGTATTTGGCGTCGAGCCCATCGAGCAGCTTCTGGTCGCGGTCCCAGATCGAGACGGAAGCGCCGCTCTCGAGCATGCGCTCGGCGACCGTGAGGCCGATGCCCTGGCCGCCGCCGGTGATGATGGCGACACGCCCGTTGAGATCGTAGCTGTTCATGTGCGTTCCGCTTCGCTCGAGGAAAAGAAACGGGGGCGCCGGCGGGAGTGACCGGCGTCCCCGTGAAGAGAGATCAGAAGTTGAAGTTGTCGATGTTGGACGCGTCGAACGTGGTGAGCTGCGCCTGCGTGTTCATCACATTCTTGTCGCCGATGGTGATCGTGCCCAGGTTCGGAACGTCGAACTTGGTGCCGACCGTGTTGTTGATGGTCTTGTTGAGGACGCCGTCGGCGAAGTAGGCGGCGAGCCAGCCTTCATTGTAGGGCGACCACAGCTGGAAGGCCTTCACGGTACCGTCCTTGATGAAGTCCTTCATTTCGCTCGGCAGGCCGAGGCCGGTCACGTGGACCTTGTCGGCGATGCCGCGCTGCTGCACGACCTGTGCCGCCGCCGCCACGCCCACCGTGGTCGGCGCGATCACACCGACCATGTTGGGATAGTTCGACAGCAGGGCTTCCATTTCGGTGGTCGACTTCTCGGGCTGGTCGTCGCCGTAGACGATCGTGTCGAGCTTCATGTCCTTGTACTTCGGATCCTCGGCGAGGGTCTTCTTCATCGCCGCGATCCAGGTGTTCTGGTCGGGGGCTTCGGTGGTCGCCGAGAGAATGGCGATCTCGCCCTTGTAGCCGATCATCGAGCCCATCAGCTCGACCTGGTCCGGACCGGTGACGGTGAAGTCGACCGGCAGGATATTGGCGTCGCGGTGGCTCTCATTGCCCACGAGGTCGCCGTTCACGGCGAGCACGAGGATGCCCTTGGCGCGGGCTTCGTCGAGCACCTGGTTCATGGCGTCGGGGCTGTTCGGGGCGATGGCGATGACATTCACGCCCTTCTGGATCTGCGCCTCGATGATCGGGATCTGCGACGTCGCTTCGGCGGTGGCGGGGGCCACGAATTCGAACTTGCAGCCGATCGCCTTGCAGGCGTCCTGGAAGCCGCCGGTGATCGAGTCGAAGTACGGGTTGCCGGTGTTCTTGCCGATATAGACGATCGAGAAGTCGTGCGCGGCGAAGGCGCCGGACGAGAAGGTCACGGCGAGGGCCAAGGCGCCCATGCCGGTGAGTAGTGTACGTTTCAGCACTTGCTTCCTCCTGTTGATGCCGGTTGGCCGGCGGATACGCCCGCTACC
>CAYRZM010000296.1:0-10052 GCA_964428685.1 uncultured Devosia sp. | reverse complement strand
CACACAGACATGGTTGGGGATGATGCGCAATCTCTCCCCGATCCGCGGCCAGTCCGATGGCGCGCTGAGTTCGATGATCCCGTGCTCCTCGTTGAGCGCCTTGAGCGTAATCTCCTCGTGCCCGAGGATCGCGCCGAATCCCGGCGCACCGCCGTCGCTGCTGAGCGCCTTCGACCCCGCATCGATGATCACGCGCGTCGCCGTGGGCCGCGACACGACGGTCGCCAGCACCGTCAGCGCGCAATCGGCAAAGCTCGCAACGCCCGCGGCGACCTGGGTGCGGTCGTAATAGATGTAGGTCCCCGGCCGCCGCTCGGTGACGGCAACATCGCCTGTGTGCCACATGTCGGGGCTGTTGCCCGAGGTCACGCGCGGCACCGCGATCCCCGCGGCCTCGATCATCGCTTTCGCCTCGCCGAGCCAGCGGTCCACCTCGGCGGGCTTGCCTCGAGGCGGATAGGTCATCAGGCCGCCGAAGCGGAGGCCGGGCGATCCGGCGATCTGCCGCGCGAGCGCCAGCGCCTGCGCGGGAGATTGGACACCGCAGCGTGCGCCGCCGGTGTCGCATTCGACCAGAACGGTGAGCGGCCGCGCGGCCGTGAAGGCGTCGGCGTAGCCGGCAACAGCGTCCGGGCTGTCGGCGGTAACGCTCATCGTGACGCGGGCGTTGAGCGCGGCGAGGCGACGGAGCTTGCTCTCGCCGATGATGTTGTAGGGCACGAAGATGTCGTCGATCCCGGCATCGGCCATGACCTCGGCCTCGCCGAGCTTCTGCGCCGTGATCCCCACCGCGCCGAGTCCAATCTGGCGCTTGGCGAATCGTGGTAGCTTGTGGGTCTTGATATGCGGGCGCAACGTATAGCCGTTGGCGTTCGCATGGGCCTGCGCGCGGGCGAGATTTGCTTCGACGCGGGCGAGGTCGATCACCACGCAAGGCGTGTCCAGATCATCGATTTTCGGCATGGCGGTGTGCTCCGGCGGCGGACTTATCCCCGCTGCTGGCGCAGCAATTACACTAGCGGCAGCGCAACCGGAAATCCTCCAGCATGTCCACCACCGCCCGCCTTCTCCTCCCCTACATCGCCCCGCAGCAGGCGCAGAAGCAAGTGACCTACAACGAGGCCATGGCCGCCCTCGACCAGCTGGTGCAGCCGGCGGTCAAAAGCCGGACGACCACGGTGCCGCCCGGCGGCCCGGCGGAGGGCGACACCTATATCGTCGCCGCCGGCGCGACCGGCGCCTGGGCCGGCAAGGACGGCAAGTTCGCCGCCTGGCTCAGCGGCGCCTGGAGCTTCCGCACGCCGGCCGAGGGCTGGCTGGCCTATGTCGCCGACACCGCCGAGCTCGCCGTGCTGCAGTCGGGCGCCTGGACCAGCTTCGTCACCAATGGGGGCGCCGGCGTTGCCAAATTCGGCATCAACACCACCGCCGATCTCACCAACCGGCTCGCCGTGTCGGCCGATGCGAGCTTCTTCACCCATGCCGGCACCTCGCACCGGATGAAGCTCAACAAGGCGAGCGCCGCCGACACGGCGAGCCTTCTCTACCAGGACGCCACCTCCGGCCGCGCCGAGCTCGGCCTCACCGGCGACGATGCGTTTCACGTGAAAGTTTCGCCCAACGGCTCGAGCTGGTTCGAGGCGATCAACATCGCCCAGGCGTCGGGCCTCGTGACGCTGCCGATCGGCCAGCTCGCCTTTCCGGCGACGCAGAACCCCTCGGCCAACGCCAACACCCTCGACGACTATGAGGAAGGCACCTGGTCGCCGGGGATTCTGTTCGGCGGTGCCGCGGTGAGCGTCGCCTACACCACGCAGCTCGGCCGCTACACCAAAGTGGGCCGGCTGGTGACGGCGACCGGCAACCTGACGCTGAGCTCGAAGGGCACCTCGACCGGCGCCGCGCAGATCGGCGGCCTGCCCTTCACCGCCGCCAATGACGGGATTTACGGCGCCATCGCCACCGGCGTTGCCATCGCCATGTCGTCCGTGACGGGCGGCGTGCTCGGCATCGTCCAGCCCAACACCAACCGCGTGAACCTCTACCATTCCAACAACGGCGCCGCGGCGGGCCTGACCAACTCCAATTTCACGGCCACCAGCCAGATCTTCTTCACCGTCAGCTACGAGGCGTCGTGATCCGGCGGGGCTTTCCTTGGCCGCCCCGAGCGGCTAGGCCTTCCCGGCCCGTTTGAGAGGAAAGCCCATGCCCGCGCCGATCGATCCTGCCCGCCTCGACAAGCTCGCAGACCTTGCGGTCAAGGTCGGTCTCGGCCTGCAGCCCGGGCAGGACCTCTACATGACCGCGCCGGTGACCGCACTGCCTCTCGCCCGGCGGATCGCCGCGGCCGCCTACAAGGCCGGCGCCGGGCTTGTGACCACCTTCTTTTCCGATGAGGAAATGACGCTGGCCCGCTACCGCAATGCGCCCGATCTGAGCTTCGACCGCGCCGCGGGCTGGCTCTATGAGGGCGTGGCCAAGGCGTTCAGCGAGAACACGGCGCGCCTCGCCATCGCCGGCGACAATCCGATGCTGCTCAGCGCCGAGGACCCCGACAAGGTCGGCCGCGCCAATCGCGCGATGTCGAAAGCCTACAAGCCGGCGTCCGAAAAGATCACGAACTTCGACATCAACTGGAGCATCGTTCCTTATCCCGGGACGTCGTGGGCCCGCCAGGTGTTCAGCGGTGAGGACGACGACACCGCCACCCGCAAGCTCGCCGATGCGATCTTTGCCGCAACGCGCGTCGACCGCGACGATCCCATCGCCGCCTGGGCGACGCACAACGCCACGCTGCTCGCCAAGCAGGACTGGCTGACCGAGATGAATTTCCGCGCGCTCAAATATTCGGGCCCGGGCACCGACCTGACACTGGGCCTCGCCGACGGTCATGCCTGGAAAGGCGGCGCCAGCCGGTCGCGCACCGGCATCATGTGCAACCCCAATATGCCGACCGAAGAGGTGTTCACCACGCCGCACCGGCTGCGCGTCGACGGCCGCGTGCGTTCGACCAAGCCGCTGAGCCACAATGGCACGCTGATCGAGAACATCGAGGTGCGCTTTGAAGGCGGCCGCATCGTCGAGGCCCATGCGAGCCGCGGCGAGGACGTGCTGATCAAGGCGATGGACACCGACGAGGGCGGCCGCCGCATCGGCGAGGTCGCGCTGGTGCCCAACTCGTCGCCGATCAGCAAGAGCGGAATCCTGTTTTACAGCACGCTCTTCGACGAGAACGCCGCGAGCCACATCGCGCTCGGTCAGTGCTACGCCAAGTGCTTCCGCGACTTCGGCAAGATGACGCCCGAAGAGATCACCGCCGCCGGCGGCAACAGCAGCAACATCCACATCGACTGGATGATCGGCTCCGATCAGATCGACGTCGATGGCATCGGGCAGGACGGCAGCGTCACGCCGGTGATGCGCAAGGGCGAGTGGGTCTAGAGCCGGCGCGACGGAGGAAACGATGGTGCTTTCGGTCAACCAGCGGCTCGACCGGCTCGAGGAACGCAACGACGAGCTGCGATTCTGGCGCGCCCGCGAAGGCCTCGTCGTTTCGGGCTGGACGCTGGACGGCAAGCCGATCGACATCGGGGGCGCCTGGCCGGACCGGCACGGCGTCCACAAATTCGCCGCGAGCGCCGAGGTGCCGGCCCACTGGCCGCTCGAGGAGACCCGGCTCGTCCTCGACCTCGGCGGCGAAAGCCTGGTGACGCTGAGCGCGCCCAACCGCGACAGCGTCTCGTTCGGCGTCGACCCCTACCATCGCGAGCTGCCGGTGCGTCACCGGCAGCTCGCCATCACTGCCGAAAGCACGGCGCGCGAGCTCTTCGGCCAGCCGGTCCGCGCGCCGCGCCTCAACCGGGCGGTGCTGCAGTGGATCGATGCTCCGGTGCACCGGCTGCACCTCTTGCTCCGGCAGATCTACGAGGCCGTGCGGGTGCTCGCCGGCCACGAGGTGGTGCCCCATTTGCTCACGGCCACGGAGGAATGCTTCCGCAGCCTCGACTGGCCCTCGGGCACGGCGGACTACATCACCCGCATGGCGCCGGCCGAGGCCCAGCAGAAGCTCTGGGAGCATCCCCCGGTGCAGGAGCGCGCCGCCCCGCTCGACCAGGGCCAGCGCGCGAGCGTCGTCGCCGCCCACGAGGCGCTGGTCGACGAGCTCCGGCGCCTGCAGCAGATCTACCCGCAGCAGGGAGCGATTCTGCTCACCGGCCATGCGCATGTCGATCTCGCCTGGCTCTGGCCCTATGACGAAACGCGCCGCAAGATACGCCGGACCTTCCACACGGCGCTGAGCCTGATGGAGAGCTCGGAAGAGTTCCGCTTCAACCAGTCGACGGCGCAATACTACGCGCAGATCGAGGACGACGATCCGGCGCTGTTGAGCGCCATCAAGGCGCGCGTCGCCTCGGGACAGTGGGAAACGGTCGGCGGCCTCTGGGTCGAGCCCGACACCAACATGCCGACCGGCGAATCGCTCGCGCGGCAGGTGCTCTACGGCCAGCGCTACTTCGAAAAAACCCTCGGCGTCCGCCACACGGTCTGCTGGCTTCCCGACTGCTTCGGCTTTTCCGGTGCGCTGCCGCAAATCCTCAGGCAGGGCGGCATCGACAGCTTCTTCACCATCAAGGTGAACTGGTCGGAGACCAACAAGTTTCCGGCCGATCTCTTCTGGTGGGAGGGGATCGACGGCAGCCGCGTGCTCGCCCACACCTTCGACAATCCGGTCAACGGCTACAACGGCGACGTGCGGCCGGATGCCCTGCTGCCGACCTGGCGCAATTTCCGCGGCAAGGTTTATCACGACACCTCGCTGCTGGCTGTCGGCTACGGCGACGGCGGCGGCGGCACCACGCCCGAGATGGTCGAGCGCGAAGTGCAGCTGCGTGATTTTCCGGTGCTCCCCAAGGCGCGCTGGGGGCACGTGAAGGACTTCTTCGCCGGCGCCCGCGAAACTGTGGACGCGGCCACGCTGCCGGTCTGGGCCGGCGAGATCTATCTCGAGCTGCACCGCGCAACGCTCACCACCCAGTCCAACGTCAAGCGCCTGCACCGGCAGGCCGAGCGCGCGCTGATCACGGCCGAGACCGTGGCATCGCTTGCGCACCTGCTCGGCGCTCCGGCGCCGAAGTCGCTCGAGCCGACCTGGCGCGTGGTGCTCAAGAACGAGTTCCACGACATCCTTCCCGGCTCGTCGATCCGCGAGGTCTATCAGGATGCCGAGCGCGAGCTCGGCGAGGCGGCGGCCGCCGGCCGCGCCGCGCAGGCCGGCGCGCTGGAGGCGATCGCATCGCGGTTGCCCAAGGCGGCAGGGGACGGTTATCTCGTCGTCAATCCGTCGCTCTCGCCGCGTCGCTTGAATTTGACGGTCGACGGCAGGGTCCTGTCCGGTGCCGGCACAGTGCCGCCGCTCGGCGTCGCCGTCATCGGCCGGGACGTTGCGCCCGCGCCGGGACTCGTCGCCAGCAAGACGACGCTCGAGAACGCCGTTCTGAAAGCAACCATCGCCGCCGACGGCACGCTTGCCTCGCTGCTGCACAAGCCGACGGGACGTGAAGCGCTCGCCGGGGCGGGCAACCAGCTCTGGGTCTATCCCGTCGACAAGCCGCGCAGCTGGGATGCGTGGGACCTCGAGGAGGACTACGCCGAACGCGGCCAGCGGCTCACCGCGGCCGACAGCATCGATGTGGTCGAAAGCGGCCCGCATCGTGCGGCCGTCCGCATCGTGCGCACCTGCCGCGCCTCGACCATCACCCAGACCTATGTGCTGACGGCCAACAGTCCGCGCCTCGACATCGAGACGACGCTCGACTGGCACGACCGGCGCATCATGCTGCGCACGCTGACGCCGGTGGCCGCGCGCAGCCTGCGGGCGACGTTCGAGTGCGCCAATGGCGTGCTCACGCGCCCGACCCACACCAACACCAGCTGGGACCAGGCGATGTTCGAAGCGGCGGCGCATCGCTTCATCGATCTGAGCGAGCCGGGCTTCGGTGTGGCGCTGCTCAACAACGCCAAGTACGGCCACAACGTCCGCGGCAGCACGCTCGGGATGAGCCTCGTGCGTTCGCCGGTTAATCCCGATCCGCTGGCCGACGAGGGCACGCAAAGCTTCACCTATGCACTGATGCCACATGCGGGCGACTGGCACGCGAACGGGGTGCGCGAGGAGGCCGACGATCTCAACCAGCCGCTGCTGGTGCGCGAGGTGCGCGGCGTGGCGCCGGGCACGCACGGTCCCCTGGCGCTCGAGAGCGTGGCCGTGGCGCTGGGCGCGCTGAAGCCGGCCGAAGACGGCAAGGGGCTGGTGCTGCGCGTCTACGAGCCGGCGGGCAGCCGCGGAGCGATCACGGTGACGGCGCCTGGATGGACGCCGCAGCCGGTGACGCTGCTGGAGGAGGCCGATCCGCGCGGCAGCCGCGACACGATCCTGCCGTTCGAGCTCCGCAGCTGGCGGCTGACGCGCAGCTAGGCCGTTAGCGGAGACCCTTGTCGCGCCCGTAGAGCAGCAGCATGGCGACGATGATGACGCCGTAGATGATCTGGCGCGCGAATTCGGCGATCTGCATGACGCTGAGGATCGACTGCAGCAGCGTGATGAGGATGGCGCCGGCCACGGTGCCGAGATAGTTGCCGCGACCGCCCAGGATCGAGGTGCCGCCCAGCACCACCGCGGCGATCGCCGGCAGGAGGTAGGTGTCGCCCATGCCTTGCGAGGCTTTGCCGGCGTAACCCGCGAGCAGCACCCCGCCGAAGGCAGCGAGCCCGCCGCAGAGGGCGAACACGCCGACCACCACGCGCTGCGTCGGCACGCCGCTGAGATAGGCCGCCGTCTCCTTGTTGCCGATACCGTAGACCGAGCGGCCGAACGTGGTGCGGCCGAGGACGAACATGGCGGCAAGGCCGGTGACCGCCCAGACCAGAACGGCGTTCGGCACGGCTGGAACGAGGGTGCCGGCCGCCAGATAATGCATGGCGGGCGAGGCGGAATCCTGCGGGGCGAAGCCGCCGCTCATGGCGATCATCAGCCCCTGCGCGACGGAATTGACTGCAAGCGTGATGATCATCGAGGGCACCCGCAGGTAGGCGACGATGAGGCCGTTGACCAGCCCGAGCGCGACGCCGCAGAGGATGCCGAACGGGATGGCGAAGAATTCGCCGGCGGGTCCGTAGGCCGCGAGCAGCGAGGCCGTCATGCCGCCGACGGTGAGCGTCCACGGCACGCTGAGGTCGATCTGGCCGATGAGGATCACGAACATCATGCCGGTGGCGATGATGCCGAGGAAGGCGCCGACCTTGAGCTGCAGCAGCAGGTATTCGGGCGAGAGGAAGTTGGGCGAATAGAGGCTGCCCAGGAGCAGCAGCACGACGATGCAGGCGAACGCCATCACCACCGGCATATCGACACGCTGCCGCCAGCGGCGCCTGGGTGCCGCGTCCGCGGTGGAATCGGTCGTCGGCGAGCTCACGAGAAATACTCCAGCCGGTTGCGCACCTGGAACAGCCGGGCGGAGCCGATCGATACGGCGATCATCAGCACCACGCCCTGGAACAAAGGCTGCAGCAGCGGATCGAGGTCGAACACGAACAAGAGGTCGCCGATGGCGCGGAAGGCGAGGGCACCGAAGATCGCTCCGATCGCGCTGCCGCGGCCGCCGAACAGCGACACGCCGCCCAGCACCACCGCGGCGATCGAATAGAGCGTGTAGGTGTTGCCGTTGCCGAGGTTCGCGCCGCCCGAATAGGTGAAGAAGGTGAGGTAGAGTCCGCCCATCGACGCGAAGAGGCCGGACATCACATAGGCGAGGAACTTGGCCCGCTTGACCGGCATGCCCGACATGTAGGCGGCGATCTCGGACGATCCGACAGCGTAGGTGGCCCGGCCGATCACCGAGCGGCGGAACGGGATCCAGACGAACAGCACGAGTCCCACCAGCACGATGAGGCTCACCGGCACATTGTGGAATTTCGCCAGCAGGGCGTCGGCGAGGTCTTCGTTGAAGTCGGGCGCCGCGCCCGGCGTGGGCCTGAGGATCAACGCGATGCCGAAGAAGAAGGCGCCGGTGGCGATTGTCGCAACGATCGGCTGCAGCCGGCCGAAGATCACGATGGCCCCGTTGATGCCGCCGGCGAGGAGCCCCGCAGCGAGCACGCCGACGACGCCCAGCGCCGACATGGCGGCACCGCCCGCGACAATGTGCGAGGCGAGGCAGCTCGCCATCACCAGCACCATGCCGACGCTGAGATCGATCCCCGCCGTCAGCACCACGAAGGTCTGGGCGATGGCGACAAGCGCGAGCAGCACACCCTTGTTCGCAGCCGTCTGCACCACATTGGGCGAAAAGCCGGCGGGGTGGTTGGAGACATAGAGAATGAACATGCCGAGGAACAGCACCGCCGCCACCAGCGTGCCGCGCTGGGCGCTGAGCCAGAGCCGCCACCCGGTCATGGTGCCGCTGCCAGCGCGTTCATGCCCGCCTCCCCGCCGCCGAGGTTGAGCGCGCTCGCCACCAGCGCATGCTCGGTGATCTCGCTGCCCGCGAGCGTCCGCACGATCTGCCCGCCATACATCACCAGTACCCGGTCGCAGCAGCCGATCAGCTCGTCGTAGTCGGTCGAATAGAGGAGGATCGCCGCGCCCTCGTCGGCGAGCCGCCTGAGCAGCTGGTATATTTCCTGCTTGGTGCCCACGTCGATGCCGCGCGTCGGATCGTTGAGCAGGATCACGCGCGGCTTCCGCATCAGCCACTTGGCGATGACGATCTTCTGCTGGTTGCCGCCCGACAGCGAGCCGGCCGGAACGCCAACGCCGTCGGTCTTGATGGAGAGGAGCCGGATCATCTCGGCGACCCGGCTGCGCTCCGCTGCGCGGTCGATGAGGCCGCCGCGGGACACCGCCGAGAGCGCGGCAAAGCTCAGATTGTCGCGCACCGACATCGGCAGCATCAGTCCCTCGGTCTTGCGGTCTTCGGGGATGAGCGCCATGCCGATCGCGTCCGACTTGGCCATGCGCGGCGAGCCGATCGCCACCGGCCGGCCATCGACCAGGATCTGGCCGCTGGTGCCGCGGAGCACGCCGAAGAGCGCCAGCAGCAGTTCGCGCTGCCCCTGGCCGTCGAGGCCGCCGAGCCCGACCACTTCGCCAGCCCGGAGACGGAGCGAGATGTCGTTGAGCCGCGGTGCCCAGCCGAGACCGCGGGCCTCGAGCACCGGTGGACCGGCGTCCGGCTTCGGCTCGGGCTTGGCGGGGAATACGTTGTGGTATTCGCGCCCGATCATCAGCTCGACCACCTGCTGGTCGCTCATGGTTCCGGCCTTGTAGGTCGCGATCAGCCGGCCGTTGCGGAACACCGTGCACTCGTCGGCGAGCTCGGCGATCTCGTGCATGCGATGCGAGATGTACATGAGTGCGACGCCCTCGCCGCGAAGCCTCCGGATCACCTCGAACACCCGCTCGACGTCGGCGGCGGTCAGTGCCGAGGTTGCTTCGTCGAGGATCAGGAGGCGCGGCTTGCGCGCCAGCGCCTTGGCGATCTCGACCAGCTGCCGCCGGCTGAGCGGCAGGTCGCGGACCAGCACGCGCGGATCGATGTCGCCGCCGCCCGCCCGGCGCAGTGCGTCAGTCGCGAGCGCCGCCTGCGCCTTGCGGTCGATCATGCCGAACCGCGTCGGCGGGTTCGAGGCGACGACATTGTCGGCGACCGACAGGTCCGGGATGAGCGAGAGCTCCTGGAAGATGCAGACGATCCCCGCGGCATTGGCTGCGGCGGGACTCGCAAACGTCACCTCGCGCCCGTCGAGCAGCATGCGGCCTTCGTCCGGCGCCACCACGCCGGCGATCACCTTGATGAGCGTCGACTTGCCGGCGCCGTTTTCGCCCAGGATCGCATGCACCCGGCCGGCTTCGATCGAAAGGTTCGCGCTTTCGAGCGCACGCACGCCGCCATAGCGCTTGGAAATGCCTTCCAGGCGGAGCAACGGGGCGGCAGCGTCCATATCAGAGCAGTCCCTGGTCGTCGTCGATGTGCCGCGGAGCACAGCCCCGCGGC
>CAYRZM010000295.1:0-19894 GCA_964428685.1 uncultured Devosia sp. | reverse complement strand
ATCATCAGCTGGTTGAGCAGCACCGCATTGGCCGAGAGCGCGATCTCGCCCATGCGCGACCCCTGCGCCGCGAACCAGGCATAGGCGCTCATCAGCGCACCCGAGCGGATCATCAGGTCGCGGTTGAGCCCGACCAAGCGCGTCAGCGCCCGCGCCTCGCGCAGCTCGCGCCAGTCGATCAGCGACAGCAGCCGCCGCACACCGCCGAAGTGCCGCACGAACAGCACCAGCCCGCTCAACGCCGCGACCAGTTCGCCCAGCAGCGTGCCATAGGCCGCGCCGGGCACGCCCCAGTGGAGGCCATAGACGAAGACGATGCACGCAACGATGTTCACCCCGTGCAGCAGGATCTGCAGCGCCATGCCGGTCGTGGCTGCGGCGCGTCCGTAGAACCAGCCGAGCATCACGTAGTTGATGAGCACCAGCGGCGCGCCCCAGATGCGGATGCCGAAATAGACGCGCAGCGCATCGCGGACGCCGTCCTGCGGCGCCAGTGCGAGGTCCGCGACACCGAAGATCAGCGGCGACAGTACCGCCATCAGCACGCCGAGCCCCACCGCAATCAGCAGCGCCCGCGTCGCATGCACCAGCCCGTCGCGTGGATCGCGCGCGCCGGTCGCCTGCGCCGTCAGCCCCGCCGTGCCGATGCGGAGGAAGAAGGCGAGCGAGAACAGGAAGTCGAACACCAGTGCGCCGAGCACCAACCCGCCGAGGAGGTCGGCCTGCCCGAGCCGCCCGATCACCGTGATGTCGGTGAACCCCACCAGCGGCTCGGTGATGAACGCCACCGACGCCGGCAGCGCGATGCGCCACACGTCGCGGCTCGTGACCGTGAAGGGATAGGTCGGCTTGTCGTCCATCAGGCGTCCGTCACCACTTCGATCACAAGGTCGGCGCGCGACCGCGAGCGCTGCACGAGGTCGCGGTTCGGCAGGTCCACGCGATCGACATGCGCGCGAATGTGTTCGGGCGTGAACAGTCCCTCGGCCGCGTGGCGCTTGAGCAATCGCGCCTCCGCCACAGCGCGCGGCACATCGATGAACACCGCCACATCGAGCAGGGGCCGCACCGCCCACCACGGCGACGAGCTCATCAGCAGATAATTGCCCTCCGTGACCAGCAACCGCGCCGTTGCGGGTATTGCGATCGCATCGTCCACCACATCCTCGATCTTGCGTGAATAGCCCGGCGCGTGGATCGTCTCCGTCGCGGCTTTGGCGCGTTCGAGGAATGCGGCGAACGCCGCACCCTCGAATGTGTGCGGCACCCCTTTATCGGCGGCAATCCCGAGCGCCTCGAGCTTTGCCTGCCGCATATGGAATCCATCCATCGGCAGATACGCCGCGCTCGCGCCGAGGCGTTCAACCAGCGCCAGCGCCAGCGTCGATTTCCCCGCGCCCGGTCCGCCCGCGATGCCGAGGACGGTGCGTCGGGGACGAGCAAGTAGCTCTCGCGCTTCGCCCTCGAGGCGAGCGAGCGCGGCATCGGGTGTCAGCGAAACGTTGGCCAAGTCGCCGTCCATCCCGGCTTCCTACGTGGTCTTGCTCCGAAAGCCAAAGCCCACAGTCGAGGGAAACCGTGGGCAATTTGGCCTTTCCCCACGGACCCACTATCTTTCCCGCTTCATGACCCTCCACCCCACCATTGCCGCCTGGTTCACGCAGAAGGGCTGGGCGCCGCGCCCGCACCAGCTCGACGTGCTCGCGGCGTGGGAAGCCGACGCCTCGGCGCTGCTCATCGCGCCTACCGGCGCCGGCAAGACGCTGGCGGGTTTCCTGCCCACGCTCAACGACCTGACGCACACCCCGCGCGAAGGCCTCCACACTCTCTATATATCGCCGCTCAAGGCGCTGGCCGTCGATGTCGCCCGCAACCTCGGGGCGCCGATCGACGAGATGCATCTGCCGGTGACCGTCGAGACCCGCACCGGCGACACTCCGGCCTCGCGCCGCACGCGCCAGCGCCGCGATCCGCCCAACATCCTGATGACCACGCCGGAGCAGCTCGCGCTGCTCCTCAGCCACGGCGACAGCGCGCAGCTCTTTGCCGGCCTCCGGCGCATCGTCCTCGACGAACTCCACTCGATGGTCACCAACAAGCGCGGCGAGCTGCTCTCGCTCGACATCGCGCGCCTCGCCGCCTACGCGCCGCAGCTGCGCATCACCGCGCTCTCGGCCACCGTCGCGCGCCCCGATCTCCTCCGCGACTGGATCGCCGCACCGCTGCCCGACGCCCGCACCGACCTGCTGCTGGGAGAGGGCGGGGCGAAGCCCGATGTGTCGATCCTCGAAAGCGGCGTCGTGGTGCCGTGGGCCGGCCACTCGACGCTCTACGCCGTGCCCGAGCTCTACGAGATCATCAAACAGCACCGCACCACGCTGCTCTTCGTCAACACGCGCAGCCAGGCCGAGATGCTGTTTCAGAATCTCTGGCGCATCAACGACGACAGCCTCGCCATCGCGCTTCACCACGGCTCGCTCGCCGTCGAGCAGCGCCGCAAGGTCGAGAGCGCCATGGTCGCCGGCAAGCTCCAGGCGGTGGTCGCAACCTCCACGCTCGATCTGGGCATCGACTGGGGCGACGTCGATCTCGTGGTGCAGGTCGGGGCGCCCAAGGGCGCGAGCCGCATGCTGCAGCGCATCGGCCGCTCCAACCACCGCATGGACGAGCCGAGCAAGGCGATCTTCGTGCCCTCAAATCGCTTCGAGGTTCTCGAATGCGAGGCCGCGCTCGAGGCGGTCGAAAAAGGCGCGCAGGATTCCGAGGACCCGACCCTCGGCGGCCTCGACGTGCTTGCTCAACACGCCCTCGGCATGGCCTGCGCGGCCCCGCTCGATCCGGTCGCCTTCCACGACGAGGTCCGCCGCGCCTGGCCGTATCGCGATCTCAGCTGGGAGACCTTCGAGCGCGTCCTCGATTTCGTTGCTACGGGCGGCTACGCGCTGCGCGCCTACGAGCGCTACGCCAAGCTCAAGAAGACGCCCGAGGGCACGTTCCGCATCGCCGGCCCCAACATCGCCCAGCAGTACCGGCTCAATGTCGGCACCATCATCGAAGACCCGATGGTGCGTGTCCGCCTGGTCCGCGGCCGCGGCTTCAAGACCGGCTCCGCCACCGGCCCCATCGGGCGCTACGGACGCGTCCTTGGCGAGCTCGAAGAATACTTCATCGACCAGCTGGTGCGCGGCGACACCTTCGTCTTCGGCTCCGAGGTCGTCGCCTATGAGGGCATGTTCGAAACCGAGGCCTATGTCTCGCGCTCCAATTCCGGCGACCCGAAGATCCCGTCCTATATGGGCGGCAAGTTTCCGCTCTCGACCTATCTCGCCGATGGCGTGCGGAGGATCTTGAGCGACCCCGACCACTGGCGGGCGCTGCCCGAACAGGTGGCCGATTGGCTCCGCCTGCAGCACGACGCCTCCGTGCTCCCGCCGCCCGATTCGATGCTGGTCGAGACCTTCCCCCGCGGCACCCAAAACTACATGGTCTGCTATCCCTTCGAGGGCCGCCTAGCGCACCAGACGCTGGGCATGCTGCTCACCCGCCGGCTCGAGCGCGCCCGCGCCCGCCCGCTGGGCTTCGTCGCCTCCGACTATGCGCTCGCCATCTGGGGTCTTGGCGATTTCGGCGGCCTCATCCGCACCGGCCGGCTGTCGCTCGACGATCTGTTCGATGAAGACATGCTCGGCGATGATCTCGAATCCTGGCTGCACGAGAGCCAGCTGATGCGCCGCACCTTCCGCAATGCCGCGATCATTTCCGGCCTCATCGAGCGCCGCCATCCCGGCAAGGAAAAGACCGGCCGCCAGGTGACCGTTTCCTCCGACGTCATCTACGACGTCCTCTACGAACACGAGCCCGACCACATCCTCATCCAGGCCACCCGCCGCGACGCCGCGCGCGGCCTGCTCGACATCGAGCGGCTCGGCCGCCTGCTGCGCCGCATCCGCCACAACATCACGCACAAGCCTCTCGACCGAATCTCGCCTCTTGCGGTACCGATTCTGCTCGACATCGGCAAAACGCCGATCTTCGGCGAGGCCCGCGACAGCGCGATGGTCGATGCCGCCGAAGAGTTGATGCGCGAAGCAATGGGGCAGGGCGGCGCGATCCCGAGACGGAACCTTGTGGTTCCCGAGCGGGCAGCGCCGGAGAGGCATGAACTGGGGCGCCGCGGCACGGGCCGCGTCCGACGCTGAGGAGCAGGCGGTGCTGCTCCATTTCGCCGGCCACACGTTTGAGCCGCTGCTTTCAGGCGCGCTGTTCTGGCGCGCCGAGTCGATGCTGCTGGTCGCCGATCTCCACTTCGAGAAATTCTCGTCCTTCGCGCGTCGTGGCCAGATGCTGCCGCCTTACGACACCGGCGTCACGCTGAAGCGGCTCGAGCGCGACCTCGCCTTAACTCGCGCCGAGCGCGTGGTGTCCCTCGGCGACAGTTTCCACCGCAACGAGGGCACCGAAAGCCTGCTCGATGCCGACCGCCTGCGCCTGATGGCGCTGCTCGGCAAATCGCACTGGACCTGGATCGCCGGCAACCACGACCCGGCGCCGCATGCGCTTGGCGGCATCTGCGTCGAGCGTCTCGAACATCGCGGCCTGACCCTCCAGCATGAACCCGCCCGCCGCGGCGGCCACACCATCGCCGGCCACCTCCACCCGGCCGCGACCGTCGTCGCCAACGGCCACGGCACCCGCCGCCCGTGCTTCGTCCACGACAACCGCCTGCTGCTGCTCCCCGCCTATGGCGCCGGCGCCGGCAGCATCAACATCCTCTCGCCGCCGTTCCACGGCCTCTTCGATTACGCCGCGCTCCAAGTCACGATGCTCGGCCGCAGCCGGCTCTATCCGGTGAGCATCAAGCGGCTGGTGGCTGGGATCTAGCGCCGGAACACCACGCCTGCGAGCCATCCGGTCCCGAGCGCCAGGATCACGCACACCAGCCCATAGAGCAGCGGCTGCTGACGGCTCGTGGCGAACACGAAATTCTCGAAGCCCGTCTTGCGCACGGAAAAGCCCTGGCTGCCCTCGGCGACCATCTGCTTGTTCTTGTCGACAACGATCGTGTGCGCGATGAACGGCCCGTTGGCGACGTCGCTCGGCAGCGTCACCTGCGCGACGTACGCCGTGTTGGAGAGGAACCGCACGCCGTTCTCGCTGACCACGAAGTGCCCCTCCTGCGTCATCAGCCGCACCAGCTGTGTGCCGAACTCCATCGCGCGCGCGCCGGGCTCGTCCGCGGCGGCGGCGAGTGCTTGGTCCGTGGGCAGCACCGTTTGCGAGGCCAGGAGCTCGGGGTCGGCGATATCGGGCAGCTTGCCGCTCGAGAGCACGCCATAGAACGACGGGAACTGCTTGAACGTCACCTGGTCGGTGTTGGTCCAGATGCCGAAGACATTGCTCTTGAGCCGCGCCACCCGGTCTTGCAGCGGGCCGGTGATGACGATGATGACGTTGAACGGACCTTCCGGTGCCATGCCCGGCGTGTCGCCCTCGATGTTGCCGAAGAGGCTGAGCGTCGCGCCGTCAAAGCTCGAAGTGATCTGGATGCTGGTGTTGGAGAGGGTCGAGACGAGCCGCTCCGCCCCGGCCGGCATCGCGGTCGCCACGAGGAGGATCAGCGCGAGCAGCGCGCGCCTCACGACGCGCCTCCCGCGGTCAGCACCGCCATCGAGAACGGGTCGCCCGGCGGCAGCACGAGGCTGAGCCCGAAGCGGATCGCGACCCCGAGCACCAGCAGCGCCAGCAGCGCGCGCAGCTGGTCGCCGCGCAGATATTTGCCGGCCGAGGCACCGAACTGCGCGCCGACCGTCCCGCCCACCATCAGGCAGAACGCGAGCAGCACGTCGACGCTCTGGCTGGTCAGCGCCTGGAGGATCGTTGTCACGCACATCATCGCGACGACCTGGAGCAGCGAGGTGCCCACCACCACATTGGCCGGCACGCGCAGCAGGTAGACCAGCGCCGGCACCAGGATGAAGCCGCCGCCGATGCCGAGCAGCGCGCCGACCCAGCCGATGAAGAGCCCGATCACCAGTACCGGCAGCACCGATATATAGAGACGCGACTTCTTGAACCGGATGCGCATCGGCAGCGCGTGCATCCAGTTGTGCTGGCCCGGCAGCTTGTCGCGCGTGACGATTCCGGCCCGGCGCTTCAGGAGCGTCCGCACCGCCTCGACCATCATCAGCGTGCCGACGAAGCCCAGCAGCAGCAGGTAGGAAACCGAGATGAAGAGATCGAGCTGGCCGATGGCGCGCAGGATCGAGAACGTCGCCACGCCGGCCATGGCGCCGATAGTCGAACTCAGGATCAGATAGGTCGCGAGGTGGAAGTCGATGCCGTCGCGCCGGTAGTAGGAGAGGGCGCCCGAGGTCGAGGCGGCCGCAACCTGCGCGGTGACGGAGGCCACCGCTACAGGCGCCGGCACGCCGGTAAAAATCAGCAGCGGTGTCAGCAGAAAACCGCCGCCCACGCCGAACAGTCCGGACAGGAATCCCACTGCCCCTCCGATCCCCACCAGGAAGAAGAGGTTCATCGAGAGTTCGGCGATGGGCAGATAGATCTGCAAGGCGGGCCTTTCGACCGCGGGCCGTTTTCAGCCCGCGAACGAGGGGTGTTCGAATAGCAAGCAGGGGCAGCGGGTTTTCCCGCGCCCCCTTTCAGTCGAGAGTCCCACCATCGTCCCGGGTTGCGACGATAATGAGACGATCCATTCTAGACCGGCTGGCTGCCGAGCACCGCCAGCAGCCGCGGGTTGATGAGGCCGACCTGGCTCATGCCCGTCGCTCCCTCGAACGCCTTGACCGCGTCGGCCGTCTTCTTGCCGGCAATGCCGTCGGGCGTGCCCACGTCGTAGCCGAGCTTGCTGAGCGCCTTCTGCACCGTGAGCACGATGTCCTTTGTGGTGATGGTCTCGCCCGGATCGAAATTCTTCATCCAGGTGCCGATCGGCGCGAAGTTCGCGGCCAGGTCGATCGGCGCCGGCTTGAAGGCGGCGATTTCCGCCGTGAGCTTGGCCATCGTGTCGGCATCGAGCGAGCGGGCGATGTCGTCGCGCGCCTTGGTCGCGTCCTTGTCGCCCGAAAGCGCGGCGATGCCGAACCATTTGAACGAGTCGTTGAGGCTCTGCGGCACGCCCAGGCCGCGGGCGTAGAGCATGCCGAGGTTGAACTGGCTGTCGGTGAGGCCGCGGTCGGCCGCTTCCTCGAACCACTTGGCCGCCGAGTCGAACTGCTGCTTGCCCAGGTTGCCCCCGGCATAGAGCGAAGCGAGGTTGTGCATCGCCATGCGGTTGCCCGCTTCGGCCGCCTTCTCGTACCAGAGCCGCGCCGTGTCGAGGTCCTTGGCGACGCCGTTGCCGCTCTCGTAGAGGCTGCCGAGCCGGTACTGCGCCGGGGCAAAGCCCTGCGCCGCCGCCCGCTCGTACCAGATCGCGGCCTGCGCATAGTCCTGCGTGATGGCGCGGCCCTCGGTGTAGATCGCCGCCACCTCGAACTGCGCGCGCGGATCGCCATTCGCCGCCGCCTGCCGCAGCTCGATCGGGCCGACGCCTTCGGCCGGCATGTCGACCTTCACCGGGCTCACCTCGGCGGGCGCCGCTTCCACCGATGGCATGGAGACCGCGGGATCGGCGGTTGCGACCAGGGACGCGCTGGCATCGGTCGCCGCGGTCGAGTCCATGGGCGCGTCCGCATCGGCATCGGCATCGGCCGCTGCCGGAGCATCGATACTCGGCGCCGAGAACGCGCTCGGCATCGCCGGGATCGGGCTGTTGGTGAAGGCCGGGCTCACCGAGGAGTCGATGGCGCCCGTATGCATCGTGTCGGCCAGCGGAATGACGCGCGGCGGCATCGACGCGGCGATCGCGTCGGCGGCGCGCGTGTCGATCGGCGCGATGTCGCCGGTCGTCGCCGGCGCGGCCGCCGGTGTTGCTTCCGCCGGGGCGTCCGCCGGCTGGCTCAGCCGCTGCGCCACGAGGTTGATGGTGAGGAACGCCACCGCGACCACGGCGGCGGCGAGGAGGATCGTCTTGCGATGCTTGAGAAGGAAGCTTTCCTTCGCGGCCCCGTCGGCGGCGACCGGCGCGAGAGCCTCTGGCACGGGCGCAACCGGCGCCGCGACCGGCACCACCGGCTCGGGCTTGAATTCCTTGCGCGCCGGCTTGGCCGCGGCCGCCTTCGGCTTCTCCTCACTGTCCGCAACCTGGAAGCGCGCCAGTGCGCGCCCGATCAGCGAGTTCGAGGCGACTTCGGGCTTGCTCGGCTGCTGCCGCTGCGCTGCGCGGCGGGCCGCCGCGATGAACGTATTGGTCGAGGCCGGCGCGGCCGGCTCCGGCTCGGGCGCTGGCGCTTCGGCCGGTTCGGTGAAGTCGATCGTCGGCTGCGGCGCGGCCGGCATCGGGATGCTCTCGGGCTCGAAACCCACGGGCGCCGCCGGCGACTCGTGGCGTGCGGCGAGCGAGTAGTCGTCTTCGAGGCCGGGGTGGCGCTTGCGCATCGGCACCTTGCGCTCGAGCTCGTCCTGCACCGGCCCGCTCGGCTGCGGGAAGACCGGCACGGTCAGCGGCGATTCCGCCACCGGATCGCGCGGCATGCTGTCGCGCGTGCGCAGCGGCATCGGTGCCGCGGCTATTCCTGCTGCCATCGCGGCGGTGCTCGCGAACGGCGCTTCTTCGGCCATCGGCTCCGGCCGGCGCAGCGAGGATTCGAGCCGCTTCAGCCGTTCGTTGACTTCGCTGATGCCGGCCTGCAGGCCATCGAGGTCATTGGTCTCGGGGTCGTGGCGCATGCCCTCGAGCATCGCCACGATCCGGCTCTCGAGGCCGGCGATGCTGTCATTGAGATTCGTGCCGCCATGGCCGGCCCGCTCCACCGCCTCGGCGGCGCGAGTCGCCACCATCTCCGCCATCGCGTCGAAGTCAGGCATCGCCCCGCCGCTGCCGGGCTCGCCATACATCCGCGCGAGACCGGAGAGCTGCTCGCCGGTCTGGTCCATGCGCGCGACCAGCTGGCGCACCTGCGCTTCCAGCGGACCAAGGCCCGCCTCTGCCGACTGCTCGTCGAGCCGGTCGCTGAGCATGCCGATCTGCCGGCCGATCTCGGCCATGTCGTCGCGCGTGCTGAGCCCGTCCATCCGCTGCTCGATCGCGTCGAACCGCGGGGCCAGCGACATCACGACGGAATCGCGCAGCAGGTTGAGATCCTTTCGCAGCGCCTGCAGCAGCCGGTCGCCGTTCTCGATGTCGGCGATGCGCGAGTTGAGGGCGTCGATCAGTTCCACCAGCCCCTGCGGGGCGGCGTTGTTGTCGTGCAGCGCTTCGGTGAAACGCGCCATTTCCGCCGTCACGTGCTCGAGATCGCGCGGCGACAGCGACGCGTGCTGCTCGAGCGCATCGATGCGGTCATAGACGCCGCGCACGCTCTCTTCGATGCCGCGCATGCCGTCGCGGAAGGCCTGGCTCGCCACCGGGTTCTCGACCCTGTCGGCATAGTGGACCTGGAGCTCGGCGAGCTTGCCCACCGTCGTCGCCACGTCGTCGAGCCGGTGCGTCAGCGCCGAGACATCCATCTCGCGGCCCTGCGCGATCAGCTTGCCGAGGCTCGCGATCTGGCCCTCGAGCCGCTTGACCTGTCCGGTCTCGCCCACGGCACCCGCAAGCAGCTCGACCACATGGGCGAGCTGCGCCACCTGGTCGGCGACGTCCTTGATGTTGGTGCCGGTCTTGATCTGGGCCCGGATTTCGCCTTCGAGCCCTTCGAGCCGGCTCGCAAGTCCGTTCACCGAGAGCGCCAGCCGGTCGATCACTGCCGCCTCGGTCGCGCGCGGCACCGGCACGGGCGCCGCCTGCGGCCGCTGCTCGCCCTGGCGCGATCGGATCTGGTTGATCGCGGCCTGCAGGCTGTCGCGCGGATTGGGCGGCGGCGGGGGCTCCTCGAAACGGCTGATCTGCCGCTGCACGGAGCGCAGTGCGTCGCGGTGCCGCGTGTCGGTGCCGTTTCCGGCCACCTGCATCCGCAGGTCATGGACGCGTTCGCTGAGGCCGTTACCGCCCCGGCTGCGGGCCACCTGCGTGTCGACCTGGTCGAGCAGCGCCACCAGTTCATGGCGAAGCGACTGCCACTCCCGCGGATCGCGCTCGTCTTCGGCGGGGAGGGACTGCTGAAATGCGCGGGCCATGGACAATCCAAGCACCAGGAGGGAGGACGCCGGCCAAATCTGCTGGGCCGGGTTCAAGCCGCACTGTTAAAGAACATGGTAAAGAAGGCGTTAAGCGGCGATGCATTTTGCAACAGCATCCGGGGCTTCGCCGCAAAGCTTCGCCCTAAGGCGCATTGGTTGAAGTCAGCGCGGGAGCTAAAGGAAACCATGAGCCGCCGCATCATCATCGCCGACGATCATCCGCTGTTCCGCGCCGCGCTGCGCCAGACGCTCGATGTGCCGGGCGCGGCAACGGTCGAGGAAGCCGGCGATCTCGGCGCGCTCGGCGCCGCGCTCGAGGCCGACCGCGACTGCGATCTCGTGCTGCTCGATCTCAATATGCCGGGGGCCCACGGCTTTTCCGGCCTGCTGCTCCTGCGCGCCCAGTATCCCGAGGTGCCGGTGATGATCGTCTCGGCGGCCGAGGACCCGCTGGTCATCCGCCGCACCTTCGAGCTGGGCGCCGCGGGCTATCTCACCAAGTCGGTAGGGCCCGCCGAAATCCGCGCCGCGATCGAGACGGTGCTCGCCGGCGAGGTCGCCATCCCCGACGGCGTTAACCTTTCGTCGGGCGACGAGCAGACCGACCTCGCCCGCCGGCTCGCGACGCTGACCCCGCAGCAGATCCGCGTCCTCATGATGCTAAGCGACGGGTTGATGAACAAGCAGATCGCCTACGAGCTCTCGATCTCGGAGGCGACGGTCAAGGCGCACGTCTCTTCGATCCTGCAAAAGCTCGGCGTCGACAGCCGCACCCAGGCGGTGATCGCGGCGTCGAAGATCGAGCAGGGCCAGTTCGAAAATGCGCTTGGGCCCGCCGAGAGACTATTGTCCTAGCCGCCGCGCCGCGCCGGCTTGGCCGCCCGCTGTGCGGCGAGACCGCTGATCGCCGCCCGCAAAGCCCCGGGTTTCACGGGTTTGGTGATGACGGGCACCCCCCGATCCTCGGCCAGGGCGCGCACCGCTGCCGTGCGGTCCGCGGTCACCAGTGCGGCCGGCAGATGGCCCCCCACATTGTGCCGCAGCCACTCCACCGCATCGAGGCCGGAGGTCTGATCGAGGTGATAGTCCATCAGCACCAGGTCGGGCAGCCAGCCCACCAGCGTGCCCTCCTTGTCGATGTCCTTGAGCGAGCGCGCCGAGCGCACGTCGCAGCCCCACCCGCTGAGCAGTCCCTCCATCGCATCGAGCACCGCGCGCTCGTTGTCGACGCAGAGGATGCGCAGGCCCTGAAGGCTCGCCGTCGCCTCGCCGCGGACGCCGCCGACGGTTGCAGCGCGCTCGATCTTGCCGCGCGGCAGATAGAGCGAGAAGCGCGAGCCGCGGCCCTCGACGCTCGCGAGCTCGAGCGTCAGCCCCATCGCCGCCACCAGCCGCTCGACGATCGACAGGCCGAGCCCCAGCCCCTGCGCCATGCGCGCGCCCTGCTCGAGCCGCGAGAACTCCGCGAAGAGGAGCGCGTGCTGGTCGCGGTTGAAGCCGATGCCGGTGTCGATGACGTCGAGCCGCACCCGTCCGCCGCGCCGCCGCACCCCAACCAGCACGCGTCCGCCGGGCCGCGTGTACTTGATGGCGTTGGAGACGAGGTTCTGGACGATGCGGGCGACCAGCGCGCGGTCGGCAGTCGCCACGGCGCTGCTGCCGACGAGACCGAGGGCCACCTCCTTTTCGTCGGCGAGCGGCGCGAACTCGACAGCGATCTTCTCGATGAGCTCGCTCAATCGGAACGGCGATGGCTGTGGCGAGAGCGCTCCGGAGTCGATCCGCGAGATGTCGAGGAGGGCCGACATGATTTCTTCCACAGCATTTAGTGAGGCCTCGATCGAGTGGGCGAGGGTGCCCGCATCGCTCTCGCCGGCGCGCTCGATGAGGGTCGCGGTGTAGAGGCGCGCGGCATTGAGCGGCTGCAGCAGGTCGTGACTCGCGGCCGCGAGGAAGCGGGTCTTGTCGCGGTTGGCGGTGTCGGCCTTCTTGCGCGCCGTTTCGAGCTCGGAGTTGACCCGCGTGAGGGTCGCGGTGCGCTCCCGCACCCGGCCTTCGAGGGTGAGGTTGGCACGCTCGAGGGCGGCCTCCGCCTCGACCCGCGCCGTCACGTCGGCGAAGCTGATGACGAGGCCCCCGTCGGGCAGGCGGGACGAGTGAAATTCCAGCGTCTGCCCTTGTTTTCCAAGCCTTTGCGACACCGAGCCGCTGGCGCTGGTGAGCGTTTCGACACGCTCGGCGGCGCGCTGGATGGCGTCGCCCGGACCGAGATCCCCGCGCCGGCCGACGAACAGGGCCAGGTCATAGAGGGCTGTTCCAGCCGCGACCAGCGGCTCGGGCAGGTCGAGCAGCTCGCGATAGCGCGCATTGGACGCGACGAGCCGCAGATCGGCATCGAAGATGGCCAGTCCCTCGGGGATGAAATCGACTGCCCGGCGCAGTCGCGTCTCGGCGTTGGTGTCGGCGTCCGCCATCCTGTCCCTCGCTCCATTCTAGAGCGCCACTGGCTCGACTATCGTTCTGGAGGCGGCTGCGGACAAGTCGGCACTAAGTCTTGCCATTGCATTCCGCGGCGTTCTGCGTGATTCTCCGGCCACTGCGAATCTGTTGATTGGCAGTGCGACGCCGGGAGGGTCGGCGACGCGGATCAGCTGGACAGCGAAGGGGGTGTCCCCGTGTTCAAGGAGTTCCGGGATTTCGCGATCAAAGGCAACGTCATCGACCTTGCCATCGGCGTCATCATCGGAGCGGCATTCGGCGCCATCGTCTCCTCCCTCGTCGATGACGTCTTCATGCCGGTCGTCGGACTCATCCTCGGACGTGTCGACTTCTCGAACCTGTTCGTCGTCCTGAGCAACCCGAACAATGTCCCAGTCACGTCGCTCGCGGCCGCCAAGGCCGCCGGCGTGGCGACGCTCAATATCGGTTTGTTCATCAATGCGGTTGTAAAGTTCCTCATTGTCGCCTTTGTGCTGTTCCTCGTCGTCAAGGGCATCAACAGTCTGAAGAAGAAAGAACCCGCGGCTCCGGCCGCACCACCTCCACCAACAAAGGAAGAAGTTCTCTTGACCGAAATCCGTGACGCCCTCCGTGGCAAAACCAAGTCCATGCCGATGGCCGCTACGAAAGCCCCGTCGGTGAAATCCAAGCCGGCTTCCGCTGCGAAGGCTCCGGTGAAGAAGGCTGCCGCCAAGAAGGCCCCGGCCAAGAAGGCCGCTGCCAAGAAGGCCCCGGCCAAGAAGGCCGCTGCCAAGAAGGCCCCGGCCAAGAAGGCCGCCAAGAAAGCCGCCAAGAAGTAAGTCCGCGGCCGGCCCGCAGCGGCCGGCTCGGACATCGTCAGATTAGGGCCAGCGTCCGCAAGGCGCTGGCCCTGGTCTTTTCGGGGAAAGTTTTCTCCATGTAGTTGACAACGGTCCTATTTAGGAATTATTGCCTATCTCCTGATGGTACAGGCGCATACGGATTGACCCGCTCGGAACGCAACTCTGCTTAGCGCAAACTCCGAGTGAGATTCATCCGAAGCCTGCGGCTCTCGGTTGGACGACCCCAGTCTCCGCATCGTTGCGCGGATGGTCCCGACCCCTCGGACGAAGGTCCGGCGCCGCATGGCTTCGCACCGCTGCCGGCGAGGGACCGCGATGTCGGACGAAATCTACTATCATTCCGTGCTCAATCGCGACCGGCTGGTCCACGTCGTCGATCCGGACCTGCAGACCTGCGAGGCCCTGAGCGTGCTCTTTCGCCTCGAGGGCTTCCAGACGGCCTTCTCGGTCAATCTGCCGGGCTTCCTCGCCTCCATCGAACGCCGCCGGCCCGACGCGGTGATCGCCAATTTCGAGCTCGGCGAACACGACGGCGTCGATCTCGTCCGCCGCGTCAAGGCGCTGCGCCTGGGCACGCCCGTCTTCATGCTCGAGAACCGCCCGATGGTCGAAGCCGCGGTGATCGCCATGAAGGCCGGCGCCACCGACGTCATCACCAAGCCCTACGACAGCGAGCGGCTGGTGCGCGTCGTTCGCGATGCGCTGCGCCAGGACATCCACATCGGCGCCGCCGAGGGCGGCCGCCGCCCCATCGAAGTGCGCGGCTTCGCCCAGCTCACGCCGCGCGAGCGCGAAGTGCTGCAGCTCATCACCAACGGCCAGTCCAACAAGGAAGCCGGCCGCGAGCTCGGCATCTCGCCCCGCACCATCGAGGTCCACCGCGCGCGCGTGATGGAAAAGCTCGGCGCCAAGAACACCGCCGACCTCATGCGGATCGTGCTGACGAGCTAGGCGGCTCGCTCGCCCTTGCCGGCGGTCGAAGCAACGAGCGACCGCGCCCAAGCCTGCGCCCGAGTGATCTCGCCGTCCTTGAGCGGACCCTCGGTACCGGTCACGACGAAGCCTTCGTGCCGGCCCTGCACTGCCAGCCCTCTGTGGCCGAGCATCTGCGCGATGCGATCCGCCGCAAACCCGCCGGCCTCCACCACCCAGCGCAGTGGCGCCGGATGGATCGTGTCGAGCCCGATGCGGGTATCGAACGCGGCCGCAGCGAGACTGCGCCCGGCCGGCAGCACCAGCCCTTCGCAAAATTCGCTGATCTGCGGCGTCGGCCGGAAGCCGCGGGTCGGCGATCCGACAATGAGCATCTCGAGGCCTTTGTCGCCGAGGTCGAGAGTGCGGGCCTCATGCACCGCGAGCAGCTTCACGCTCGTGGTCTTGCCGAGCTCGTCGGCAATGGCCTGGGCGATCTTGGCCGTGTTTCCGAAGATGCTGTCGTAGACGAGAGCGATGGTCATCTGGGGCCTCCTGTGGATGGCCCATCTTGCGCACGCCTCACGGCAGCCCCATTGACGCCGATCAAGCGGCGCGGGCGCTAGCCCCCGACGGTCGGCAGCGTCAGATCCCCGCTCGTCAGCCGCTCGGCCGTCAGCTTGCTCGCCGGACGTTCGTGCGGCAGTTCGAGTTCTGCCCAGACGCTTCCGAGCGCCGCCGCGAGCGCCTCGATCATCGCGTCGGTATGGAGCGGTGTCGGCGTGATCCTGAGCCGCTCGGTGCCCTTGGGCACAGTGGGGTAGTTGATCGGCTGGATGTAGATGTGGTGCTTTTCGAGCAGCAGGTCGCTCGCCGCCTTGCAGAGCCGCGCGTCGCCCACGATCACCGGCACGATGTGGGTGGCCGTCGGCATCACCGGCAGGCCGGCATCGGTGAGCGCCCGCTTGACCCGCGCCGCCTGCTGCTGGTGCGCCTGGCGCTCCGCGCCCGAGACCTTGAGGTGTTCGATCGAGGCCCGCGCCGCAGCACAGAGCGCCGGCGGCAGCGCCGTGGTGAAGATGAACTCGGGCGCGTACGAGCGCACCGCGTCGACGATCGCGCGATTGGCGGCGATGTAGCCG
This sequence comes from uncultured Devosia sp., assembly GCA_964428685.1. GTDB lineage: Bacteria > Pseudomonadota > Alphaproteobacteria > Rhizobiales > Devosiaceae > Devosia_A. The sequence goes on along the minus strand of CAYRZM010000295.1, from coordinate 4,338 downwards.
CCCATCACGCCGAACCCTTTGGCCAGCGTGCCTTCGATGATGTCGATCCGCTCCATCAGCCCTTCGCGGTCGGCAATGCCGCCGCCGCGCGGCCCGTACATGCCCACCGCATGCACCTCGTCGATGTAGGTGAGGGCGCCGAACTCCTCGGCGAGGTCGCAGATCTCCTTGATCGGCGAGACGTCGCCGTCCATCGAATAGACCGACTCGAAGGCGATGAGCTTGGGCCGCTTCCGGTCGATCGCGCTCAACAGCTCGCGCAGATGCGCCACGTCGTTGTGGCGGTAGATGCGCTTCTCCATCCCGCTCTGCCGCACGCCCTGGATCATCGAGGCATGGTTGAGCTGGTCGGAAAGGATGATGCAGTCGGGCATCAGCCGCGCGATGGTCGAGATCGCCGCCTCGTTTGAGACGAACCCCGACGTGAACACCAGCGCCGCTTCCTTGCGGTGGAGGTCGGCGAGCGAATGCTCGAGCTCGACCAGCGGCCGATTGGTGCCCGAGATGTTGCGCGTCCCGCCGGCGCCGACGCCGAGCTTGCCCGCCGTCTCCTGCATCGCCGCGATCACCTTGGGGTGCTGGCCCATGCCGAGGTAGTCGTTGGAGCACCAGATGGTGATCTCGCGCGCATTGCCCGACTGGTCGCGATAGACCGCGGCCGGGAAGCGTCCGGCGATCCGCTCGAGATCGGCGAACACCCGGTAGCGCTTTTCCGCCCGCAGCGTGTCGACCGCGTCTTCGAAGATGCCGCGATAGTCCATGCTCACTCCAATGCCGCAGCCGACCCGATCATCCCGCCGCACTCGCGGCCATGATCTCGATCAATCGGACGCCGAAACTCGGCCCTGGCGCCCCGTGCAGTCTGGAACCATCCTAAAGTGCGCCCCCTTTCCCGCCAACAGCCGCAATTGCCGCAGATGGCCGCCGTGCTACCGATAGCGGAGGAGGGGGAATGGCAGCAGCCCGCGACACCGCTGATCCAACGGCCGGCTTCACCGACATGCAGTGGTACATGTACCGCCAGCGCAACGTCGCGTTCTTTGCCGCTTTCACGTCGGCGGCGCTGTCGGAGGCCGAACTCGTCGCGGCGGCGCAGGGCCTCGTCGATCTGGCCCCGCAGCTTCGGCTGGGCTACCCCGGCGGCGGCCCCGACGTGCCGATCACCGCGGCCACGCTCGCGCGCCTCATATATAGAGAGCGCGTCGCAAGCCTCGACGGCTTCCCCGAGCGCTGGCTCGACAATGGCGCCGCGATCTTCGCCGATCCCGCTTTGCCGCTCTTCCGCCTGCGCCACGCGGCGATGGACAAGCCGGATGCCCAAGGCCGTCAGGGCTTCCTCATCGTCCAGGTCGCGCACGCGCTCGTCGAGGGCGCCGACTCGGCGCTCCTGAGCCGCGGCCAGTCCGCCGCCCATCCGGTGAGCATCAGCCGCCGCACCAGCTCGCCGCTCGTGAAGGTTGCGGCCACCGGCCTCGGCGCCGTGCTCGCGACCCTGCACGTGGTCGTCGCCAATCTCGTGACCGTCCGGCCCGGCCCCTATGCCTTCGCGACGCGTGTCTATCCGCGAACGGTGTTCCGCGATCTCGCCGCCGCGCACGGCGTCCGCCAGCGCGCGGTGTTCTACGCGCTCCCGATGCACACGCTGTTCGATCTCGACGGCCCGCAGCGCCGCCGTCGCATCAGCTCCACCTATTCCGTCATCGACGACGGCGGCGGCGCCGACCGCGACACCTATATGCGGATGCGCATGCGCTTTGCGGTCTTTCGCACCGATCCCGACTTCGGCGCGTTTGTGCGCGCCGTCGATGCCCGCCTCACGGAAAGCGAAACCGGGGAGCGCGGCTTCAACGCCGAAATGAACGCCGAGGGCATCCGTCTCCACCGCGCCCTCAGCCGTCCGTTCGCCTTCGCCTACCCGCCAAAACTGTTCCAGTTCATGCCCTATGGCATTGTCCTGGCGCTGGTCCCGCCGCACCGGCTGGGTGGGCCCAACTCCGCCGCGCTCATGGAGCCGGTCTATGCCGGCGCGGCGCTCGAAGGCGCCAATGCCTGCGTCATCGTCCCCAACCGGCGCCTCGTAACCTTCAATTTCTATATACAGCAGAAGCTCTTGCCGCGGATTCCGCGGCTCGATGCGGTGCTGGCGCCGCTCATCTCCCGTTCATCCGGCGCGCCCTAGAGGCACTGCCGGCGGGTGATGAAAACCGGCCACGAATTAACGCCATGACGGCACGCGCGTTGACCTTGCCTTGCCGCGCCGCCTAACAATGTTAAGACATCGCTAAGAAAGTCCGGAGTTCCGAGCGTTGAAGAGCTTTTCCTCCACCAGTTTTGCCAGCGATCAGGCTGAACTGCTCGATCTTGCGCTGGCCGCCGTCCGCAAGAATCCGCAGGCTCTTTTCACCAACTTCCAGTGGTTCCTCTATCAGGGCCGCGACACCGTCTTCTTCACCGCCTTTTCGAGGCAGAGTTTCGATCCCGAAAAGCTCGCCAATCTCGTCGCCGGCATGGTCGCGCTCGCGCCGCAGCTGACTCACGGCTTCTTCGGCGCCCGTCCGGGCCAGCCGTTCCCCAAGCACATCCTCGATGCTGTCACCAGCGTCGAATATGTCGATGAGTTCGACGGCTATCCCGACAAGTGGCTGAGCAAGTCCGAGGACATCTTCGCCCGCAACGACCTGCCGCTGTTCCGCGTCATGGCAGCCGTGCGCAAGGGCGGTCCCGATGCCGAGGGTCGCGCCTCGATCCTTCAGGTCCGCTCGAGCCACGCGCTGCTCGAAGGCTCCGACTCCGCGCTCCTCACCCGCTCGCAGACCGCCGCCCACGGCGTCATGTCCGACGAGAGCCGCAAGGTGCCGCTGTGGACGCGCTTCAAGTCGGCGGCGCGCGGCATCGGCCTGACGCTGATGTACCTGCTCATCGCCAACATCATGGCGGTCAAGGAGCAGCCCTGGGGCTTCAAGACGCTCGCCATCGAGCGCCACCGCCTGCGCCTCCTCGCCAATCGCCTCGGCGTCCGCCAGCGCTCGCTGTATTTCGCGCTCGTCACCCACGCCCTCAACGGCAACGGTCCCGACAAGCATATGAGCAAGCGGGTGATCGGCGCCGCCTACACCATGCTCGACGGCAACCGCACCGCCAGCGACGACGATTTCTTCCGCGTCCGCGCGCTCGAGGCCAAGTTCAAGGTCGATGACAACTTCGTCGAGTATGTCCGCCACGTCGACGACGCCATCGACAAGATCGAGAGCAAGGACCTGAGCCGCTTCCAGGTGACAGTCAACGCCATGTTCCGCACGCTTCGCGCGCTCAACAGCGTGTTCCCGTTCCTGCCCAACCGCCGCTTCTGGCGCTTCAACAACTTCATCCACATCGTGCTGACGCTGGTGCCGCCGCACCGCACCCAGGGCCCGATGACCACCGGCATGATCGAGCCGATCTATTGCGGCGCCTGGCATACCGCGGTGAACATCTGCACCTTCTGCCCGAGCCGCGACTACGTGACCTTCAACTTCTCAATGGAGCAGCGGCACATCGTCAATGTCGACAAGGTCGAAGAGCTGCTGACCCAGATCGAAGCCTCCGACTTCGCCCCGCGCAGCAAGGTGATCGTCGAGGCGGAGTGATCGGCCGCTCACCCGCGTGTCCCACCACCGGGGTGTCGTTCCAACCACGCAGTGGCCAATCGCGCTCTGCGCCCTCCCTTGCCCGCCGCCGCCCTCCCGACTAAACCTCCCCGCGCAGTCGCCTGAGGAGGAACACCGATGCCGTCGTCCAGCTTTGCCCGCTATCCCAGTCTCGACGGCCGCGCGGTCGTCATCTCCGGGGGCGCCTCGGGCATCGGCGAGACCATTGTCCGCGAATTCGCCGCGCAGGGCAGCAAGGTCGGCTTCGTCGATATCGCCGAGGCTGAGGGCAGGGCGCTCGAGGCCGAGCTCACCAGGGCGGGCCACACGGTCAAATTCACCGCCTGCGACATCACCGACACCACGGCCTACCAGAAGGCCATCGCCGATTTCGCCGCTGCCCATGGCGACGCGCTGGCGCTCATCAACAACGCCGCCAACGATACCCGCGCCAACTGGAACGACGTGACGCGCGAGAGCTGGGACAAGGCCATCGCCGTCAACCTCACCCATGCCTTCTTCGCCGCCCAGGCGGTGATCCCCGGCATGATCAAGGCCGGCCGCGGCTCGGTCGTCAATTTCGGCTCGATCAGCTGGATGATCCTCACCGGCAATCTCACCGCCTACACCGCCAGCAAGGCCGCGGCGCACGGCATGTCGCGCTCGCTCGCCCGCGACCTCGGCCCGCACGGCATCCGCGTCAACACCCTCG
>CAYRZM010000294.1:0-10785 GCA_964428685.1 uncultured Devosia sp. | reverse complement strand
GTCGCGCGAGCACGCGCCGTGGGCGCTGCTCGATTTCGGCGTGCGCTGCGTCATCTCGACCAGCTTTGCCGACATCTTCTACAACAACTGCTTCAAGAACGGCATTCTGCCGATCAAGGTGACGCCCGAGCAGCTGAAGCTGCTGATGGATGACGCCGAGCGCGGCAGCAACGCCACCATCTCGGTCGATCTTCAGGCGCAGACCATCAAGGGGCCGGACGGCGGCACCATCCATTTCGACATCGACCCGGCGCGCAAGCACGTGCTGCTCGAAGGTCTCGACGACATCGCGACAACCATGAAGGAAGGCGCCGAGATTTCCGCCTTCGAGACGAAGGTCGCCAATTCGAGGCCGTGGATCTGATGGTGCAGCGTGTCTCGACCGGCTCTCCCTTCGAGGAGAAGTTCGGCTATTCCCGCGCCGTGCGCCACGGCGACACGGTCTATGTGTCGGGCACGACCGGCTACGACTATGCCGTGATGAAGATGCCCGAGGCCGTGGGCGAGCAGGCGCGCAATGCGCTGGCGACCATCGACAAGGCGCTGCAGCAGGCGGGCTCGTCGATCAAGGATACGGTGCGGGTGGTCTACTATGTCGGCGATGCGTCCTATGTCGACGAGGTCGTCGCCGCCGTCGGTCCGGCGTTCAAGGACATCAAGCCGGCCGCCACCATGCTCATCGTCAAGATGATCGAGGCGGCCATGAAGATCGAGATCGAAGTGACGGCGCGCATCGGCGCGCAGAGCAGCTGAGGCCGCCCGGACCTCGTGGTTCGACAAGCTCACCATGAGGTCCTCAGACACCAACGCAGTAGCCCTCATGGTGAGCCTGTCGAACCACGAGGGCGTGGCAGGAAAGTAGAACCATGTCCCACAAATTGTTCCTCCTCCCCGGCGACGGCATCGGCGTCGAGGTGATGGGCGAGGTCAAAAAGCTCGTCGCCTGGCTCAACACAGAGCAGAAGGCCGACTTTTCGACCGACGAGGGCCTCGTCGGCGGCTCCGCCTACGACAAGCACGGTGCCGCCATCTCCGAGGACGACATGCGCAAGGCGCTCGCTTCGGACGCGGTGATCTTCGGCGCGGTGGGCGGGCCGAAATGGGACAAGGTGCCGTACGAGGTGCGGCCGGAAGCGGGACTTCTCCGGCTCCGCAAGGATCTGGGGCTTTTCGCCAATCTCAGGCCCGCCATCTGCTATCCGGCGCTCGCCGATGCCTCTTCGCTCAAGCGCGAGATCGTCGAAGGGCTCGACATCCTGATCGTGCGCGAGCTCACCGGCGGCGTCTATTTCGGCGAGCCCAAGACCATCACCGATCTCGGCAACGGCCAGAAGCGCGCCGTCGACACGCAGGTCTACGAGACCTATGAGATCGACCGCATCGTGCGCGTTGCCTGCGACCTCGCGCGCACGCGCCGCAAGCTCGTCCATTCGGCCGACAAGAAGAACGTGATGAAGTCGGGCGTCCTCTGGGACGAGGTCGCGCAGCGCGTGGCCAAGGATTATCCGGACCTCCAGTTCCAGCACATCCTCGCCGACAACGCCGCGATGCAGCTCGTGCGCAATCCGAAACAGTTCGATGTGATGGTCACCGACAATCTCTTCGGCGACGTGCTTTCCGACGCGGCGGCGATGCTCACGGGCTCGCTCGGCATGCTGCCCTCGGCGTCGCTCGGCGCGCCGGACAAGGCGACCGGCAAGCGCAAGGCGCTCTACGAGCCGGTGCACGGCTCGGCCCCCGACATCGCCGGCAAGGGCGTCGCCAATCCGATCGCGATGCTCGCGAGCTTTGCGATGGCGCTCCGCTATTCGTTCAACATGATCGATCTCGCCAACCGGCTCGAGGCGGCGATCGCCGCGGTGCTCGACGACGGGTTGCGCACCGGCGACATCGCGCAGGGCGGCAAGTCGGTGGGCACCGAAGCGATGGGCGCGGCCATCCTCAAGAAGCTGAGCGCTTAGCGCAGGTCGCGGAACGGCACGAACAGCACCGAGGTGCGACGGCCGCTGGCGGCGTCGCGGAAGTCTTCGGGGTTGAGGCCCATCTGGCGCAGGAACACTGCGTCGATGTGTTCGAGCTCGGGGCGGCCGTGCTTCGGTGCCGGCTTGTGTGGTCGCTTCAATTCATTGCCCTCATCGGTCGCGCCCCGGATGAGGAACGCACGGGGCCCGCGGCGTCATCCCGCACCGGCCCATGACAAATCGTGATGGGCTTCATGACCGATCCCGGCCGCGCTGCCGTCACCCGAACGGATGAGCTCTAGGCAAACGCCTCCGCGAGCAGCCGGTACGAGCGGAGCCTGAGCTCATGCGACCACACGGTGGTCGTCACCATCACCTCGTCGGCGCCGGCGGCTTCGGCCTGCCGCTCGATCTCGGCCCGGACCGTGGCCGGGTCGCCGACGATCCAGAGTTTCGACTGCTTGTCGACGATCGCCTGCTGCGCCGGCGACAGGGCGCGGGCGCTCGCGTCTTCGGGCGAGAGCAGGCGCCGCTCCTCGCCCGAATGGAACAGGGCCCAGCTTACCGCCTGGCTCGACGACAGGAACTGCGCCTCCTCCATGGTGGGCGCCACCAACGCCGACACGGCGAGGATCGCGTGCGGCTTGGCGAATTGCGCCGACGGCGTGAACGCCGCGCGGTAGGCGTCGAACGCCGGTTTCGGCGGCGCGGCGCTGAAATGGGCGGCAAAGCTGTAGCCGACGCCGATCTCGCCGGCGGCGGCGGCGCTGGCGCCCGAGGAGCCGAGCAGGAAGATCGGCGGCAGGCTCAACTTTTCGGGCACCACACGGATCGGCGCATAGGGATGGCCGACGGGGAACGTCCCCTGCTCGAAGGCCAGGAGCTCCGCCAGCTCCTGCGGAAAGTAGGTCCCGTCGACCGAGCGGAGCGCGCCCAGCGTGCGCGGGTCGCTGCCGCCGGCGCGGCCGATGCCGAGGTCGATGCGCCCGGGGTTGAGGCCGTTGAGCGTGCGGTAGGTCTCGACCACGCGCAGCGGCACGTGGTTGGGCAGCATCACGCCGCCCGACCCCAGCCGGATGCGGCCCGTATTGGCGGCGGCGGTCGCGATCAGCACTTCGGGCGACGACGAGGCGATCGAGGGGATGCCGTGGTGCTCGGCGTACCAGACGCGGGTGTAGCCGAGCTGATCGCCGAGTTGGGCGAGGCTCACGATGTTGTGGAGCGCCTCGGCGCTGCCGGTGCCTTCCGGCACCGGCGCGAGATCGAGGATCGAGAGCGGCAGGCTCATGCGACCATCAGTCCTTTGGTCAGTTCCAGCGCCTGGCGCTCGAACAGCTTGCGGTAGATGCCGCCGTCGCGCTTCACCAGCTCCTCGTGCGTGCCTTCCTCGACGATCCGGCCCTTGTCGAAAACCAACAGCCGGTCGAGGGCGCGCACCGTCGACAGGCGATGCGCGATGACGATGGTGGTGCGGCCCACCATCAGCCGCTCCATCGCCTTCTGGATCAGCATTTCAGACTCGGAGTCGAGCGAGCTCGTCGCCTCGTCGAGGATGAGGATCGGCGCATCGGCAAGGAAGGCGCGGGCGATGGCGACGCGCTGGCGCTCGCCGCCCGACAGCTTCACGCCGCGCTCGCCCACCAGCGTCTCGTAGCCCTTGGGCAGGGTGCTGATGAAGTCGTGGGCGCTCGCCAGCTTGGCCGCCTCGACGATCTCGCTCCGCGTCGCGCCCGGGCGGGCATAGGCGATGTTTTCGGCAAGCGAGCGGTGGAACAGGATCGGCTCCTGCTGGACGATGGCGATCTGGCTGCGCAGCGACGCCTGCGTCGCGTCGCGGATGTCGAGGCCGTCGATCCGGATGGCGCCGTCGCTCACGTCGTAGAGCCGCTGGATCAGCTTGACGAAGGTCGTCTTGCCGCTGCCCGAGGGGCCGACGAGACCCACGCGCTGCCCGGCGGGGATGGTGACCGAGAAGTCGCGATAGAGCGGGCTCGTGTGCTTGCCATAGTGGAAGCCCACATGGTCGAAGTCGATGCGGCCCTCCTCGATCATCGCCGGCCGCGCCTCGGGCCGGTCCTCGATGCCGAGCGGATGGAACTGCACGTCCACCAGCTCCTCCATGTCGTTGACCGCGCGCTGCAGGTTGCGGATGTGCATGCCGATGTCGCGCAGGTAGCCCTGCAGCACGAAGAAGGCCGTGAGGACGAGCGCGATGTCGCCCGCCTTGGCCACGCCCTGCTGCCAGAGCAGCAGCGCCACGCCGACGATCGCCGTGCGCAGCACGATCATGGTCGCGCCCTGCAGCCCGCCATTGAGCGTGCCGCGCTTCCAGGTGCGTTCGGTCCGCTTGCGCCACTTGCCCACCACGTGGGTCAGCCGCTCCTCTTCGCGGTCCTCGGCGCCAAACCCCTTGACCACGGCGTTGCACGAAATCGCATCGGCCAGCGCGCCGCCCATGCGGGTGTCCCAGGCATTGGCAAGCGTCGCCGCCGGCGACACGAAGCCGACCGAAAGGACCACGGTCTGGCCGACATAGAGCACCGAGCCGAGCCCAATGACGACGCCCATCAGCGGCCAGATCGCGCCCAGCATCACCGAGGTGCCCACCAGCATCACCAGTGAGGGGAAGAGCGCGAACAGCAGCGTGTCGTTGAGCATGTCGACGCCCCACATGCCGCGCGTCACCTTGCGCACGGTCGAGCCGGCGAAGGTGTTGGCATGCCAGTCGGTCGAAAAGCGCTGCACGCGGTGGAAGGCGTCCTGCGCGATCTCGGCCATCATCTTGAGGGTGAACTGGATGATGCCGAAGAAGCCGAACTGGCGCAGCACCACCGAGCTCAGGCCGAACACGATGAGGATGCCGAAGGCCCAGAGCGCGGCCTCGAGCGCGGGCGCATTGCCCGGCGCCGCGGCGACGGCATCGACGAGCTGGCCGGCATAATAGGGCGTCGCCACGTCGAGCAGCGTCGCGCCCAGGAACACCGCCATGATGGTGACGACGCGGCCCGGCTGGCGGCGCCAGTGGCCGAAGAGAAAGCCAAGCACCTTGCGGTAGGTGTCGGAGCGAAGGTCGATTTTGAATCGGGCCATGATCCTTGCCGGCCCTGTGGCCGGTCCCCGAAGTCTCGATTTGTCTGGACGCCGCGGCAGCCGGCCTCCGGCCGGTCCAACGCTCAGCGGTTCTTGCAGGTTCGGCCGGATAGTCCGGCCAGCGGCCTAAGGAGCGGCCACTCCCATGCCGGGAAGGCGGGACGGTCGATCGGTCATGCGGCGCCTCCTCTGGCTGGGTCGAGAGAGGGTCGTCATATCCCGGCGGCGGCGCGGCGGCAAGACTGTCGCGGGATGCCGCCGGAGGGTATAGCGGCGGCATGCCGCTCCGTTACGTCCAGACGATTCCCATCCTTCGCAGCTTCGACGATGCCAAGATGCGGGAGTTCTACGTCGATTTCCTCGGCTTCAAGGTCGACTGGGCGAACCGGCTCGACGGCAACGCGCCGCTCTACAGCCAGGTCAGCCGCGACGGCATCGTGTTCCAGCTCAGCGAGCATCACGGCGACGGCACGCCGGGATCGCTGGTGCGCATCGACGTCATCGGCCTCCGCGAATTCCACGCCGAGCTGCTCGCCAAGAACTACCGCTACATGCGGCCCGGGCTCGAGCGCCCGGAATGGGGCGGCACTGAAATGACGGTGGTCGATCCCTTCAACAACCGGCTGATCTTCGTCGAATCCGACCGCTGACAGCGGGCGGTCCGGCCGTTGCTGCCATCGCCACGCCGTCGCATAGTCCGGCGATGACCCGTCTCCGCGCCATCGCCGGCTCGATCGTCTTCCTGTTCGTTGCGCCGGGGATCGTCGCCGGGCTCATCCCATGGGGCCTCTCGCAGTACCGCCTGCTGCCGCCGCTGCTCGGCGTCGAGCCGCTGCGCTGGCTGGGCGGGCTGCTCCTCGTTCTCGGCGGCGCGCTGCTGCTCGAGACCTTCGCCCGCTTCGCGCTCCAGGGCCGCGGCACGCCGGCGCCGATCGCCCCGACGGCGACGCTGGTGGTCACCGGCTCCTACCGGTTCGTGCGCAATCCGATGTACGTGGCGGTGGTGTCGCTGATCCTCGGGCAGGGCCTGCTCCTGGGCAACGCGCTGGTCCTCGGCTACGGGCTCGTGGTGTGGCTCACCGTCCACTTCTTCGTCCTCGCCTACGAGGAGCCGACGCTGAGCGCCACTTACGGGGCCCAATACGACCGCTACCGCGCCCATGTGCGCCGGTGGGTCCCGCGGCTCACGCCCTGGCGGGATCAGACGACCTGACCGGCGGCCCAGCCGCTGGCCCAGGCCCACTGGAAATTGTAGCCGCCGAGCCAGCCGGTGACATCGACCGCTTCGCCCACGGCGTAGAGGCCGGGTACGGTGCGGGCCGCCATCGTCGCCGAATCGAGCCCGGTGGTGTCGATGCCGCCGAGCGTCACTTCGGCCGTGCGGTAGCCTTCGGTGCCGGTGGGCTTGAGCGTCCAGCGGGTGAGCGCCTCGGCCGCGGCGGCGATCTTTTTGTCCGAGGCGTCGCCGATCATGCCGGTGAGGGCGATGTCCTCGGCCAGCATCTGCGCGAGGCGCTTGGGGAGGTGGTCGGCGAGCACGGTCTGGAGCTGCGATTTCGGCGTGGCGCTGCGCGCCGTGCGCAGCAGAGCGGGCACGTCGGTGCCGGGCAGGAGGTCGACCGCAATCGCCTCACCCTCGCGCCAGTAGGAACTGATCTGGAGGATCGCTGGCCCGCTGAGCCCGCGATGGGTGAACAGCAGGGCTTCGCGGAACGCCGTTCCATTGGCGACCGCCACCGCGTCGACGGCGATGCCGGCAAGCGGCGCCAGTCGTTCGAGCAGATGTGGCGCAAAGGTCAGCGGCACCAGCGCCGGGCGGGTCTCGGTGACGGCGAGCCCGAATTGCTCGGCGAGCCGATAGCTGAGGCCCGTCGCCCCCATCTTCGGGATGGACTTGCCGCCGGTCGCGAGCACCAGCGATTGCGCCGCGACCTCGCCGCTCGAGAGCCGCACGCGAAAGCCGTCGTGGGACTTTTCGGCCGCCTCGACTTCGGCGCCCAGTTCGAGCATGGCGCCGGCCTTGCCCAGCTCTGACGTCAGGAGGTTGACGATCTGCATCGAGCTGCCGTCGCAGAAGAGCTGGCCGAGGGTCTTTTCGTGGAAGGCGATGCCGTAGCTTTTGACCAGCGCGACGAAGCGGTCGGGCGTGTAGCGGCTCAGCGCCGAGAGCGCGAATTTGGGATTTTGCGAGAGGAACCGCTCACGCGCGGTTCGCGCGGTGGCGTTGACGTTGGTGAAGTTGCAGCGCCCGCCGCCCGAGATGCGGATCTTTTCCCCGGGCGCCCGCGCGTGGTCGACCACCAGCACCGCGCGTCCCCGCTTGCCCGCTTCGATCGCCGCCATCATGCCGGCCGCGCCGGCGCCGAGGATCAGGACATCGAAGGTTCGCATGGGCGCAGATAGCCTGTCCGGCCACCGCGTGTCATCCCGGCGAAAGCCGGGACCCATTTCTCACCTTGCGCCTGGTGGCAGCGTGGATCCCGGCTTTCGCCGGGACGACACCGTGGATGGAGGCGCGCAACGTGGCTGAAGCCGGCTTCGGTTCCCATCGGCCCCGCTTTCATTGACTCTTTGCCATTTCCGCGTAAAACCGCCGCCCATGCTGCGCGAAGATGCCTTCGACATCGACATGACCGAGCTCGACACGTTTGTGCCGGGCCGGGTCGGCGTGCCGTCGCGGCTCAAGACCAAAACCACCAAAACCCCGTAACGCTTTTCCCCGGGCCACCTCCGCCGGGGAGGGGCCGAAGCCGATTGTGCCGCCGGGCGACCGGCGCGGGGGCCGGGTCAAAAGGAACCAAACCGAAATGGGATACCGCGTCGCCGTCGTGGGGGCCACGGGTGCTGTGGGCCGCGAAATGCTCAACATCCTCGCCGAGCGGAAGTTTCCCGTCGGCGAGGTCGTGGCGCTCGCCTCGGCCAAGTCGCAGGGCCAGGAGATCAGCTTCGGCGACAGGCGGCTGAGGGTCCAGAACCTCGAGAACTTCGACTTCAAGGGCGTCGATTTCGCGCTGATGAGCGCCGGCTCGTCGGTGTCGAAGGCCTGGGGCGAAAAGATCGGCGCCACCGGGGCGCTCGTCGTCGACAATTCGAGCTTCTGGCGCTACCACGCCGACGTGCCGCTGATCGTGCCCGAGGTCAATGCCGGGGCGCTCGACACCTACATGGCGCGCAACGACCGCAAGAACATCATCGCCAATCCCAACTGCTCGACCGCCCAGATGGTGGTGGCGCTGAAGCCCCTCCACGATTTCGCGACGATCAAACGCGTGGTGGTGGCGACCTACCAGTCGGTCTCGGGTGCCGGCAAGGAAGGGCAGGACGAGCTCTGGCTGCAGACCAAGGGCATCTTCGTCAACGACAGCCCGACGCCCCGGAAGTTCCCCAAGCAGATCGCCTTCAACGTCATCCCGCATATCGACGTCTTCATGGAAGACGGTTCCACCAAGGAAGAGTGGAAGATGGTGGTCGAGACCAAGAAGATCCTCGATCCCAAGATCAAGCTCACGGCCACCTGCGTGCGCGTGCCGGTGTTCGTCGGCCATTCCGAAGCCATCAATGTCGAGTTCGAAAAGCCGATCACAGCCGACGAGGCGCGCGACCTCCTGCGCGAGGCGCCGGGCGTCAGCGTCCTCGACAAGCGCGAGGCCGGCGGCTACGCGACCCCGATCGAGGCGGCGGGCGAATACGACACCTATGTCTCGCGCATCCGCGAGGACCCGACGGTCGAGAACGGGCTCAACCTCTGGGTGGTGTCCGACAATCTCCGCAAGGGCGCGGCGCTCAATGCGGTGCAGATCCTCGAGACGCTGATCGAGCGCAAGCTGGTGGAGCGCAAGGCCGCCTGAGCGCATTGCGGCCGGTGATGGCCTCCATCACCAGCAATCATTTGCCTTGTGCCGGCGCCGGTGGCCACTGGGCGCCCACACGGCAACGCCGAGTTTTGGCATGAGCGCGCGCGATACGTTTCTGGCCCTCCTGATCGTCCTCGTCTGGGGCGTCAACTTCATGGCCATCAAGTGGGGCGTCGCCGAGGTGCCGCCGCTGCTGCTGAGCGCGCTGCGCTATGTCGTGGCGACGCTGCCGGCGATCTTTTTCGTGCGCCGCCCGCAGGTGGCGCTGCGGCTCCTCATCGCCTACGGCGTGTTCGTCGGCGTCGGCCAGTTCGGGCTGCTGTTCTCGGCGATCCATCTCGGCATGCCGGCCGGACTTGCCTCGCTGGTGCTGCAGCTCCAGACCTTCTTCACCATCGGGCTCGCGGTGCTGCTGCTGGGCGAACGGCCGGGGCTCGCCCAGCTCGGCGGGGCGCTGGTCGCGCTCTGCGGCATCGCCCTCATCGCCGTCGAAAAGCTCGGCGGCACGGCCTTCTGGCCATTGCTCATGACCATCGTCGCGGCGGCGAGCTGGGCGGCGGCCAACATCGTCGTCAAGCGCGTCGGCCGGATCGACATGTTCGCGTTCGTGGTGTGGTCGAGCCTCGTGCCGCCGATCCCGTTGTTCGCATTGTCGCTGCTGTTCGAAGGGCCGGGCGCCGTGCCCTCGGCGCTCGCCCATATCAGCTGGCTCGGGGCCGGCTCCCTGCTCTTTGTGGGCTGGGTGTCGACCGACTTCGGCTATGGCGCCTGGAGCCTGCTCCTCGGCCGCTATCCGGCCTCGACCGTCGCGCCGTTCACGCTGCTGGTGCCGGTGATCGGCCTCACCACGGGCTGGCTGGTGCTGGGCGAACAGCTCAGCGCGCTCGACCTCGGCGGCAGCGCGCTGGTGTTCGTCGGGCTTATCGTCAACGTCTTCGGGCCGCGGGTCTTCGCGCGGCGCGGGGCGGCTACGACGCCGGCAGCTCCGGGCGGCTGAAGTCGCCGGTCTCGTTGTCCATCACCCAGAGCTCGCCCGTCGAGATGTCGAACCAGGCGCCGTGCACCTTGAGCCGGCCGTCGGCCTCGCGCTCGCGGATATAGGGGAAGGTGCGCAGGTTGTTGATCGAGTTGCGCACGCTCAGCCGCTCGAGCACCGTCTCGCGTTCGGCCGCGGTCAAGAAGCTGTATTTCGACACTTCCGCGCTCACCGGCGAAAGCATGCTCATCCACTTGCCGATGAAATCGCCCTGCGCCAGCGCGTGGCCGGGGTTGAGCGCGGCGCGGATGCCGCCGCAGCGGCCGTGGCCGAGCACGATGACGTTTTCGATGTCGAGGGCGTTGATGGCGAATTCGATCGCCGCCGAGGTGCCGTGCTGGCCGCCGTCGGGCTGGAAGGTCGGCACCAGGTTGGCGACATTGCGCAAGACGAACAGTTCGCCGGGGCCGGCATCGAAGATGGTCTCGGGCGCCGCGCGGCTGTCGCAGCAGGCGATCACCATGGCGAGCGGCGCCTGGCCCTCGCGGGCGAGCTTCTTGTACTTGCCTTCGGCTTCGGCGTAGGGGCCGCGGATGAAGGTGGCGTAGCCGTCGATCAGGGCTTTGGGAAAGCTGTGCATGGCTCCCGATTACCGATAAGTAGCCGGACGTTCAACAACGGGCCCGGCGGGCGAGCTATGCAGATTTACCGGTTTCTGAGCGGAGAAGACGATTCCTCCTTCTGCCACAAGGTCACCAAGGCGCTGAGCGAGGGCTGGGACCTCTACGGCTCCCCCACCTACGCCTATGACGCGGTGGTCAAGAAGATGAAGGCCGGCCAGGCGGTGACCAAGACCGTGCCCGACCAGCCCTACGATCCGGACAAGAAGCTGGTGGACTACCGG
>CAYRZM010000293.1:0-13571 GCA_964428685.1 uncultured Devosia sp. | reverse complement strand
GCCGGCACATGCTCGGCTTCCCCTGCCACTGACGGGAGGCGCGCGTGGCCAGAACATTTCTCGTCCGCGGCATGATCTGCGGCGTCATCGCTGGCTTGCTGGCGTTCCTTTATGCCCACACCTTCGCTGAGCCCAATGTCGATGGCGCCATCGGCGTCGAGGAGGCTATCGCCAAAGCCGCCGGCGAAGCACCCGAGCCCGAGCTGGTGAGCCGCGCCATCCAGTCGGGCTGGGGCCTGTTCACCGGCGTCATGGCCTACTCGATCGCCATCGGCGGGCTCTTCGCGCTGCTCTCGGCCTTTGCCTGGGGCCGGCTCGGTCGTCTCGGGCCACGTGCCGGCGCAGCGCTTCTGGCGCTGGCGAGCTTCGTGGCGATCTACCTCGTGCCGTTCCTCAAATATCCGGCCAACCCGCCCTCGGTCGGCAATCCCGACACCATCCAGTATCGAACGGCGCTCTACTTCGGCATGATCGTGATCTCCGTCGCCGCCATGGTTGCCGCGGTCAATCTCGGGCGGGCCCTGATGCAGCGCTGGGGCATATGGTACGCCTGCCTCGCCGGGGGTGCGGCCTATCTCGTGCTGGTCGGCATCGCGTATGCGGTGCTGCCGGGTATCGACGAGGTGCCGGCGGCGTTCCCGGCAAGCCTGCTGTGGTCGTTCCGGCTGAACGCGCTGGCGATCCAGCTCCTCCTCTGGACCGTGCTGGCGCTGGGCTTCGGCGAGCTCACGGCGCGTTCCCTTCGGGCGAGTGCACCGCGGCTTGTGAGAGCCACGTAGGCGGGATTAGCGGAGCATTAACCCTAACAAGGCATAAACGAACCATCGCGTTTGTTGTGCCGAGGGTTCGATGCTCCGCCCCATCTCCAGTGTCCTCGCGCTTTGCGCCGCCATGTCCGTCGTCGCGCCGGCGATTGCCGCCGACATCGATGAGAACTGGGGCGATCAGTCCGACAACGGCGGCCTGCGCATGACCTATCCCACCGAGCCAGGGGATTGGGCGGGTCTGGGCGACAAGGACGATCCGTTGAAGTTCGAGTTCGGCGCCCGCTACTGGTACTCGATGGGGGCGCTGAACTTCAATTCCAACGGCAGCACGCTCGCCTCGACCGACACGACGCACATCGGCGAACTGCACCTGCGCATCGAGGACCATTCCACCAACACCTTCGTCAAGGCGCTGGCCGGTTATTCCATCGCTTCATCCGGCAGCTTCGACGCGCCGCTCACGTCCGGCTCGATCACCGACGGCCATGTCGGCTACTTCGGCGCCGATATCGGCTGGGATCCGCTCGGCGACAACAACGGCTCCGGCGTCGGCTTCCTTGTCGGCTACCAGTATTGGAAGGAAGCGCTCGACTCCGGCCGCACGAATTACACCACGGCCACCACCGGGTCGGACATCACCATCACCGATCCCGTGACCGGCGCGACCTTCGTGCCCGGTGACAGCGCACCCAACAGCCTCGACATGCACCTTCTGCGGTTGGGCGTGACCGGCAAGGCCAATCTCGGCGACTTCTTCGACATCAGCGCCGAAGTCGCCGGCGTGCCCTACGCCAAGATCAACGGCCAGGTGGGCGTCGACGATCCGACCTTCGACACATCGGTCTATTCGGGTCCGGCCCAGATACCCTACAACGACGGAACCCACTTCGGTAACATCTCGAGCATGCGCGCCTCACCGACCAGCGTCGATGGCTGGGGCTACGGCGCGATGGCCGAAGCCTGGCTCGGCGTGCATCCCAGCCAGAACCTGACCTTCCGCCTCGGCGGCCGCGCCTGGTATCTGCAGGGGTCCGCTGACGAGACCTACACGCGCGACATCATCGGCCCGCCCACGCAGTCGACGCCGCCCGCCGGGCCCTATGACCAGTCGCCGTCGGTGACCCAGCAGGGTATCATCTCGACCGCCAATCCGTTCGCCCTCTGGCGCTACGGTCTTCTCGCCGAGATGACCTACGCGTTCTGATCCAGCTTCTTCCTGAGGCCTTGTCCGCTTGCCCTCACGGGGGCGAGCGGATAAGTCTCCGCCCGTTTCCGGGACAGGATGTTTCGACGTGGCGGATCGCCTGCGCATCGCGCTTGCCCAGCTCAATCCCAAGGTCGGCGCGCTCGCGGACAACCTCGAGCTCGCGAGGGGCGCCCTGCGCGATGCGACGAGCGCCGGCGCCGATATCCTGATGCTCACCGAGCTGTTCCTGACCGGCTATTTCCCGGAGGATCTGTTCTTCAAGCCGCGCTTCGTCGAGGACGCGATGGCCGCGGCGGGGGAGCTTGTCCGCGCGACCAGGGGCACCAGGGTCAGCCTGCTTCTGCCGACGGTGTGGCGCGAAGGCCGCAATCTCCACAACGCGGTTCTATTGGCCGAGGACGGCAAGGTCGTCGCGCGTCGCATCAAGCGCGAGCTGCCCAACGACGACGTGTTCTACGAAAAGCGCTACTTCACGCCCGGCCCGCTGCCCGAGCCGGTGTCGATCAAGGGCGTCAGCATCGGCGTGCCGATCTGCGAGGATGTCTGGCATCGCCCGGTCTGCGAGTATCTGGTGGCGCAGGGTGCGGAACTCCTGCTCTGCCCCAACGGCTCGCCCTATTGGAAGAACAAGCAGCACACGCGCCTCGATCTTGTCCGCGCCCGTGTCGCCGAAGACAAGGTGCCGCTGATCTATCTCAATCAGGTCGGCGGCCAGGATGAGCTCGTCTTCGATGGCGCCTCGTTCGGCGTCGAGCCGGGCGGTCGCCTGGTGTTCCAGGCAAAAAGCTTCGAGAGCGATTTCGTCGTCACCGACTGGGCCCGCGGCACGTCGGGCTGGCATTGCACATCGGGCACCGTGACCCCGCTCGCGTCTGTCGCCGAGGCGCCGTGGCAGGCCATGCTGCGCGGCCTGCGCGACTATGTGCGCAAGAACGGCTTCGGCAAGGTCGTCCTCGGGCTTTCGGGCGGCATCGACAGCGCCATCGTCGCGGCCATCGCCGCCGATGCACTCGGGCCCGAAAACGTTCACGCGGTGATGCTGCCTTATCGCTACACCAGCGAGGACAGTCTCCGCGATGCAAAGGATTGCGCGGCGCGCCTCGGCATCCGCTACGACATCGTGCCGATCGGCAAGCCGGTGGATGAGGCGCTGGCCGAACTGCAGCCGGTTTTCGGAAACGCGCCGACCGATCTCACCGAAGAGAACATCCAGTCGCGCATGCGCGGGCTGGTGCTCATGGCGATCTCCAACAAGACCGGCGCCATGCTGCTCACCACCGGCAACAAGTCCGAGATGGCCGTGGGCTACGCCACGATCTATGGCGACATGAACGGCGGCTTCAACCCGATCAAGGACCTCTTCAAGATGGAGGTTTACAGGCTCGCCCACTGGCGCAATTCGCACGTGCCGCAGGAAACGCTCTGCCCGCATGGCGACGTGATCCCCCAGGCGATCATCGACAAGGCGCCGACCGCCGAGCTCAGGCCGAACCAGACCGACCAGGATTCGCTGCCGCCTTATCCGATTCTCGACGAAGTGCTCGCCGGCATGGTCGAGGACGAACTCAGCATCGGTGAGATCGTCGCGCGCGGGGAAGGGCGCTTCGACCGTGCGCTGGTCAAGCGCGTCGAGCGCCTGCTCAATCTCGCCGAGTACAAGCGGCGGCAGTCGGCACCGGGCGTGAAGCTGACCAAAAAAGCCTTCGGCATCGGTCGCAAGTACCCCATTACCAACGGCTATCGCGACGACAGCGACGTGGTGCATCGCGAGCAGCCGCCCGCCCGCGTCTCACAGGGCGTCGAGTGAGCGGCGCGCCAATTGTCCGCTATGCGCCGTCGCCGACGGGCCGCCTCCACATCGGCAATGCGCGTCCGGCGCTGCTCAACTGGCTGTTCGCGCTCAAGACGGGTGGCACTTACATCCTCCGCCTCGACGACACCGACCGCGAGCGCTCGACGGAGGCGTTTGCACGAGGGATCGACGAGGATCTCGCCTGGCTCGGCATCGAGCCGGCACACCGGGTCCGGCAGTCCGACCGCACCGACCGGTACGACGCGGCGCGCGAGCGGCTGATCGCCGCGGGACGCCTCTATCCGGCCTACGAGACCGAGGAGGAGCTCGAGATCAAACGCGGCCGCGCGCGGCTTCTCGGCAAGCCTCCGATCTACGATCGCACGGCCCTGTCGCTGACCGAGCGCCAGAAGGCTGCTTATGAGGCCGAGAGGCGCAGGCCGCACTGGCGCTTTCGCCTCGACGGGCAGCCGGTCGAATTCGTCGACCTGATCAAGGGGCCGCAGACCGTCAACACCGCGTCGATGTCCGACCCGGTGCTGATCCGGGCCGACGGGAGCTACCTCTACACGTTGCCCTCCGTCGTTGATGATATCGAGCTCGACATTACCCACGTGATCCGCGGCGAGGATCACGTCAGCAACACCGGCACCCAGATCGAAATCGCGCGCGCCCTCGGCGCGGCGCCGCCTGCCTTTGCGCATCACAACCTGCTGACGGGCGCGGAAGGCGAGGGGCTCAGCAAGCGGCTCGGTTCCCTGTCGCTGGCCGACCTGCGCGACGACGGCTTCGAGGCGCTGGCCGTCGCCATTGCCGCGACCGTTACCGGCACGAGCCTGCCGCTGGAACCCTATTCCGATCTCGCCGCGCTCGCCGCGCGGATGGATTTCTCGATGATCTCGCACGGTCCCGCGCGCTTCGACCCCGCCGAGCTCGAGGGCCTCAACGCGCGCATCCTGCATGCGATGCCCTATGAAGTCGCCCGGCCGCGGCTGCCGGCGGCTGTCGGCGGGGCGGCATGGGCGATCCTGCGCGGCAACCTCCGCAGGTTCGGGGACATCGACACCTGGGCGAAGGTGCTCGCGGGCGATGTGCAGCACCCCGCAGATCCGACCGAGCGCGCCTATCTCGCCGAGGCGCTCGAGCTGCTTCCGCCCGAGCCGTGGGACGAACGAACCTGGGGGCAGTGGACCGCAGCCCTGAAGGCAAGGACCGGGCGAAAGGGGCGCGACCTGTTCCATCCCCTGCGGTTGGCGCTCACCGGCCGCGAGGACGGGCCCGAGCTCAAGTCCCTGCTGCCTCTGTTGGGGCGTAGGGCGTGTCAGGCCCGACTATCCTGACGCGCTTGTCGCCGAACATCACGATGCGCGGGGCGTCGGTCGCCGCCTGCTGCACCACGACGGGGAGCGGCTCCTCCCCCGGCGCGGCCGGACGCGGGCGTGGCAGCGGCACGTCGACATAGGTCGCCTGCGCCACGGTCAGGACCTTCGCGTCGGTCGCCTGCCGCGGGTCGCGGATCGGCAAGGGGAATGTCGCGTCCGCAAATGTGATCATGGCGCGGTTGCCGCCGTCGGCCATCGCCTCGAGCTGGATCGAGCCATAGGTCACCTGCGGCTTGCAACTGAGATTGGGGTCGATCGAGGTTCGGTAGGCAAAGGCGCTCGGCAGCGACTTGTACGGCTCGCCCTGGAGGTTGACCATCTGCTCCGGCTCCTGGCCGGGATTGTCGTAGTAGTAGAGGTCCACGTCCTGCCCCGGACATTCCTCCTGGCATTGCGTCAGGTCGTTGGGGGCGTATTCGACCAGCGTGGAAAAGCTGATCGGCCAATAGTAGCCGTCCGCCTTGCGCACGCAGACGGTGCGCACGGTCTCGTAGCCGGCCTCGCCGGCAAACTGGTCGCCGCGGGTCGACACGCCATCCCCAAAACCCTGCTCGAAGGCACCGAACAGCTGCTGGAAGATGTTGCCGCGGCTCTGCTGGCTCACCGAAGCGCTGGACCGGCTGTTGCAGTTGAAGCGGGCCATGTCCTGCAGCACGGCTTCGCGCTGGTCCGAGATTGCCCCGAGCTTGGCGACCTGGTCGCGCTCGGCGCGGGCGCGCAGAACCTGGCGCGCTTCGGCCCGGCATTGCGAGGTGAGTGGCTGGCCGGCCTTGGCCATCGCGTTGCAGCCGTCGCGCACATATTGGCTCTCGGCCTGCTGCACATCCTGCTGCGCCTGCCGCTGCTGCTCGTCGACGCTGTCGAGGCCCGCGGCGCCGCCGCCGCTCTGTTCGATCGCATGGAGCGTATTGATCAGCGACGCGCAGTTGTTCGATTGGGCCCACGCATCGCTGGCGTCGAGCGCAAACAGGGCCGTGGCGCAGCAGAGCGCCACCAGCCGCAGCAGCATTTTTGACGCGTTGGTCATCGGTTCCAGCGGATGAGCCCGGGCCGCACTCGCGGGCTAGCCCAGCAATTAGCCGAAAATCGGACCACCAATCTAGCGGCCGGTGCGTCACCGCAACGTGAAGATTTTCAACAGGTTCCCCGGATTGGGTGGACTTGCGCGGTGTTGGGGTTCCTGCCAACCCTCTCCCGTCACGATCCGGAGCTTTTGATGCGCCTTCCCATGCTTGCCGCCCTTTCGCTCGCCGCCGTTGCCGGCGTGGCCGTCATGGGAGCCTTCGCCGACGACGCGCCGGTGTTCAGAGTCGATCCCTCCATTGCCGGCATGAGTGCGGATCAAAAGGTCGCGGCGCGGGAGGCGGCCATGAAAGAGGACGGCTCGCTGCTGCGTGGTGCCGGCCGGGCGACCGGTCAGGATGCGATCAAGATCATCGACACCGTAACCCAGAATTTCACCAATTTCCCGGCGCTGTTCGCCGACGGGGCGACCAACAGCAAGTCGGAGGCGCTGCCGATCATCTGGCAGGAATTCGACAAGTTCACCGCCATCATCGACCAGGGCAAGGCGGCCCTGGGCCAGATGCGCACGGCCGCTGCGTCCGGCGACAGTGCCGGCTATCAGGCGGGGCTCAAGGCGCTCGGCAACACCTGCTTTACGTGCCACCAGACCTATCGCATGGACTGAGCCGTTTGCCGCCCGTTCATCGTGACGGGCGGCACCCCCTTGCTTTCCCGGCGTCGGCCCGGCAGATTGCGCGCCATGAAAACCGCCCATGCGATCTGCATTATCTGCGTGATTATTAGCTGCTAACACCTGTTGGCGGCGCGGTTTTCTTCATCCCCGAGTTCAGTTCCGAAGAGCCCGCTGCCAGCGCGTCGACAACCGTTGAGGCACCGTGCCGCTCATGGCGTCTGCTGAAGCCAGACTGAAGTTCACCAACACGCTGTCCCGGATGAAGGAGGATTTCGTTCCTCTCGATCCGGCCAATGTGCGCCTCTACGCGTGCGGACCGACGGTCTACGACTTCGCCCACATCGGCAACGGCCGCATGGCCGTGGTGTTCGATCTGCTGTTTCGCCTCCTGCGCCACGTCTACGGGCCTGCGCATGTGACCTATGTCCGCAACATCACGGACGTCGACGACAAGATCAACGCCCGCGCCGCCCGCGATTTTCCGGGCCTGCCGCTGAACGACGCGATCCGCAAGGTCACCGAGACGACGGCCGCCCAGTACCAGAAGGACGTGACGGCGCTCGGCTGCCTCGAGCCGACGGTGCAGCCGCGGGCGACCGACAATATCCCCCAGATGCAGGAACTGATCGGCAGGCTCATCGGCAGCCGCCATGCCTACGAGGCGTCGGCCGTGGGCGAGGTACTGTTCGACGTGGGCTCGATGCCCGACTACGGCGCGCTCTCCGGCCGCGACCTCGAGAACAATCTCGCCGGCGCGCGGGTCGAGGTCGACGCCCACAAGAAGAATCCGGCCGATTTCGTGCTCTGGAAGCGCTCGTCGGACGGCGAGCCCGGCTGGGACTCGCCGTGGGGCCGCGGCCGCCCCGGCTGGCACATCGAATGCTCGGCCATGAGCGCGCGCTACCTGGGCGACGTGTTCGACATCCACGGCGGCGGGCTCGACCTGATCTTTCCGCACCACGAGAACGAGATCGCCCAGTCCCGTTGCGCGCACGGCACCTCCACCATGGCGCGCTACTGGCTCCACAATGGCTTCCTGCAGGTCGAAGGCCAGAAGATGTCGAAATCGCTCGGCAACTTCTACACCATCCACCAGCTGCTCGAGACCACCGATTTCGGCGGCCGCAAGTGGCCCGGCGAAGTCCTGCGGCTCGCCATGCTGATGACCCACTATCGCGAGCCGATCGATTTCACCGTGGCGCGCCTCGAGGAGGCGGCCGAAAAACTGCGCGGCTGGCAGCGCGCCGCATCGGCCGCCGCCGGCACCGGCACTCCGGACGCGTCGGTGGTTGAGGCCCTGAGCGACGATCTCAATTTCCACCGCGCCTCGGTGGCGATGGACGTGATCGCGCGCAAGGCCAATCGCGGCGCGGAGAGTGCTGTCGAGTGCCTCGCGGCGACGTTGGGCTTCTTCGGCTTCCCGCTCCGCAGCCTCATCGCGGAATCCGATGCCGGCGACACCCGGCGGATCGAAGACGCCGTCGCGGCACGCCTCGCCGCGCTCAACACCCGGGACTTCGCCAAAGCCGACCAGATCCGCGCAAGCCTTCTGGCGGAGGGTATCCAGCTCATGGACGGCAAATCGCCGACCGGTGAACGCACCACCAAATGGGAGATCAAGCGATGACCACGACCATCGACCACATCGGGATCAACGTGACCAATTTTGGCGCCTCGCGGACCTTCTACGAAGGCGCGCTCAAGCCGCTGGGCTATAGCGTCCTGCAGGACTACGGCACGACCATCGGCATGGGCGCGGACTATCCCCATGTCTGGGTGTCCGAGGGCACGCCCGGCCACGTGCATCTCGCCTTTCGTTCCGACGACCGGAAGGGCGTGGACGCGTTCTATGCCGCGGCGATGAAGGCCGGCGGCAAAGACAACGGCAAGCCCGGCCTGCGCACGGAATATTCCGAGAACTACTACGCGGCCTACGTCCTCGATCCCGATGGGCACAACATCGAAGTGGTCTGCTTCAGTGCCAAGTGATGCGCTCACCGGCGGCTGCCAGTGCGGCGCGGTGCGGTTCCAGGCTGGTCGCCTGGGCCGCGCCTCGATCTGTCACTGCCGCATGTGCCAGAAGGCTTTTGGCGGCTTCTTCGGCCCGATGGTAACGGGGCACGAGGTGACGTGGACCCGCGGTGTGCCCACCTGGTTCCAGAGCTCCAACAAGGTGCGTCGCGGCTTCTGCGCGCAATGTGGAACGCCGCTCGCCTATGACTTCGGCGGCGCCGCGATCGAGCTGGCCATCGGCGCCTTCGACAATCCCGAGCTCGCGCCGCCCGCCATCCAGGTGAACCTCGCCGACAAGCTGAGCTTCTTCGATGGGCTCGCGGCGCTGCCGGTGCGGCGGCCGGGAGACTCGCCGGGCGCCGACACATTCAAGACCGGCATCGTCAGCCATCAGCATCCCGACCACGACACCGACGTGTGGCCCCCAGCCGAAGGATTTGCAGCGTGACCGCTCTGCGGACCCACTATCCCGAAATCGAACCCTACGCGTCGGGCATGCTCGACGTCGGCGATGGGCACATCCTCTACTGGGAGCGGTCCGGCACGCGCGGCGCCAAGCCCGTCGTCTTCCTGCATGGCGGCCCGGGCGGAACGATCGGTCCGCGCCATCGCCGCCTCTTCGATCCCAAGCGCTACGACGTGCTGCTCTTCGACCAGCGTGGCTGCGGCAAGTCCACGCCGCATGCGAGCCTCGACCACAACACCACCTGGGATCTCGTCGCTGACATCGAAAAGCTGCGCGCCATGATGGGCGTCGAGCGCTGGCAGGTGTTCGGCGGCTCGTGGGGCTCGACGCTGGCGCTGGCCTATGCGGAAACGCACCCGGAGCACGTCACCGAGCTCGTGCTGCGCGGCATCTTCACGCTCCGCCGCTGGGAGCTCGAATGGTACTACCAAGAGGGGGCCTCGTTCCTGTTCCCCGACAAGTGGGAGCGCTTCGTCGCCCCGATCCCGCTGGCCGAGCGCGGCGACATGATGGCCGCTTACCGGCGCCGGCTCACCGGCCCCGACACCGCCGAGCAGCAGCGCTGCGCGATCGAGTGGGCGCGCTGGGAAGGTGAGACGCTGACGCTCATGCCCAATCCCGACGTGTCCAACGCCTTCTACGATCCGCATTACGCGCTCGCCTTCGCGCGCATCGAGAACCATTACTTCGTCAACGGCGGCTTCATGGAGGAGGGCCAGCTGATCCGCGACGCCGGCAGGCTCCGCGGCATCCCCGGCGTGATCATCCAGGGCCGCTACGACATCGCAACCCCGGCGCAAACCGCGTGGGACTTGCATCGCGCGTGGCCGGAAGCCGCCTTCCATCTGGTCGAAGGGGCAGGGCACGTCGAGAGCGAGCCGGGCATTCTTCATCACCTCATTGAGGCGACCGACCGCTTCGCCGGAGCGTCCCATGAGTGAGATCTTCACCGGCGGCTGCCAGTGCGGTGCCGTGCGTTTCCGCGTCGCGGGACCGGTGCGCCACGCCTCGATCTGCAATTGCCGGATGTGCCAGAAGGCCGTCGGCAACCTCTTCGGCGCGTGGGCGGAATTTGACGCGCCCATCGCCTGGACGCGCGGCCGCCCGACTCTGTTCCGCTCATCGGCGAAGGTGCAGCGTGGCTTCTGCAGCCAGTGCGGCACGCCGCTCACCTATCAGTGGGGCGGCGCCAGCCCGTCGCTGACCATCGGCGCCTTCGACCACCCCAACGACATCATGCCCACCGGTGAGGCGGCCCGCGACAATCGCCATCCCCTGATCGGCCACGCCGACGATCTCGAGCCGGAGCCGCTCGGCCGCGCGGATGAGGAACGCGATATCCTCGCCATCCTCCGCTCGTTCCAGCACCCCGACCAGGACACCGAGAACTGGACGCCCGGAGGCGCACCATGAGCGACAAGCCGATCCTGCCTGAAGGCCCGTTCACCGGTGGCTGCCAGTGCGGCGCCATCCGCTTCCATGCCGCCGCTCTGCGGTCGAACCCGCATGTCTGCTACTGCCGCATGTGCCAGAAGGCGACGGGCAATCTCTTTGCCGCGCTTGTGGGCGTCAAGCATCAGAACCTCAGCTGGACGCGCGGAACGCCCGCCGAGTTCCTCAGTTCCGACAAGGCGGCGCGCGGTTACTGCCGGGATTGCGGAACTTCGCTCTACTATCGCTCGCTCGGTGGCCCGCACGTCTCGATGTCGATCGGCGCCTTCGATGAGCCGCACCGCATTCCGCTGTTCTATCAGATGGGGATGGAAGGCAAGCATCCCTCGCTCAAGCATCTGGACGACGTCGAGGAAACAGGCACGACCGAGACGGCGATGACCGAAGACGCCGCGGCGATCGCGCGCTCGAACCATCAGCACCCCGACCACGACACCGCGGAGTGGCACCCCTTTCACGCGGACTCCGCGTCATGAGCCGGGAGCGCCTCTATCTGTTCGACACCACGCTGCGCGACGGCGCGCAGACGGCCGGCATCGAGTTCTCGCTCGAGGACAAGCTGCGCATCGCCGCGCTGCTCGAGGAACTGGGCGTCGACTATGTCGAGGGCGGTTATCCCGGCGCCAACGTGGTGGACGACGCCTTCTTTGCCGAGCCGCGCACGCAGCGCGCCACGTTCACCGCCTTCGGCATGACCAAGCGAAGCGGGCGCTCGGCCGGCAACGATCCGGGCGTTCAGGCGATCCTCAATTCGTCGGCCACCGCCGCGTGCTTTGTGGGCAAGGCGTCGGACCATCAGGTGCGCACGACGCTCGGCATCACCCCCGAGGAAAACCTCACCAACCTGCGCGACACCATCAAGGCCGGCGTCGCCGCCGGCAAGGAAGTGCTGATCGACTGCGAGCACTTCTTCGACGGCTACAAGGCCAACCCGAAATACGCGACCAGCTTCGTCGAGACCGCGCTCGGCGCCGGCGCGCGCTGGGCGGTGCTCTGCGACACCAACGGCGGGACCATGCCTTCGGAGGTCGCCGAGATCGTCCGCGCGCTGCCCGTCGACAAAGCCCGCCTCGGCATCCATGCACACGACGATACCGGGCAGGCGGTGGCCAATTCCCTCGCGGCAGTGGACGCAGGCGTGCGCCAGATCCAGGGCACGCTCAACGGGATCGGCGAACGCTGCGGCAACGCCAACCTCATGACCATCATTCCGACGCTGATGCTGAAGCCGGTCTTCGCCGACCGCTTCGAGACCGGCGTGGGCCGGGCGCAGCTGGCCGAGATCACGCGCATCAGCCGCGCCTTCGACGACCTGCTCAATCGTGCCTCCGACCGCCAGGCGCCGTATGTCGGCGCCTCGGCCTTCGCAACCAAGGCGGGCATCCACGCCTCCGCGCTCGCCAAGGACGTCACCAGCTACGAGCACGTGGCGCCCGATGCGGTGGGCAACGAGCGCGCGGTCATGGTCAGCCAGCAGGCCGGCAAGTCGAACCTGCAGACCGCGCTCCGTCGCCACGGCATCATGCTCGACAAGGACGATCCCCGCCTCGAGAAGCTGCTGCGCACCGTCAAGGAGCGCGAGGCGCACGGCTATTCCTACGACGGCGCCGAGGCCAGCTTCGTCATTCTCGCACGCAATGCGCTGGGCACGCTGCCGACGTTCTTCACGGTCGAAAGCTACCGGGCGAGCGTCGAGCGCCGCCATAATGCCCGCGGCCAGCAGGTCAACGTCACCGAGGCCGTGGTCAAGGTCGAGGTCGACGGCGAGCGGCTGATGTCGGTGGCCGAGGGCAACGGCCCCGTGAACGCGCTCGACCTCGCCATCCGCAAGGACCTGGGCAAGTTCTCCGCCGACATCGCCGATCTCGAGCTTGTCGATTTCAAGGTGCGTATCCTCGACGGCGGCACGGGCGCGGTCACCCGTGTACTGGTCGAAAGCCGCGACAGGAGCGGCGAGCGCTGGAGCACGATCGGGGTCAGCGCCAACATCATCGATGCCTCATTTGAGGCACTTTACGAGTCCATCACCTACAAGCTCTTGAAGTCGAGGGGCTTGCCCGCCTAGGCTCCCCTCAGGGGGAATGGGGTAGTGGGCCGCGCGACTGCGTCTTTGTCGCTGACCGTTGGCGTTGCGCTTGCGACGAGCCTCGTCGTCGCCGCGATCATCGCCGGCCCCATCGTCGCCGATTGCGCTGCAGCTCCGGGGGGCCTCGGCGCGTGCGTGCGCAACGAGATCGCCGAGACCGCCCTGGCGCCGGATACGGCCGTTGTCCCCGTCGCACCGAGCCCTGTTACGGCTCCGCCTATGCGCCGCCCGGGATGGATCGAAGCGAACGCCACCGAATACGCGCCCGCGAGAGCTGGTGAGGCGGTGCTCTCGCCGCCCCTCGGAACCGTCGCCGCCGGCGAGGCCATGCGTTCGACCCCCTCCGCTATTGCGGTTGTCCTTGCGCCGAACGGGGGCGATGTGTCCGCCGGGACAACGGTCAGCCCGCCGCCGACTTCACCAACCGTGACTCTTACCGCCGCGCCGCACGAGATTGATGTGGCATCGCCCGCTGCCCCGGGCCTGAGCCCGGCCGAAGTTGCCTTGCTTGGGCGGCCCGCCGGCGATCTGGCGGCCGGCCTTGGCGCCACTCAGCCACCGGCCGGCGCGGACGCGTCCCTTTCCGCCGCCCCCGTCGCGATCGCGGCGACCAGCGGCACATCGAGCGCGGCGCCGCTGCCGACCTTCACGCTGACACCGCTCGGGATCGTCTCCGGTTTCAGCGACACGGCGCCCGCCCGCGTGCC
>CAYRZM010000292.1:0-5857 GCA_964428685.1 uncultured Devosia sp. | reverse complement strand
GTAGTGCGGCGTCGCCGCGAGCGGGATGTGGCTCTCGCCTGTCAGCAGGCCCGACGTGGGATCGAGGCCGACCCAGCCGGCGCCGGGCAGATACACTTCGCACCAGGCGTGAAGGTCGGTGAAATCGTGATCGGTGCCCGGCGGGCCGTCGAGCGAGACGAGGTCGGGCTTGAGCTGGATCAGGTAGCCCGAGACGAAGCGGGCGGCGAAGCCGAGGTGCCGCAGCGCCTGGACCAGGAGCCAGCCCGAGTCGCGGCACGAGCCCTGGGCGCGGGCGAGCGTCTCTTCTGGCTCGAAGACGCCGGTCTCGAGCCGGACAATGTAGCCGACCGTCTGCTGCACCAGCGCGTTGAGTTCGGTGACGAAGGTGACGGTATTGCGCGGCGTGCGGTCGATGGATTTGAGGAAGTCGGCAAGCAGCGGACCGGCGGGCTGCGGGCGCATGTAGATCGAGAGGTCGTCGCGCAGCGTCTCGGGATATTCGAAGGGCCAGGTCTCGGCCTCCTCTTCTACGAAGAAGTCGAAGGGATTGTAGACGGTCATGTCGGCGACGAGATCGACTTCGATCTTGAGCTCGGTCACCGGGTCGGGGAAGACGTGACGGCTCAGCCAGTTGCCGTAGGGATCCTGCTGCAGGTTGACGAAGTGCTTTTCGGGAAAGACCTTGAGCGAGTGACTGAGCACCTTGGTCTTCGAATGCGGGGCAGGCTTCAGCCGGATGATCTGGGGGGCGAGGACGACCGGCCGATCGTAGGTGTAGTGCGTGAGGTGGTAGATCGCGGCTTTGATGGACAAAGTCGTCGCTCGTTTCGATGTGCCAGCGGCTTCCCAATGGGGACCTTAGCCGGGCTGACCGCGAACGCAAACAGGCTTGGCGGCAAGGCCGGTCTTGCAAAGCGGCAGGTCTCGCGCCCATCTGAGGCGCATGAGCAATCCGTTGATGCCGATATTGCGGCTGGCCGGCCGCGTTGTTGCGACCGCCGTCGTGCTGGTCTGGCTGGCGTTCGAGTTCGTCCTGCTGCCGCTGGTGCGGCCGCTCATCGGCTGGCTCTCTGGCCTTCGGCTTTTCGAGCGGCTGGGCGCCCTGATTGCCGGGTTGCCCCCTTATGGCGTGCTGGTGCTGCTCGCCATCCCGTTCGTCCTGGTCGAGCCGCTCAAGGCGATCGGGCTTTACTGGATGGCCACGGGGCTGGTGGTGCGGGGCCTTGCGCTCTTCATCTTCGCGCATCTGGTCAGCCTGTTCACTCTCGACCGCATCTACCACACGGGTCGAGCCCAACTGATGCGGATCGGCTGGTTCGCACGCCTGATGGGCTGGGTGATAGCCTTGCGCGATCGCGCACTCGGATGGATTCGCGCGACGGCGGCGTGGAAATGGGCCGCCGGGGCTGCGGCACGCGGTCGGGCTTGGGCGCGGAATATCGTTCGCCCGGCGGAGTAGGTCTCCGGGGGCACCTTGGCGACAGGAGGTCGCCGCGATACGCTCACTGTTTCCGGGAGCCTTGGCCGTTGGCCGGCCTCCCGAGCAGGGAGAAGCGTTATGAAATCCATCATCAGGGCGGGCGTCGCGCTCGCGGCCATGGCGTCGATGAACGCCATGGTGCTGGCCCAGGACATGCCAACCAAGATCGGACCGGGCGAGGGCGCCCTCAATATCGTGGCGTGGGCGGGCTACATCGAGCGGGGCGACAGCGACCCCAAGATCGACTGGGTCACCGACTTCGAAAAGCAGACCGGCTGCAAGGTCGCGGTCAAGATCGCCGGCACCTCGGACGAAATGGTCACGCTCATCAACGGCGGCGGCTTCGACCTCGTGACGGCGTCGGGCGATGCCTCGCTGCGGCTGATCGCGGGCAAGAAGGTCGTTCCGGTCAATACCGACCTCGTGCCCAACTGGGCCAATATCGACGACCGGCTGAAGACCGGTGCGTGGTACACGGTCGACGGCAAGCACTACGGCATCCCCTATCAGTGGGGACCGAACGTGCTGCTCTACAACACCGACGTGTTCAAGACCGCGCCGACGAGCTGGAGCGTGGTGTTCGACGAACAGAACCTGCCCGACGGCAAATCCAACAAGGGCCGGGTGCAGGCCTATGCGGGCCCGATCTACATTGCCGACGCGGCAGTCTATCTCAAGGCGAAGGACCCGTCGCTGGGGATCACCGATCCCTATGAACTGACGGAGCCGCAATACGCCGCGGCGCTGGATCTCCTCAAGAAGCAGCGGGCGTTGGTCGGGCGCTACTGGCTCGACTATTCGGTGCAGGTCGACGACTTCAAGACCGAGGGCGTGGTCGCCTCGAGCTCGTGGCCGCTGATGACCAACACGCTGCTCGGCAGCGGCGCCCACGTGGCGCAGACCATTCCGGACGAGGGCGCCACGGGCTGGTCGGACACCTCGATGCTCACGGCCGATGCGGCGCATCCCAACTGCGCCTATATGTGGCTCAACCATTCGCTCGAGCCCAAGGTGCAGGGCGACGTCGCCTACTGGTTCGGCTCGCTGCCGGTCGTTCCGGCCGCCTGCAAGGGCGACGAACTCCTGACCGACACCGGCTGCACGGCGAACGGCTGGGACTATTACGACAAGCTCGCCTTCTGGAAGACGCCCGTGGCGCAGTGCACCAATGGCAACGACCAGTGCGTGCCGTACTCGCGATGGGTCAGCGACTACATCGGCGTGATGGGCGGACAGTAGGATCGTTTGGGGCGGGGCTTCGGCCTCGTCCCACCCACGGGGGATGGGGTCATGACGTCCGCGGTCTCGCTGCAGAACGTTTCGCGGCACTTCGGTGCCGTGAAGGCCATGGACCACGTCGATCTCGACGTGGCGCCGGGCGAGTTCTTTGCCATGCTCGGGCCCTCGGGATCGGGCAAGACTACGTGCCTGCGGCTGATCGCGGGATTCGAGCAGCCAAGCTCGGGGCATATCGAAATCTTCGGGGAGACAGCGGAGGGCGTGCCGCCCTATCGGCGCAACGTCAATACGGTGTTCCAGGACTACGCGCTCTTTCCGCACATGAATGTCATCCAGAACGTCGCTTTCCCGCTGATGCTCAAGAAGGTCGAAAAGGCCGAGCGAATGCGGCAGGCGGCGGCGGCGCTCGAGATGGTCAAGCTCGCGGGCTATGGCGAGCGGCGGCCGGGGCAGCTTTCCGGCGGCCAGCGGCAGCGGGTGGCGCTGGCGCGCTCGATCGTCAACCGGCCCAAGGTGCTGCTGCTCGACGAGCCGCTCGGCGCGCTCGATCTCAAGCTGCGCGAGTCGATGCAGGAGGAACTGCGGGCCCTGCAGCGGAACCTCGGCATCACGTTCATTTTCGTGACGCACGACCAGGGTGAAGCGCTGAGCATGGCCGACCGGGTGGCGGTGTTCAACGAGGGCCGCGTGCAGCAGATCGGCACGCCCGAGGATATCTACACGCGCCCGCAATCGCGGTTCGTGGCCGATTTCGTGGGGTCGTCCAATGTGCTGACGCCCGACTTTGCCGAAAAGCTGACGGGCGAGCGGCGGTGGGCAAGCCTCAGGCCCGAGGCCATCACGGTCACGGGCGCGCCGTGGTCCGATACGCTCACGGGCACGATCGTCGCGCGCAGCTACCTCGGACCAGTCGTCCGGCTGTTGATCGATGTGGATGGAACGCCGCTTCATGCGTCGGTTCCTTCGTCGCAGAGC
The DNA here is from genome assembly GCA_964428685.1 of uncultured Devosia sp. Taxonomy (GTDB): domain Bacteria; phylum Pseudomonadota; class Alphaproteobacteria; order Rhizobiales; family Devosiaceae; genus Devosia_A. Next base: position 2,181 of record CAYRZM010000292.1, on the reverse strand, counting down.
GTGCCGGCGGAAGGCGCGCGGGTCGGCCTCGGCTTCGCCCGCGAGGCCGTGCATCTGATGGAGCCGGCGTGAGCGCCGATACCGCGATCCTGCCGGGCCGCGGCGGGCTGTTCGGCGCGCTGTCGGATGTATTCTGGCGGCGACCAACGCTGCTGGTCGTCCTCCTGCTCCTGCCGGCCGCGCTGTGGCTCGGGATCGTCTATCTCGGGTCGCTGCTGGCGCTGCTGCTCCAGAGCTTCTTCCACATCGACGACTTTTCCGGACTGGTCGTCTATCAGCCGACGCTGCAGACCTACGCGGAGCTGTTCAAGCCGCAGAATGCCGACGTGATCGTGCGGACGGTGACCATGGCGGCGGTGGTGACGCTGGCCTCGGCAATCATCGCGTTTCCGATCGGCTACATCGCCGCGCGCTACCTCAAGGGCGCGTGGAAAGCGGTGTTCTACCTCGCGGTGACGCTGCCACTCTGGTCGAGCTATCTGGTCAAGGTCTATGCGTGGAAGCTGATCCTTGCCAAGGAGGGCATCCTCACCTGGGTGTTCGATCAGCTCGGGCTCGGTTCGGTGCTCGACTGGGTCCTCGGGTTGCCGGTGATCGGCGGCAACTCGCTGAGCTTTACTTTCATCGGCACGTTCCTCGTCTTCGTCTACATCTGGCTCCCCTACATGATCCTGCCGATCCAGGCGGCGGTGGAGCGGGTGCCGCCCAACCTCATCGACGCGGCGGCCGATCTGGGCGCGCCGCCGATGCAGACGTTCCGCCACGTCATCCTGCCGCTGGCGCTGCCGGGCGTGGTGGCGGGCTCCATCTTCACCTTCTCGCTGACGCTGGGCGACTACATCATTCCCCAGATCATCGGAAACGGCCGACTGTTCATCGGGCAGGTCGTCTACACGCAGCAGGGCACGGCGGGAAACATTCCGCTCGCCGCGGCCTTCACCGTGGTGCCGATCGTCATCATGGGGCTTTACCTCTGGGGCGCGCGACGGCTGGGAGCGTTCGATGCGCTCTGAGGGGCATCGTGCGGGCCTCGGGCTCAAGGTCGCGGCCGGCCTCGGGCTGGCATTCCTCATCGTGCCGATTCTGATCATCTTCGTCTACGCCTTCACCACCGAGGAAAAGACCTTCGTCTGGCCGCCGCCGGGGCTCACGTTCAGATGGTTCGGCGTGGCGCTCGGGCGGCAGGACATCTGGCCGGCGCTGACGCTGTCGCTCGAGGTCGCCGCCGTCTCGACGCTCGTGGCGCTGATCCTCGGCACGCTCTGCGCCGCGGCGGTGTCGGGCGCGAAGTTCTTCGGGCGCGAGGTGGTGACGCTGCTGGTGATCCTGCCGATCGCGCTGCCGGGCATCATCACCGGTATTGCGCTCCGCTCGGCGTTCAGCCTCCTCGACATTCCGTTCAGCTTCTGGACGATCGTCCTCGGCCACGCGACGTTCTGCATCGTGGTCGTCTACAACAATGCGGTGGCGCGTCTGCGGCGCACATCGGGATCGCTGATCGAGGCGTCGATGGATCTCGGTGCCGACGGTTTCCAGACCTTTCGCTATGTGATCCTGCCCAATATCGGAACGGCGCTGCTCGCCGGCGGCATGCTGGCTTTCGCGCTGAGCTTCGATGAGGTGATCGTGACCACCTTTACCGCCGGCCAACAGCAGACGCTGCCGCTCTGGATGCTGACCGAGCTGATCCGGCCCCGGCAGCGGCCGGTGACGAATGTCGTTGCCATGGTGGTCGTGCTGGTGACGTTCTTGCCGATCCTTGCGGCGTACTATCTGACGCGCGACGGCGAAAACATTTCGGGAATGGGAAAGTAGGAGAGGGCGATGGACAGCGAGATGCTGATCGGCGCGCAGTTCGAGCGCGGCACGGAGACCGAGGAGCAGGTGCTCAATCCGCGCAACGGCAGCCTGATCGAAGCGATCCCGGAGGCCTCGGTGGCGCAGGTCGACATGGCGGTGGCCGCGGCGGCGAAGGCGTTCGGGACCTGGTCGCGGACGACGCCCGCGCAGCGCTCGGGATATCTGCTCAAGATCGCCGAAGCGATCGAGAAGGATGCGCTCGGCTTTGCGACGCTCGAGGCGCTCAACTGCGGCAAGCCGATCAATGCGGTGCTCAACGACGAAATCCCGGCGATCGCCGACTGCTACCGGTTCTTCGCCGGCGCCGTGCGCAGCATGCCG
>CAYRZM010000291.1:0-6560 GCA_964428685.1 uncultured Devosia sp. | reverse complement strand
CAAGAAGAACGACATGGACCTGTTCAACGGCAGCGCCTTCTCGCCGCTGCCGGGCGGCCCCAAGGGCATCGTCTCGCCCATCGACGTGCAGCTGCGCGTCATCCCCAAGAGCTCGCCGATGCAGGACGAAGCCAAGGCGCTTATCGAATATCTCAGCAACCCCGACTTCATGAATGCCTATTTCGACGTGGCCATCTACGGCCCGGTGCTCAAGGCGCAGGAAAAGCTCAAGGCGTTCGACGGCACCAACACCATCCTGGTCGGCCTCCTCGGGCTCGCCAAGAACGGCACCCCGCCGGCCTATCCGGACGTCAACAACGCCGCCTATGCCGACCTCTCGGGCAACTTCATCATCCCCAAGATGATCCAGCGGGTGGTGATCGACAACTGGGACCTCGACAAGGCGATCGACGAAGCCCAGACGCAGGGCCAGCTGATCTACGACAAGTACAAGTAAGGCGCATCGTCGCAACGATCACATGGGCTCGGCGGCCCACGCACGAACCCCGGCCCTCGTCCTTCGACAAGCTCAGGATGAGGGCCTCACTCTCTCAGTAGCCCTCATGGTGAGCCTGTCGAACCACGAGGGCGTGGCCCTGGCGGCAGCATGTCGGACGCCGTGATGGACAATCCAGCTGCAGTGGCGGGCGGCCGCAAGGGCCTCTCGCGCACCAGCGTCTTCGCCTACCTGCTGGTCGCGCCGGTGGTGCTGCTGATCCTCGGGCTCGTCGGCTACCCGTTCGTCTTTGCCATCTGGATCTCGTTCACCGACCAGGTGGTGGGCAATGTCGGCAAGTGGATCGGCTTTGCCAACTTCATCTATCTCAGCCAGAACTCGACCTTCGCGGCCTCGATCTGGAACACCATTTTCATGGTGCTGGTGTCCGACGGGCTGAAGCTCCTGATCGGGCTCGGGCTCGCCATGCTGGTCAACCAGGCGCTGCCGGCGCGCGGCTTCTTCCGCTCGGTGCTGATGCTGCCCTGGGCGATGCCGGCCTTCGTCGCCTTCCTCACCTGGCGCGTGCTCTACCAGCCGATCGGCGGCGGCATCAACTTGATCCTCCAGGGCATCGGCTTCAAAGGCATCATCATCGACTGGCTCGGCCAGCGGCCGACGGCGATGCCGGCGGTGATCGCGGCAACGGTGTGGCGCGGCTTTCCGTTCTGGTTCGTCTCGATCCTCGCTGCGCTCCAGGCGGTGCCCAAGGAGCTCTACGAAGCGGCGCGCGTCGATGGCGCGAGCCGCTGGCAGCAGTTCTGGACCGTGACGGTGCCCGGCATCCGGCAGGTGGTGATCGTCACGGTGCTCCTGAGCTCGATCTGGACCGCCAACAGCTTCGAGAACGTCTGGCTCCTGACCCAGGGCGGCCCGTCGGACGCAACGATGGTGTTCCCCGTGCTCGCCTATTTCGGCATGCAGACGCAGCGGCTGGGCGAAGCTGCGGCCGTGTCGGTCTACACGCTCCCGATCCTCGTCGTGCTGGTGCTGGTCGCCACCGCCCTGATGCTGAGGGACGAGGAATGAGCGTGGTGGCGATGAGCGGCGGCACCGTGGCCGGCGAGACGTCGCGCCGTGCCGCGGCCCGGAGGTTCCTCATCGGGCGCGTGCTGAGCTATGCGGCGCTCGGCCTCGCGGCGCTGCTGGTGGCATTTCCCATCTATTGGATGATCTCGACCTCGCTCAAAGGGCCGAAGGAAATCTTCCGCGCCCCCGCGCTGGTGCCGCTCGCGCCGACCCTCAACAACTATGCGACGCTGCTGGGCGACAAGGGCTTCCCGCACGCCATCCTCAACAGCCTGATCGTCGCGACGACGGTGACCATCGTCGCGGTGCTGTTCTCGTCCTTCGCCGCCTATTCGATGGTGCGCTTCCGTTACCGCTTCCGCGGCGTCATCGGCCGGCTGATCCTGTTCGCCTACCTCACCCCCGGCTCGCTGCTTTTCATTCCACTCTCGATCGTCATGGCGCAGCTCCATCTCGGCAATTCGCTGGTCGGGCTGACGCTCGTCTACCTGACCTTCGCGCTGCCCCTCGCGACCTGGCTGCTGCAGGGCTATTTCCGCTCGGTGCCGCGCGAGCTCGAGGAACAGGGGATGGTCGACGGCCTGTCGCGCTTCGGTGCGCTCCTCCGCATCGTCCTGCCGCTTTCGGCGCCGGGACTCGCGGCCGTCGCGATCTTCACCTTCACCGGCGCCTGGAACGAGCTGCTGCTGGCGCTGGTGCTCATCACGTCCGAGAGCCAGCGCACCGCGCCGCTCGCCCTCAACTACCTCATCACCTCCGACGTGCTGCCCTGGGGCCCGCTGATGGCGGGCGCCGTGCTGTCGTCGGTGCCGCTGATGATCCTCTACTTCGTCGCCCAGCGCTTCATGGTCGCCGGGCTCACCGCAGGTTCAGTCAAAGGATAGAAGAACCAAAATGAAGATCCGCGTTGCCGTAGGCCAGTTCCACGATTTGACCGACGAGCGGCTGCGTTTCGCCGCCCAGATCGGCGCGACCGGCCTCCAGATGAACAACCCCACGCTCCCCGGCGACGAACGCTGGGAGGAAAAGGACGTGCGCGCGCTGGTCGAGAAGGTCGAGGGCTACGGCCTCAAATTCGAGGCGATCGAGAACGTGCCCACCCATTTCTACCACAAGGTAATGATGGGCCTCGACGGCCGCGACGCGCAGATCGAGAACTACCAGGCGACGATCCGCGCCGTCGCCCGCGCCGGCATCCCCGTGCTCGGCTACCACTTCATGCCCAACTCGGTGTGGACCACCGACCGCTCGGCCGAGACGCGCGGCGGCGCGGTCGCCCGCCAGTTCGACATGGCCGTGGTCGAGGCCAATGCAAGCAACCTCGACCTGCTGCGCACCTACATGCCCACCACGCTCGGCCGCGCCTCCTCGATGCCGCTCTTCGGCAAGGACGGTCCGGTGATCACCGAGGAGCAGATGTGGGCCAACTACAAATACTTCATCGACGCCGTGCTGCCGGTGGCCGAGGAGCAGGGCATCCGCCTCGCGCTCCACCCCGACGATCCGCCGGTGCCGATGCTGGGCGGCGTCGCGCGGCTCTTCTACCGGCCGTGGGGATTCAAGCATGCTTATGAGCTGGCCAAGGGCAGCAAGGCCTGGGCGCTCGACCTCTGCCTCGGCTGCTGCTCGGAGATGACCGGGGGCAAGGCCAATGTGAAGGAGATGATCGAGTATTTCGCGCCCAAGGGCGCCATCGCCTACATCCACTTCCGCGACGTGAAGGGCACCGTGCCCAACTTCACCGAATGCTTCATCGGCGACGGCAACTACGACCCGGCCGAAGTGATGGTGCTGCTCGCGAAAAACGGCTTCGACGGCTTCCTGCTCGACGACCACGTGCCCAAGATGGACGGCGACAGCGACTGGAACCACCGCGGCCGCTCGCACGCCATCGGCTACATGCAGGGCCTCATCCGCATGGCGGACTACCTCGGGGTATGACCGCGAGACGTCGTGGTGCGCCACGAAAAAAATCGGCCGCCCGGACTTGAGCCGGACGGCCAGGAGGAAACGGTTGCCGCGCGGCTATTCGGGCCAGCGGTTGTCGGGCCGCCAGAAGGCGAGCTTGGGCAGGTCCCAGTCCTGCGTCGGCAGGAACATCGTTCCAGGCGTGCGGAGGTTGGCTTCCACCGCATCGAGGTTGAGGTCGAGCCCCAGCCCCGGCTTCTCCGGCACCTTGACGTAGCCGTCGGCGAGATAGTTGGGGTCGAGCCCGTGAACGAGGCTCTCCCAGAAGGGCAGGTCGAGCCCGTGATGCTCGACCGCGAGGAAGCTCGAGATCGCCGCGGCGGTGTGGACGTTGGCCATGAAGCCGATCGGCGAACCGGCGCAATGGAGCGCGGTGGGGATTTCTTCCTCCTCCGCCTCGTCCGAAAGCCGCTTGGTCTCCATGAGCCCGCCCGAGGTCAGCAGGTCCGGGTGGATGATGTCGACCGCCCGGGTGCGGATCGCCTCGCGGAAGCCCTCGCGCAGATACCAGTCTTCGCCGGCGGCGATCGGGGTGAGCAACGCATCGGCGACCGCCTTGTGCCCGCGGATGTCGAACCGCGACACCGGGTCTTCCATCCAGGCGAGGTTGTAGCCTTCGAGCGCCTTGCCCAGCCGGATGACCTCGTCGCCGGTGAGGTAGCCTTCACCGAAGTGGTCGACGCAGAGCTGCACGTCGTTGCCGAGCGCCGAGCGGACTTCCGACACCACATGCGCGGCGCGCTCGATGGTTTCCTCGGTGAGCTTGACGCCGCGTCCGGCCATCGGCGTCTTGAACCAGCGGCCCATGCTGAAGTCGGTCTCGTAGGGCGCGTCGTGGCCGACCAGCGGATGCTCGCCGGTCTCGAACAGTGACGGGCGGAGGTCGAACTTGATCCAGGTGAGCCCGCGCGCGCGCCGGCTCTTCACCGCCTTGACGAAATCCTCGGGCGTCGGATCGTCAGGCGTGGGGGTATCGCCATAGATGCGCACGCGGTCGCGATACTTGCCGCCCAGCAGCTGGTAGCAGGGCACGCCATAGATCTTGCCGATCAGATCCATCAGCGCGATCTCGATGCCCGACACGCCCCCGCCCTCGCGGCCCCAGCCGCCAAAGCGCTTGATGGCCTTGAAGATCATGTCGACGTTGCAGGGATTCTGCCCGAGCAGCATCGACTTGTACTGGAGCGCATTGGAGGCATGGCCCGCGTCGCGCACCTCGCCGAGGCCATAGACGCCCTGGTTCGTGTCGATCCGCAGCAGCGGATAGTCGTAATTGGCGGCGACCACCGCGAGCCGCATGTCGGTGATGCGCAGCGCCGTCGGCTCCGACCGGCGGTTGATGGCGTTTTCGATGGTTCCTGTCTGGGTCGGGGTCATTTGGCGTTCCGGTGCGAATAGGCGGGGAGCATGAAATCGGTGAGGTCGTCCATGATGGTCATGGCTTCGGAGCGCGCGTGGTCGTCGAGGCCGCGGAAGCCGGCCTGCCGCACGGCGTTGGAGCCGATGACGCCGCGCATCCGCAGCACCTCCTTCATCAGCGGCATGCCGTAGGTCGCCTCGAGATCGAGGAGCGGCAGGAGCCGCTGGAAGATCTGCCGGGCCCGCCGGTCGTCCCCGGCCTGAACGGCATTCCACAGCGCCACATGCACGTCGGCGATCTCGCAGGCCGGCATGGTGCCGCTGACGCCGTGGCGCAGCTCTTCCATGAAACTCTTGCCGGCGCGCCCGCCCATGACGCCTTCGAGCTTGTTGCCGGCAAGGCGGATGATCTCCCCCGCCGTCTGCGCGGGATGGCCCGACTCTTCCTTGACGAAGCGCGCGGTGGGCAGCTCGTTAATGAGCTCGGCGAGGGTCGCGGCGCTCATCGTCGTGAGCCCCGGCCCGAGCGCGTTCTGCAGCACCAGCGGCAGCGACGTCGCCTCCGAGATGGCGCGGTAGTGGGCCTTGAGGTCGGCGACCGTCGCGCCGGAAGGCGGCAGCGACATGATGCCGTCGGCGCCGATGCTTTCGGCATGCCGGGCGAAATCGACGGAGATGCGCCAGTGCGGTGCGGAGACGGCAACGATCGCGGGGACTTTGCCCCGGACCTTGTCGACGACGATCTGGGCGGCGCGCTTGCGCTCGGCCTCACCCAGATGAAAGCCCTCGCTCGCCATGGCGTTGGCGACGACGCCGTGGACGCCCGCTGCGAGGCAGAAATCCATGACGCGGCCGAGGCCGGCCTCGTCGAGGCGAAAATCGTCGGTGAACGGCGTCACCACGATGACGTAGATGCCGCGGAAATTGGTTTTGCTGAGCATGGTTCGGACGGGTCTGGGAGAAGGCGGGGTGCGCCTGGACGCACCCCGCCGCGGATTGTCGCGGGAGCTGTTACTGCGCTCCGCTCGGCTTGAGGGCCGTGATCACCAGCATGCCGGTGTGGGCCCAGAAGGCGCCGTTGGTCCCCATGGCCGGGTTGGTCGAGCTCGGCCAGTTGGTCCAGTAGGTGTTGTTGTACGGGATGCGGTGCAGCCACTGGATGACCGGGATATCGATCGTGTCGCGCCAGTAGATGCCGAGCGCCTGAGCAAGGTCATCCTGGAACTTCGGATCGTCCGAGCCACGCGGGGCGGCATCGTCGAGCAGGGCGTCGAACTCCGGATTCTTGTAACGCGAGAACCGGTTGTTGCCCGCCGTCGTGCCGATATTGCTGCTGAACCGACCGTGGAACAGCTCGAGCGCGGCGTACGGGTCCTGCAGGGACGCACCATGGCCGAAGAGATAGAGGCCAGGCGCACCATCGGCCATGTTCTGGTAGGCGTCGGCACCGAAGTTGACCGCGGCGTCGAAACCGCCATCACGCAGCATCTGTTCCAGTACCGGCGCGATGTCGGCGTGAATGCCCTGGAAGCCGTCGATGGTTGCGTTGATGGTCTTGCCGTCCTTCTCCCACAGGCCGTCGCCGTTCTTGGTGAAGCCGGCGGCCGTCATGAGCTGAGCGCTCTTGTCGGGATTGAACTCACGCGGGTTGTACTTGGCCTCCTGCGCCTTGACGGCGGGGGAGTCCGCGAACTTCTGCAGGCCCGGA
>CAYRZM010000290.1:0-7855 GCA_964428685.1 uncultured Devosia sp. | reverse complement strand
GCCGGCATGCTCGACAACTGGAAGAACCGCGGCCTCCTGCCGCGCGACGTGACCCCGGCGGAAGCGGGCGGCTTCGCCAACGGCCGCGGCCAGCGCCTCTATGCCGACTACCAGAACCGGCTGAAGACCCTCAACGCCGTCGATTTCGGCGACCTGCTGCTCGAGAACATCCGGCTCTTCCGCGAGCGCCCGGACGTGCTGCGCGAATATCACGAGCGCTTCCGCTACATGCTGGTCGACGAGTACCAGGACTCGAACGTCGCTCAATATCTCTGGCTGCGCCTGCTGGCGCAGGGCAAGCCCGCCAGCGAGGCCAACATCTGCGTGGTGGGCGACGATGACCAGTCGATCTATGGCTGGCGCGGCGCCGAGGTCGACAACATCCTCCGCTTCGAGAAGGACTTTCCGGGCGCCAAGGTCATCCGCCTCGAGCGCAACTATCGCTCGACCTCGAACATCCTCCGCGCGGCGTCCCACCTCATCGCCCACAACGAAAGCCGGCTCGGCAAGACGCTGCAGACTGACGTGGGCGAAAAAGGCGATCCGGTGGGTGTCACCTCGGTGTGGGACAGCGAGGAAGAAGCGCGCATGATCGGCGAGGAGATCGAGCAGCTCCAGCGCCACGGGGAAAAGCTAAACGACATCGCCATTCTCGTCCGCGCTTCCTACCAGATGCGCGAATTCGAAGAGCGCTTCATCACCCTCGGGCTCAACTATCGCGTCATCGGCGGCCCGCGCTTCTATGAGCGCAAGGAAATCCGCGACGCCCTCGCCTACCTGCGGCTCGTCGCCAACCCGGCGGATACGCTCGCCTTCGAACGCATCATCAACACGCCCAAGCGCGGCATCGGCGACTCGACCATCAAGACGCTGTTCGACACCGCGCGCGCCACCAACCAGCCGCTCCTCGCCGCCACCCGCACGCTGCTCGAAACCGAGGAGCTGAAACCCAAGATGCGGACCACGCTGCGCGATCTCATCGCCCAGTTCGACAACTGGAGCGAGCGGGCGCGCACCATTCCGCACGCCGAGCTCGCCCAGCAGATCCTCGACGAGAGCGGCTACACGGCGATGTGGCAGGCGGACAAGGCGCCCGACAGCCCGGGCCGGCTCGAGAACCTCAAGGAGCTGATCAACTCGATGGCCGAGTTCGAGACGCTCGGCGGTTTCCTCGAGCACATCGCCCTGGTGATGGACCGCGATGCCGGCGAAAGCGACGATGCCGTCTCGATCATGACGCTGCACTCCGCCAAGGGGCTCGAATTCGACACGGTTTTCCTCCCCGGCTGGGAGGAAGGCCTGTTCCCGAGCCAGCGCACCATGGACGAACTCGGCCGCGCCGGCCTCGAGGAAGAGCGCCGCCTCGCTTATGTGGGCATCACCCGCGCCAAGAAGCGCGCCCGCATTTCCGTGGCGCAGAACCGGCGCGTCCGTGGCCTCTGGCAGTCCGCGATCCCCTCCCGCTTCCTCGACGAACTGCCGCCCGAGGCGGTCGAGGTCAAGGACACAGGCTCGGCCTACGGCGGCTACACCTACGGGGGGCGCGCGAGCTCCCGGTTCTCCACCGCCGATCCGTTCGACAGCGTCTACGAGACGCCCGGCTGGCAACGCGCCCGCGCCCAGGCCAAGGACCGCAAGGGCGGCGGACCGCTCACCATCGACGGTGATCTCGTGGCGCGCTCGACCGATGACGGTCGCGGCAGCGCGTACTCCGTGGGTGAACGGGTGTTCCACCTCAAGTTCGGCTACGGCCGTATCGAGAGCATCGAAGGCAACAAGCTCTCGATCGACTTCGAAAAGGCGGGGAAGAAGAAGGTGCTCGAAAGCTTCGTGAGCAAGGGATGAGCCCGCTATCCGGTCGCACCATCGATCTGCGGGCGGGCGCAGCCTTTGCGCCCCGCGAGCTATTGCTGACGTTCGACGATGGCCCGCACCCCAGGGTCACGCCGCAGGTGCTGACCCCGCTGGCCAACTACGGTCTTCGCGGCGTGTTCTTCATGATCGGCAACGCCGCCAAGGCATATCCGGCAACTGCACGTCAGGTGCGTGCGCCGGGGCACCTTGTCGGCTCGCACACCAGGTCGCACCCGGATCTTCCGACGCTCACGGACGCGGACGCGCGGCGCGAAATTGCCGAAGGCCACCGGCTGGTGTCGGAAGCGCTCGCGCCGGACACGGCCGACGCACTGTTTCGCTTCCCCTACCTGTCGCTTACCCCCGCGCTTCAGAATGCAGTTCGCATGCAGGGGCTCAACGCGCTGAGCGCCGGCATCGTCGCCCGCGACTGGGAAGAGCAGACTGTCGATCACCTGGTCGATTTCGCTCTCGCCGAAATCGACCGGATCGGCTCGGGCATCATCGTCCTCCACGACATCCACGATCGGACGGCGGCGGCCCTCCCCCGAATTCTCGCGGCGCTCGAAACCGACGGCTGCCGCATCCTCACACCGACCTTCGGCTAGCCCTGCGGCGTGACCACTTCGCGCACGCGCGACCGGTCGAGCCCGAGGCGGTGCTCGCGGTAGATGATGAAGAGACCCGAGCCCACCACGATCACGCCACCGACCAGCATGAAGGGCGTGGGCACGTCGCCGAAGAACACGTAACCGATCGCCAGGGAGAAGATCAGTGACGTGTATTCGAACGGCGCCACCACGCTCATGTCGGCGTGGCGATAGCTCTCGGTCAGCAGCACCTGCGCGATGCCGCCGCAGATGCCGGCACCGATGAGGAATGCCGCCGTCATCGGGTCGGGCACCACCCAGCCGAACGGCACCGTGCCGAGCGAAATCACGCTCGACGAGCCGAGGAAATAGAGGACGATGGTCGCCGACCGCTCGGTGCGGATCAGCCGGCGGACAAGGATTTGCGCCACCGCCCCAATGGCGGTGCCCACCGCAGCCGCAATGACGCCGATGGCCGCCGCCGTGTCGACGCCCGACTGCAACAGCGTCAGCCGCGGCCACGCGATGACCACCACGCCACAGAGGCCGACGATCACCGCGCCCCAGCGGTAGAGTCGCACGATCTCGTGGAAGAAGATCGCGCTCAGCACCACGATGATCAGCGGTGTCGCATAGGTGATGGTGACGGCCTCGGGCAGCGGCAGGCGGGTCAGGGCAAAGAACCCCAGCCCCATCGAGGTCGTGCCCACCATGCCCCGCCAGAGCTGGCTGCCGAGCGCATTCGTTCGCACGCCCTCGCGCAGCTGCCCGGTCATGGCGAGGAACGCGATCACCGGCGGAATGCCGAAGAACGACCGGAAGAACACGAGTTCCCCGGGCGGAATGCCAGGCGACGCCTTGAGGAAGCTGGACATCACGAGGAAGATCAGCACCGAAGCGATCTTGTACGCGATCCCCGTCAGGGCGCCGCGCGCTTGCGGCAGAGCCGCCGTCTTTTCCGCACCATGCTCCAGTGCGGGCCGCTCGCGTCCAGTCGACACTCAGCTCCTCCCGACGAAAACCTTAGGGCCAGCCGCCGCTTGCGTCCACCCGGCGGAGAGCTGCGGCTTCGCTCTTCCGTTGACAGCCGGGGCTGGCCCGGCAACAAACCACGCCATGCCGCTCAGCCAGCTTTCGACCCCGCTCTCCCGTGAACAGGCGACCCTGCTCGTGGATGCCGTGATGGAACGCGATGCGCTCGCGCTGACGGCCTCGGCCCACGAGGACGAGGCGACGGGCGAATGGATTTTCGAGGCAACGACCGCGGCGCTCCCCGATCTCGACGCGTTTGAGGCGCTGGCGCGCGATGCCCTGGGCGGCATGGTCGATTTCACGATCACGCCGGTCGATCCAGATGTGAACTGGGTCGCCCGCTCGCTCGAAGGCCTGAAACCAGTGGTCGCCGGCGGGGTCTATGTTTACGGCAGCCACGATCCACCGCCGCCGGCCGGCCGGCCGATCCCGATCCGCATCGACGCCGCCCAGGCCTTCGGCACGGGCCACCACGAAACCACCACCGGTTGCCTCGAAGCGATCGCACTCATCCTCAAGCGGAGGCGCCCTCACGCCATGCTCGATGTCGGCACGGGCACCGGCATCCTTGCCATCGCCCTCGCCAAGCAGACGCACGTACCGGTCCTTGCCGGCGACATCGATCCGATTGCAACGCGCACGGCTGCCGCCAATGCGTCGGCGAACGGCGTGGGCCGCCTCGTTCGCACGGTCACCGGCCCCGGTCTTCGGCATCCCGCGATCCTGCACGGCGCGCCGTATGACCTTGTTGTCGCGAACGTGCTGGCGAGTCCTCTGGTCGCCATGGCCCCCGCGATCGGCCGGGCGACGGCGCGAGGCGCCGACATCGTGCTCTCGGGTCTTCTTGAGAGCCAGGCCGCGCGGATCGTTTCCGCCTACGCGCAGGGCGGGATGGTGCTGAACCGCCGCCTGCAGCGCGGCGACTGGACCACCCTGATCCTCCGCAAGCGCTGACCATGCTGCTTGTCATCCATGCCGGCCTGCACAAGACGGCATCGACGTATTTCCAGCACGTCCTGCTGCGCAACCGCGAGGCCCTGCTGCGCGCGGGCCTCTACGTGCAGCCCGAAGCCAATCTCGGCGCCAATCATTCGACCGCCTGGGCCGCGCGGATCGGCGACTTCACCGGCATTCGCGAGCACATGAAGCTGGCGATGGCGACCGGGCGCAAGCGGATGATCCTGTCTTCCGAAGATTTCGAAAGCCTGATCTTCACGCCCGGGAACGCCCGCGGCGTCGAGCAGGCCGCGCGCGCCGGCGGCGCGACGGAAATAGAATGGCATTTTTGCCTGCGCGACCCCGGCGCCTATTTCGCCAGCCAATACGCCCAGCTCGCCCGGCATACCTTCGTCGACTTCCTCGCGATGTACGAAAGCGTGATGCGGGAAGGACGTTTCGACGTGGCCTCAGAGGAACGCCGCCACCCCGACGAGTGGTCGCACTGCTTCGACTACACGACACACCTCGGCGAGCTGTCGCACCATCTTGGCGGCACGCTCGTCTTCCACGATTTCCGCGACAGCCAGCCCTTCCCCGGCCACGCCATTCTCGACCGGCTGACCGGAGCCTCGGTGCCGCTGGCACTCCCGGAGGACAAGCTGCGCAACAGCCGCAACTCCGCCGACTCAGTCGAGGCCGAATACCGGGCGCGGCTCAACCGCGTTCTCGATGTCGAGGGCATCTCCGAAGCGACGCGGAACTCGCTCATCGGCCGCGCGAAGTTGCCCCCCGGCGTCCTTGCGGAGCTGAGCGCGGCGGTCAGCCGCCGCTACGCCCCGGGCATGGAGCGGCTGCTGGCACAAAAGCAGATGAAGGGCGGTGCCTAGTTCGGCCGCTTCGTGAAGGCGCCGATGAGTTGGAACTCGTTCGGCCGGCAGATCTGCCGCGTCGCCTCGCGCGTGCGGGCGCCGATGACGCCGTCCAACGCCTTGCGGAAATCGGGCTTGCTCGCAGTGATGGTCATGGGTGTCTGGTCTCTGGCCGCTGACACGGCTGTTCGCTACATAGGCGCATCGCCCCTGAGCCGGAAGGCCGTCAGCGGCAACGCAGCCATACCCGTGCCGCAACCCGGCTTAACCAGAAATGAACATGCCAAACAACGACTTCGGCCCCGCGCGCTTTCAGCGTTTTGACACAAAAACGTCACCGGTAACGGTCGCGTCCCGCCTCAGGGCGCTGCGCACCGCGATGGCGGAGGCCGGGCTCGATGGCTTCCTCGTTCCGCGCGCCGATGCGCATCGCGGCGAATCGGTGCCCGACAGCGAGGCCCGCCTGGCCTACGTGACGAGCTTTACCGGCTCGGCCGGCATCGCCGTCGTGGGGCCCAAGAAAGCAGGGCTGTTCATCGACTCCCGCTACACGCTCCAGGCTCCCCTCGAGACCGACACGAAGCTTGTGAGCGTGCTCGAGACGGCCCAGGGCGGCGTCGACGCGCGCATCGGCGACTTTCTGCCCAAGGGCGGCAAGCTGGGTTTCGACCCCTGGCTGCACACGCCGGGCGAGATCAAGGAGCTGACGGAAAAGCTCAAAGGCAAGGTCACCCTCGTCCCCTCGCGCAACCTCGTCGACCAGATCTGGACCGACCGGCCGGCGCCGCCCGTGTCGCCCGTCGAGTTCCTTGGCGCCAATCGCGCCGGCCGCACCGCGATCGAAAAGCTCACCGAGCTCCGCAAGACGCTGGCCGCCGAAGGGGCGGATGCGCTGGTGCTGACGCTTCCCGAGTCGATCAACTGGCTGCTCAACATGCGCGGCCGCGACGTGCCCAACGTGCCCGTGGTGCTGGGCTTCGCGCTCGTGCCCAAGACGGGCAAGCCCACCCTGTTCGTTCACAAGCTCAAGATGTCGCCCGACCTGCGCAAGGGGCTCGCCGGCGTCGCCACGATCAGCGACACGAGCAAGCTGATGAGCGCGCTCGAAAAACTCGGCGCGTCGGGCAAGAAGGTCTGGCTCGACCCTGCGACGGCGCCGCTCGCCCTCGTCTCCGCGATCGGCAACGCGACGATGATCGAAAAGCGCGATCCCGTGCTCGCGCCGAAATCGCGCAAGAACGACGCCGAGATCGGCGGCATGAAGGAAGCGCAGAAGCTCGACGCCGTGGCCCTGGCCAAGTTCCTTTACTGGTTCGATGGCGAGGCGCCGAAGGGTAGCCTCACCGAGATCGGGATCGTCGAGGCGCTAGAGCATTTCCGCCGCGAGGAGCCGAGCTGCGTGGACGCAAGCTTCGACACGATCTCCGGAGCCGGTCCTAACGGCGCCATCGTCCATTACCACGTCGACGAAAAGTCCAACCACACGCTCAAGCCGGGCGAGCTGATGCTGCTCGATTCCGGCGCGCAGTATCTGAGCGGCACCACCGACATCACGCGCACCCTGTTCACCGGCAAGGCGACGGCGGAGCAGAAGGACCGCTTCACGCGCGTGCTCAAGGGCATGATCGCGCTCTCGATGGTGCGTTTTCCCAAGGGGACGACCGGCGCGCAGCTCGACGTGCTGGCGCGCCAGTTCCTATGGGCGGACGGGATCACCTACAACCACGGCACCGGTCACGGTGTCGGCGCCTTCCTCTCGGTGCATGAAGGCCCGATCGGCTTTTCGCCGCGCTACACCACCGCGCTGGAGCCGGGACAGGTGATCTCCAACGAGCCCGGATATTACAAGACGGGCGCCTACGGCATCCGCATCGAGAATCTCGTTCTGGTCGTCGAGAGCGGCGTGGGCGAGGGAAAGTTCCTCGAGCTCGAAACGCTCACCCTCACCCCCATCGACACGCGGCTGATCGACAATGCGCTGCTCCTGCCGCACGAGCGCGAGTGGCTCAACGACTATCACAAGCGGGTATTCCGGGAGATCGGTCCGGCGCTGAACGGCCCCGTCAGGGCCTGGCTCAAGGACGCGACGAAGCCGATCTAGGACGCCGGCCTCAGTCGCCGCTATCGGTAGGGAGCGGTGCCGACATGATCGCTCGGAGCGAATAGGGGTTGTCCTTGCTCTTCGAAATCACGTCGTCGATCTTCCACCCGTCGGCTTCTTTCACCAGCAGGAACTGCATGTCCTCGGCGATATCGAAGTTGTGGAATGTCACGTCCATCGTGGCGGTCGTGCCCGTGATGGCCGCAACGCCGTATTTGAGCCTGGTGATCGCGTAGTCCTGCCCGTCGATGTAGGGATCGAAGTCCAGCCGCCCGACGTCGCCCTCAGGGGCTTCCTTC
The DNA here is from genome assembly GCA_964428685.1 of uncultured Devosia sp. Lineage (GTDB taxonomy): Bacteria > Pseudomonadota > Alphaproteobacteria > Rhizobiales > Devosiaceae > Devosia_A. Next base: position 171 of record CAYRZM010000290.1, on the reverse strand, counting down.
GCATCGGCGGCAAACAGCGCATTGAGCGACGCGGAGCGGTATTTCGACTCGTCCTGCGTGCTCCAGTCGAAGAACTCGCCCTTGAAGTAGGGGGCGTAAACGGCCTGCAACAGTGCCTTGGGCGTGTCGTAGGCGAACGCGGGCACCGCGCCGATCAGGAGGGCGGCAAGG
>CAYRZM010000289.1:0-9430 GCA_964428685.1 uncultured Devosia sp. | reverse complement strand
CGCTCGAGCCGCCGCCGCCGCGGCACCGCGGGAAACAGCTCCTTGCGCGCGGCGACCACAATCACCCCGGCAAAGGTCGGTCCGAACAGCCGCCCGAAGCGCTCGAAAAAGCGCGCGAACCGGATCAGCACCCGGTGGTTTGAGGGCGGCAGGTAGAGCGCCTCGCGCCAGGCCTCGGGGATGAAGCTGTGGGCGCGGAGCAGCCGCTCCACCTGCGACCGGCTGAACGGGTTGCCGTCGCCGAACGGCGTGTTGTCGGTCGCGGCCCAGAGCCCCCGCCGCCGCGGCACGACGACGATCAGCCGGGCGTTGGGCGCCGCGATCCGCCACAGCTCGCGCATCAGCTCTTCGGCATCGGAAATGTGCTCGAAGGCGTGCACCGCGATGATCAGGTCGACCGCCGAATCCGTCAGCGGCATTTCGAGCGGATCGCACATGACGGTGTGCGACGGCCCCTCCCGCGGCCACGCGTCCGCCCCCTGCCGCGCCGGCATCAGGCAGAGCACCCGCTCGGCCTTCTCCATCGCAAACCGCAGATAGGGCGAGGCAAAGCCCAGCCCCAGCACCCGGCGCTTGTCGACGCCCCCTGCCAGCCGCACGATCTCCTCGCGCACCAGCGCCCGCGAAATCTTGCCCAGCGGGGATTTGTAGAAGCCGATGAGGCGGTTGACGTCGGGGGTCATGACGGCGGCTTGGCGTTGCGCGAAACGTGCGGCTAGGATTGTCTACCGCGTTGCGTCGGCGGAGCAAAATCCCTTGGCTGTCCTCATCGACCTGTTTCTGTGCCGCACCGACAATTTCGGCTGCCTCGTCCATGACGTCGAATCCCGCCGCACCGCGGCGATCGACGCGCCCGATGCCGGCGCCATCAAGGCCGCCCTCAACCACCGCGGCTGGGTCCTGACCGACATCTTCGTCACCCACCACCACCGCGACCATGTCGAGGGCATCCCCGCCCTCAAGGCCGATTTCGACCTCGCCGTCACCGGCCCGCGCGAGGAGGCCGACAAGATCGGCGGCCTCGACGTCATGGTCACTCCCGGTCAGGTCGTGATGCTCGGCGCCACTGCCTTCGCCGTCATCGGCACGCCCGGCCACACCCTTGGCCACGTGGTTTACTACAACGGCTACGATGGCCACCTGTTCAGCGGCGATGCCCTGTTCTCGCTCGGCTGCGGCCGCATGTTCGAGGGCAAGCCCGGCCCGATGTGGGAAGGCTTGAAGCGCCTCCGCGACCTGCCCGATGAAACGCTGCTCTATTGCGGCCACGAATACACCGTCGAGAACGCCCGCTTCGCGCAGAGTGTCGACCCGCGCAACGCCGCGCTCAACATCCGCGCCGGCGAGGTCCGCCGCATGCGCGCCGAGGGCCGCTTCACCGTCCCGGTGAGCCTTGGCATGGAAAAACGCACCAATCCCTTCCTCCGCGCCGACCGGCCCGAGCTCGCTTACGCCATGGGCCTCGAGCCCGGCCTCGACGCCTCGGCCGTGTTCGCCGCGCTCCGCAGCGCCAAGGACAATTTCACTTAAAGTTGCGGCAAAGGCCGGCCATCGGGGCCTCCGCGAACGTTTCGGCCGTCGCCGCGTTAACTGCATGGCACGAATGGCGCAGCCGGGCCTCGGTTGCGCTCTTGCCGTCCGCACCGCCGGCGCGCACCTTGCCGCCAAACCACAAGAGCGCCCGCAGCGGCGCCGCCCCGAACAGGAGGCCGATGAGAATGCGTCCGATCGAGATGACCAGCGCCGCCCTCCCCGTCGCGCCGGAAGCCAACCGCCGCGTCGCCCTGCCGCGCGGCACGCCCAAGGCCGCCTTCATCAGCCAGCTCATCGCCGAACGCTACCGCCTCGCCCCACAGCGCACCCGCCGCCAGGCGCCGCTCGACACGGTCGTGCGCAGCTACGACGAAGGCACTCAGATCGCCGTCCGCCGCCTGCCCGCCGGCTACCGCCTCACCATCGACGCCTGATCCCTCCCGCTTGTCGGGAGGGGGGGCCAGCCGAAGGCTGGTGGGTGGGAGCCGCAAGCGGGGTGTCAGCGCTCATTCCATCGTCACGTCGCGTCCCGCCCCGGTGATCGAGATCGAGAACCCCGCGACCACGTCGACGAGGCTCATCATCATCAGGAGGAAGAACACCGAGCTCGCCGCCGCGCCGACCAGCAGGAACTCGACGAGGAAGATCACGAACAGCGCCGTCGACAGCATGTGCTCGATGATCGAGGTGCGGCCCGTGTTGGTCGACTTGATCACCTCGAAGAAGAGGCAGATCAGCCCCACCACCAGCAGCAGGTCGCCCCAGCTCAGCTGCCAGAGCACCCCCGACACCATCGTCACGTGGAACAGTTCGCCCGCCCAGCCGTCCGGCTTGCCACCGAACACCAGGAACGCAACGAGATTGTAGACGAGGAACGGGATCACCAGCAGCGGCGGAATGAACGCGCGCGGACGCCGGCGCACGCCGGCTGGCACAACCACGGTCTCGGTCATCTGGCTTCTCCCTCGATGCCCGGGACAATGACAAAGCCGGGGCCCGTTCGCCAGTCCTCACTTGCGCGACCGCCTGCCGACCCCAATATTCGGCGCGAACAGAGGAGGCGACGCATGTCCGATCCCAACACGACTTCGACCGGCCCCACCACCGGCCCATCCACGCCCCCGCAGGGCGACTGGCGCGACATGCGCCGCGCCGAGCGCCAGGCCCGCCGCGCCGCGTGGCGCGAGAACGGCCGGCCCGGCTGGGGCGGGGTGCCCATCGGCGGCCTCATCATCCTCGCCATCGGTGTCGTCGTGCTTGCCGGCAATTTCGGCTACCACAGTCCCGGCCCGTGGTGGTCGGTGGTGCTGCTGATCCCCGCGGTCGGCCTGCTCGTCACCGCCATCCGCTTCTACCGCGCCGACAACACCTTCGGCAGCCGGGCCATGGGGCCGGCGATCGGCGGCATCCTGCTGCTCGCTCTGGCACTCTCGATCTTTTTCGGCGTCAATCTCGGCCTGTTCTGGCCGGTCGTGCTGATCGTCGTGGGCGGCGCCATCGTCCTCCGCGGCATGCGGCGCTGACGTCTAGCGCTTGAGCGGCCCGACCATCTGCTCGGGCCGCACTTCTTTGTCGAACTCCTCGCCCGAAAGCAGCCCGAGCTCGATCGCGCTCTCGCGCAGCGTCGTGCCCTTCTTGTGCGCGTTCTTGGCGATCTTGGCCGCATTGTCGTAGCCGATCCGGCGGTTGAGCGCCGTCACCAGCATCAGCGAGGAATCGACCAGTTCCTTGATCCGCGCGCGGTTGGGCTCGATCCCCACCGCGCAGTGATCGTTGAAGCTCTTGGCGGCGTCGGCGAGGAGCCGCACTTCCATCAGGAAATTGTAGGCGATCACCGGCTTGAACACGTTGAGCTCGAAATTGCCCTGGCTCGCCGCAAATCCGATCGCGGCGTCGTTGCCGAAGACCTGCGCCACCACCATGGTCAGCGCTTCCGACTGCGTCGGGTTGACCTTGCCCGGCATGATCGAGGAACCCGGCTCGTTCTCGGGAATGGAAATCTCGCCGAGCCCCGAGCGCGGCCCGGAGGCCATCCAGCGCACATCGTTGGCGATCTTCATCAGCGCCACGGCGAGCTGCTTGAGCGCCCCCGACGTGCCCACGAACGCGTCGTGCCCGGCCATCACCGCGTATTTGTTCGGCGCCGTGACGAACGGCCGCCCGGTGAGCCGCGCCACCTCCGCCGCCACTGCTTCCGCGTAACCCTGCGGCGCATTGAGCCCGGTGCCCACCGCCGTGCCGCCGAGCGCCAGCTCATAGAGCTGCGGCAGCATGGCGCGGATGGCATCGAGCGCATGGTCGATCTGGCTGACCCAGCCCGAAATCTCCTGCCCCAGCGTCAGCGGCGTCGCATCCATCAGATGCGTGCGGCCGATCTTGACCACCTCCATGAACTGCGCCGATTTCGCCGCCAGCGTCTCGCGCAGCAGCATCACCCGTTCGATCAGGTACCCCTCGATCGCCTCGACTGCCGCGATGTGCATGGCCGTCGGATAGGTGTCGTTGGACGACTGGCTCATGTTGACGTGGTCGTTGGGGTGGATCGGCTTTTTCGATCCCATCGTCCCGCCGCTGAGCTCGATCGCCCGGTTCGAGATCACCTCGTTGACGTTCATGTTGGACTGCGTGCCCGAGCCCGTCTGCCACACCACCAGCGGGAAATGCTCGGCAAGCTTGCCGGCGATCACCTCGTCGGCCGCCCGGACGATCAGGTCGCGGGTCTTTTCGTCCATCAGGCCGAGCTGGAAATTGGCTAGCGCCGATGCCTTCTTGAGGATGCCGAAAGCCCGGATGATCTCGGCCGGCATCTTCTGGCCGCCGATGTCGAAATTGGCCAGCGAGCGCGCCGTCTGCGCCCCGTAATACTTGTCGGACGGCACGTTGATCGTGCCCATCGAGTCCGATTCCGTGCGCATCGAGGTCATCTGAACATCATCCTTGGCGACGCCGGGCAGCAAAATGGCCAGCCCTTTTCGGACTGGCCATGGGTCAATTCAAGCCGGAAGCGATCCGGATCAGGACTTTTTGGGCTCGAGGATCTGCCGGCCGCGATACATGCCGGTCTTGAGATCGACATGGTGCGGACGGCGCAGCTCGCCCGAATCCTTGTCCTCGACATAAGCCGGCGCCGTGAGCGCATCGGCGGAGCGGCGGAACCCGCGCTTCATCGGCGAGGTCTTGCGCTTTGGAACGGCCATTTCGGTCTCCATCAAACTGGTACGATCGCCGGAAAGGCCGGCGGCAACAGACTGGGTCTGCCGGAAGTTGGCGGGTCTATAGAGGCAAAAGCCGACTTTGGCTAGGGGGCGCTGGCGCCGGGGGGCAATGTCCTATAATGCCCCGCCGATGGAGCCCTTCGAGCACAAACTCCGCGCAAATGCCGCCGAAATCGAGCGGTCGCTCGGGGTCCTGCTCGCCCCCGGGCCGCTCACCGGCCCCGGCGAGCCCCCGGAACGCCTGCTGGCCGCCATGCGCCACGGCACCCTCGAGGGCGGCAAGCGGCTCCGGCCTTTCCTTTTGACCGAAACCGCAAGACTTCTCGGAACGGCCCCGGAACACGCCCTCGCCGCCGCCACCGCCGTCGAGCTGATCCACTGCTATTCGCTGATCCACGACGACCTGCCGGCGATGGACGACGACGACCTCCGCCGTGGCCGCCCGACCGTCCACAAGGCCTTCGACGAGGCGACCGCGATCCTCGCCGGCGACGCGCTGCTCACCCTCGCTTTCGCCCATCTGGGCGAGCACGGCGCGGCCGATCCAGCCGTCCGCGCCCGCCTCGTCGTCGAGCTCGCCGCCGGTGCCGGTCCGGGCGGCATGGTCGGTGGCCAGATGGCCGACATCGAGGGCGAGACTACCCCCCTCGGCGAGACCGCCATCGCCCGCATGCAGGCGATGAAGACCGGCGCCCTTATCCGCGCCGCCATCCGCATGGGCGCCATCCTCGGCGGCGCCGACCGCGACACGCTCGGGCACCTCACCGCCTATGCCCAGGCGCTCGGCCGCGCCTTCCAGCTTGCCGACGACCTGCTCGACGTCACCGCCTCGAGTGCGGCCATGGGCAAAGCCACCGGCAAGGATGCCGGCCGCGGCAAGCAGACACTGGTGGCGCGGCTCGGGGTCGAGGCGGCGCGCACCCGCCTCGGGACCATCGTCCACGACGCCATCACCGCGCTGACCCCGTTCGGCCCCGAGGCCGATACGCTGCGTGCCGCGGCGCGCTACGTCGCGGTGCGCGAGACCTGAGGCGTTTCCGCCGCCGGCTCCGGCTTGGGGGCCTCTGCGGCCGGGGCGGGCTTCGGCTCGGCCTCGGGCCGCGGCGGCTTGATCACCTGCCTGGGCAGCGTCTCGGTGTAGCCGTGCGCGCGCCGGAACCAGGTCTGGATCTGCAGCCGGTCGCCATACATGCTCGGCGGAATGGCGCCAAAGCTCTTGAGCGGGATGCCGGGCACCGCCTCGAACGGCGTTCCACCGATGGCGAGGAACGACTTCATGTCCGAATCGCTGAGCCGGATACCGATCGTCCCCGCCTTGCTGATCGTCGCGCACATGTTGCCGTTGACCGCGACATACGGAAACGTCGCGCCGCGCCGCTCGACCTCGTCGACCCCCGCGATCATCAGGTCGAACGCCGCCAGCACCTTGGGGTCGGCGTTGATCATTCCGCCGCCGTCGCTTTCGGGCCGGCGCCGAACCGCTGCTCGATATAGCTCGCGACCATCGCCTTGAACTGGTCGGCCACATCGGCGCCGCGCAGCGTCGCGACCTTCTTGCCCTCGATGAACACCGGCGCCGCCGGCGTCTCGCCGGTGCCCGGCAGCGAGATGCCGATGTCGGCATGCTTGCTCTCGCCCGGCCCGTTGACGATGCAGCCCATCACCGCCACCGACAGCGCCTCGACCCCCGGGTAGCGCTCGCGCCACTCGGGCATCGAGTTGGTGAGGTTGTCCTGGATTTCCTTGGCCAGCACCTGGAAGGTCTGGCTCGTGGTGCGGCCGCAGCCCGGGCACGCCGCGACGATCGGCAGGAACTGCCGAAAGCCCATGGTCTGCAGCAGCTCCTGCGCCACCCGCACTTCCTGCGTGCGGTCCCCGCCGGGCTCCGGCGTGAGCGATACGCGCACCGTGTCGCCGATCCCCTGCTGGAGCAGTATCCCCATCGCCGCCGAGGACGCCACGATGCCCTTCGAGCCCATGCCCGCTTCGGTGAGCCCCAGATGCAGCGCGTAGTCGCAGCGCGCGGAAAGCGCCTGATAGACCGCGATCAGGTTCTGCACGTCGCTGACCTTGGTCGAAAGGATGATCCGGTCGCGTCCGAGCCCGATCTCCTCCGCCCGCTGCGCGCTCAGCAGCGCCGACTGGATGATCGCCTCGCGCTGCACCGCCGCCGCCGACACCGGCGCCGCTGAAGCGGCATTCTCGTCCATGAGCTTCGTCAGCAGCTCCTGGTCGAGCGAGCCCCAGTTGACCCCGATCCGCACCGGCTTGCCGTACTGGATCGCGAGCTCGATCAGCGTGCCGAACTGCGCATCGCGCTTCTCGCGGAAGCCGACATTGCCGGGATTGATCCGGTACTTGTCGAGCGCCTCGGCCGCCGCCGGGTGATCGGTCAGCAGCTTGTGCCCGATATAGTGGAAGTCCCCGATCAGCGGCACGTTGATGCCGCGCGCCCTGAGCCGGTCGCGGATATGCGGCACCGCAGCGGCGCTCTCGTCGCGGTCGACCGTGATGCGAACCAGCTCCGATCCGGCGCGCCAGAGCTGCGCCACCTGCTTGACCGTCGCCTCGATGTCGGCCGTGTCGGTGTTGGTCATGGACTGCACGACGATCGGCGCGCCGCCGCCGACCATGACGCCGCCGACGTCGACGCCGACCGTGTGCTTTCTGGGGGAAATGCTCATCTCCGGCGACAGATAGGCCCTTGTGCGTGACCGCGCAATGACAGCAATTTCGCTGCGGAACAACCGGGGGGCCGGTCGTGTACTACGCCATCATCATCCTGCTGCTGGCGGTGCTGCCGCTGGCCTCGATCGCCATCGAGCACGTCGTCGCGCCGGGCTCCGACCTGCTGGTCCTCGCCGGCCGCTGGTTTGTATTCTGGGCGGGCGGCGTCCGCCTCGCTCTGGCCGGCATCCGGCAGATCGCTCAGCCCTCCTACACCGCGCGGACCATCTTCGAGATCGCCGACCCGGGCGCCGAAAAGATCGTCACCGAGCTCGGCTTCGGCAATCTGGCCCTCGGCCTCGTCAGTCTCGCCTCGATCGCCCGGCCGGATTGGGTGCTCCCGGCGGCCATCATCGCCGGCCTCTATTACGGCCTCGCCGGGGCAAAGCACGTGATGAACACCGGCCGCAACCGCATCGAAACCTGGGCCACCGTTTCCGATCTCCTGATCTTCCTGGTCTTTGCCGCCTACGCGGTGACGGCGCTGCTGCGCGGGCTCTAGCGGTCTTGAATCCGCCGCACGGCGACCACATCTTTCAGGAGGATCGGAGGAATGCCATGCGCCGGATTCTGCAGTTCTGGACCGAGTTGACCGTCCTCTGGCGCGCCTTCCTCGCGCCGGAAACGCCGGTCTGGCTCAAGGGCTTGATGCTGCTGATCCCGGCCTATCTCTTGAGCCCGATCGACATCATCCCCGATTTCATCCCGGTGTTCGGCTGGCTCGATGACGCCATCGTCATCCCGCTGCTGGTGAGCTGGCTCGTCCGCCTCGTGCCGCAGCCCGCCCCGCGCACCACCCGCCGCGACGGCGCGCCCATCATCGACGGCGACTACCGCCGGCTCTAGCGCGTCGTCTTCTTGGGCTTGAGCCCGCTCGCAAAGGCGTGGCTCTTCCTGAACCAGGCCTTGAGCGCCCGGACGTCGCCCAGCATCGCCGCCGGCACGCCACCGTACTCCTTGTTGATGAACCCCGGCGTCCCTTCGAACGGCTGGCCACCGGCCGCCATGAACGCCGCGAGGTCCTCCTTGCCGAGCCGGATGCCGATGACTCCGGCCTTGCTCACCATGCCGTACATGTTCCCGTTGACCGATACATAAGGCATCACCGCGCCCTTGCGCTCGACCCCCGGCACACCCGCGATCATCGCCTCGAAGGCGGCAACGACGTTCGGATCGGCGGCAGGTTCGGCCTTGGCCATGGCGATGGCAGCTTACCGCCCTGCCTGCCGACAGTCATCCCGCAAAGCTCGGCATCACCCTCCCCCATCGCGGGGAGGGTAGCGCAGCTTGGCCGTAGGCCTAGCGAAGCTCGGGAGGGGGGAGCAGTCGGCACCGAGCGTGACCCGCACCCCTCCGAGCTCCGCTAGCTCGCTTCGCTCCCAAGCTTCGCTTGCCTCCCCCGTGAACGGGGAGGTGGCCGCCTACGCGAACCGCACCAGCAGATCCTTGCTGTCGATCTGATCGCCCGGCTTCACCGTGACTTCCGCCACCACCCCGTCGGCCTCGGCGTGGATCGCGGTTTCCATCTTCATCGCCTCGATCGAGAGCAGCACGTCGCCGGCGCTGACCTTGTCGCCCGCCTTGACCTGCAGCCCCGAGATGACGCCGGGCATCGGCGCCCCGATCTGCTTGGCATCGCCGTGCTCCGCCTTGGCCCGCACCTGCACCTCGCCGACCTTGAGGCGGTCGGGCACGGTGATGGTGCGCGGCTGGCCGTTGAGGTCGAAGAACACCCGGACCTGGCCCTTCTCGTTGGTCTCGGCCCGGCCCAGATAGTTGATCACCATCGTCTTGCCGCGCTCGATCTCGGCAAAGATTTCCTGGCCCTGCGTCAGCCCGTAGAAATAGACCGGCGTCGGCAACACGGCGGTCGGGCCGTACTTGTCCTGCGTCTTCATGAAGTCCGAAAACACCTTCGGATACATGAGATAGGAGGCGAGCCGGAGATCGTCGAT
>CAYRZM010000288.1:0-6938 GCA_964428685.1 uncultured Devosia sp. | reverse complement strand
GACGTAGCGGAGCTGGGGTGAGGGGTGCGCTGCGTGCGCATCCATCCCGCTTGCAGCATTTCACCCCTCATCCGGCGCTTCGCGCCACCTTCTCCCCTGAGGGGAGAAGGGAACCGGGGATCGCCCGATGACGCTGGCCCTGTTCTTCTTCTACGTCTTTTCGATCATCACCGTGGCGTCGGCGCTGATGGTGATTGCTTCGCGCAATCCGGTGCACTCGGTGCTGTTCCTGATCCTCTGCTTCGTCAATTCGGCCGGCCTCTTCATGCTGGCCGGAGCCGAGTTCCTCGCGCTCATCCTGATCGTGGTCTATGTCGGCGCGGTCGCGGTACTGTTCCTCTTCGTCACCATGATGCTCGACGTCGATTTCGCCTCGCTGCGGCAGGGGATGCTGCAATACGCGCCGGTGGGCGTGGTGATCGGAGTGATCCTCCTGCTCGAGCTGCTGCTGGTGGGCGGCTCCTACATCATCTCGCCGACGATGAACGCGACGAGCGCCGTGCCGATCAACACCACGATCGACAACACCCATGCGCTCGGCCAGGTGATCTACACGCGCTACGCGTTCCTGTTCCAGCTCGCGGGCGGCGTGCTGCTGGTCGCGATGGTGGGCGCCATCGTCCTCACGCTCCAGCACAAGTCCAGCGTCAAGCGGCAGAACGCCATGCGGCAGACTTCGCGCAAGCGCGCCGAGGCGACCGAACTCGTCAAGGTCAAGTCGGGGGAGGGCATCTCCAATGCTTGACGCAGCCGGCATCGGGCTCGGGCCCTACCTCACGGTCGCGGCGATCCTCTTCACGCTGGGCGTGTTCGGCATCTTCCTCAACCGCAAGAACATCATCATCATCCTGATGTCGGTCGAGCTGATCCTGCTCGCGGTCAACATCAACTTCGTGGCGTTCTCGGCGCAGTTGAGCGATCTCGCGGGGCAGGTGTTCGCGCTGCTGATCCTCACCGTCGCCGCAGCCGAAGCCGCGATCGGTCTTGCCATCCTCGTCATCTTCTATCGCAACCGCGGCACCATCGCGGTCGAAGACGTCAACAAGCTCAAGGGCTAGGGATGCGGATGCAGAGCCTCACCCCGATGCTGCAGACGGCCGACATGGAGCGGGCGATCGCCTGGTATGGCGCGACGCTGGGGTTTCACGTCGCCAACCGCGCCGAAGGCTGGTGCGCTCTCCGCCGCGACGATGTCGAGCTGATGCTGATGGTCAACGACCACATGGGCGCGCCGCACGCCACGGCCACGCAGTACATCGCCGTCGACGACGTCATGTCGCTCTGGGACGGTCTCAAGGACAAAGTCGCGCCGGAGTGGGGCCCCGAGGCCATGGACTACGGCATGCTCGAATTCGCGATCAAAGACCCGGACGGCTACCTGCTGAGCTTCGGCCAGGAGATCGCCGTCCCCGCCACCGAAAGCCGACCCGCATGATCCAGGCCATCGTCTTCTTCCCACTGATCGGCGCGCTGGTGGCGGGCCTGTTCGGCCGCGTCCTCGGCCATCGCACGTCCGAATACGTGACGACCGGGCTGCTCATCGTTGCCGCGATCCTGAGCTGGGTGGTGTTCTCGGGCTACTGGTTCGCGCCGGCCGACGCCGCGGCGAACGTCCAGAAGGTCGAGGTGTTGCGCTGGATCACCTCCGGTCCGCTCGACGTCCATTGGTTGCTGCGCGTCGATACGCTCACCGCGGTGATGCTGGTGGTCGTGACCACGGTGTCGAGCCTCGTCCACGTCTATTCGATCGGCTACATGGCCGACGATCCGCACCGGGCGCGCTTATTTGCCTACCTCTCGCTCTTCACCTTCGCCATGCTGATGCTGGTGACGGCCGACAACTTCGTCCAGATGTTCTTCGGCTGGGAGGGCGTGGGCCTCGCCTCCTATCTCCTCATCGGCTTCTGGTACACCCGGCCCTCCGCCAATGCCGCCGCCATCAAGGCGTTCGTCGTCAACCGCGTGGGCGACTTCGGCTTTGCGCTCGGTATCTTCGCGACCTTCATGATCTTCGGCCATTTGAGCTTCGACGACGTGTTCGCGGGCGTCGCCGGTCAGGCCGGCAAGACCATCCATTTCCTCAGCTGGAACTGGGACGCGATGACCGTCGTCTGCCTGCTGCTGTTCATGGGTGCGATGGGCAAGTCGGCGCAGTTCCTGCTCCACACCTGGTTGCCGGACGCGATGGAAGGTCCCACGCCTGTCAGCGCGCTGATCCACGCCGCGACCATGGTCACCGCCGGCGTCTTCATGGTGGCGCGGCTCTCGCCGATGTTCGATGCCTCGCCGGTCGCGATGGGCGTGGTGTTCGTCGTCGGCGCCATTACGGCGTTCTTCGCGGCGACCGTCGGCCTCGTCCAGAACGACATCAAGCGCGTGATCGCCTATTCGACCTGCTCGCAGCTCGGCTACATGTTCGTGGCGCTCGGGGCAGGGGTCTACTCCGCGGGCATCTTCCATCTCTTCACCCACGCCTTCTTCAAGGCCCTGCTGTTCCTGGGCGCCGGCTCGGTCATCCATGCGATGCACCACGAGCAGGACATGCGGAACATGGGCGGGCTCGCGAAAAAGATCCCCATCACCTACTGGATGATGCTGATCGGCACGCTGGCGCTCACCGGTGTCGGCATCCCCGGGACCCCGCTCGGCTTTGCCGGCTTCTTCTCCAAGGACGCCATCATCGAGACGGCGTATTCGGTCGGCGGCAACCTCGGCACCTTCGGCTTCTGGGCCCTGACCATCGCCGCGGCCTTCACCAGCTTCTACTCCTGGCGGCTGATCCACCTGACCTTCCACGGCATGCCGGGCGATGCGCTGCACCAGGGCGTGCCGGCGTCGCAGCAGGCGATGCACGCGGACGATGCGGAGCCGGATGCGGCTCACGACGATCATGGCCACACAGACGCGCACGGCCATGCGCCGGCGATGGCCATGGTGGCCGCCGATGATCATGCGGGCGACGATCACGCGCACGACCACGAGCACGGCAGTGCCTACGATCATGCGCATGAAAGCCCGCCGGTGATGCTGGTGCCGCTCTATTTCCTTGCGGCCGGCGCGGTGTTCGCGGGCGTCATCTTCGCGGGCTACTTCTTCACCAATCCCGAAACCGTCACCGGTTTCTTCAAGGGCGCGCTCAGCGTCGTCACCGACCGCTACGAGGCCGCGCATTCGGTGCCGCTGATCGTGAGCTGGGCGGCGACCATCGCGATGCTCGGCGGCTTCGGCGTCGCCTGGTACATGTACATGGTCGATAAGACGGCGCCGGCCCGGCTCGCGGCCGCCAATCCCGGGCTCTACCGGTTCCTCCTCAACAAGTGGTACTTCGACGAGCTCTACGACATCATCTTCGTCAAGCCCGCGCTCTGGTTCGGCAACGCGCTGTGGAAGGGCTTTGACGATTGGCTGGTGGACCAGACCATCGTCGAGGGCCTCGGCCATCGCGTGAAGGACGTCACCGCCCGTGTGGTGAAGCTCCAGTCGGGCTACCTCTACACCTACGCCTTCGTGATGTTGATCGGCGTCGCTGCGCTCCTCACCTGGGCGATCGTCGCGGGAGGGCTCCTCTGATGAACCTCCTCGATCACATCCTGACCCTCGTCACCTTCCTGCCGCTCGTCGGCGCCGCGGTGCTGCTGTTCGTTCCCGGGGACGCCGGCGGCAAGGAAATCGCGCGCTGGGTGGCGCTCGTCTTTTCGTCCATCACCTTCATCCTCACGCTCTGGATGTGGGCGCGGTTCGACAACTCCAACAGCGGCTTCCAGTTCGTCGAGAACTACGACTGGATCGGCAGCTCGATCGGCTACCGCATGGGCGTCGACGGGCTTTCGGTGCTGTTCGTCGTGCTCACGGGCCTCCTGATCCCTGCCTGCATCATCGCGAGCTGGAAGCCGATCCAGAACCGCGTGCGCGAATACATGGTCGTCTTCCTCGTGCTCGAGACCATGTGCATCGGCGTGTTCACCACGCTCGATCTCGCGATGTTCTACGTGTTCTTCGAGGGCAGCCTGATCCCGATGTTTCTCATCATCGGCATCTGGGGCGGGCCGCGGCGCATCCAGGCGGCCTACAAGTTCTTCTTCTACTCGTTCACCGGCACGGTGCTGATGTTGCTCGCCATCATGACGATGTACTGGCAGGCCGGCACGCTCGACATCCGCAAGCTCCTCGCTTTCCATTTCGACCCGGCGATCCAGACCTGGCTGTGGCTCGCGTTCTTCGCCTCGTTCGCGGTGAAGATGCCGATGTGGCCGTTCCACCGCTGGCTGCCGGAAGCGCATGTCGAGGCGCCGACCGCGGGCTCGGTGATCCTGGCCGCGATCCTCCTGAAGCTCGGCGGCTACGGCTTCATCCGCTTCTCGTTGGCGATGTTCCCCGACGCCTCGGTGATGTTCGGGCCGTTCGTGTTCACGCTCTCGGTCGCCGCCATCGTCATCACCTCGCTGGTGGCGCTGGTGCAGACCGACATGAAGAAGCTCATCGCCTATTCGTCGGTGGCGCATATGGGCTTTGTCACCATGGGAATCTTCTCCGGCAACGTCATGGCGGTGCATGGAGCGGTGTTCCAGATGATCTCGCACGGGCTCGTCTCGGCCGCGCTCTTCCTCTGCGTCGGCGTCGTCTACGACCGCATGCACACCCGCGAGATTTCGGCCTATGGCGGGCTGGTCAACCGCATGCCGAACTACGCGCTGGTGTTCATGGTCTTCACCATGGCCAATGTGGGGCTGCCGGGCACGTCGGGCTTCATCGGTGAGTTTCTGACCATGCTCGGCACCTTCCAGGTCAACACCTGGGTCGTGTTCTTCGCGGCGTTCGGGGTGATCTTCTCGGCAGCCTACGCCCTCTGGCTCTACCGCCGGGTGATCTTCGGCGCGCTCACCAAGCCGTCGCTGATGGGCATGCTCGACCTAGACGTGCGCGAGGTCGTGGTGCTAGCGCCGCTGGTGGTGCTCACGATCTTCTTCGGTTTCTACCCGGCGCCCATCCTCGATGCGACGTCGGGAGCGGTGAGCCTCATCGCCGATAATTTTGGTAAGGCGATCAGCGCGGGCGTCGCGCAAGTCGCCTCGCTGAACTAGGGAGACATGATGACGTCCGATCTCACCTCGTTCGCCGCACTGGCGCCGGCATGGCCGGAGCTGCTGCTTGCCGTCGGCGCGGTGAGCCTGCTGCTCGCGGGCGTCATCTGGTCGCGCGAACGCTCGTCGACGCTGTCGCTGGTCGCGATCCTTTTGTTGATCGCCGTGATCGCCGTCGCGGTCTGGCGGCCGGCCGAGGGCACGCTGTTCAACGGCGGCTTCATCGTCGATGGCTTTGCTCGCTACATGAAGTATCTCGTGCTCGGCGGCTCAGCCTTCACGCTGATCCTTTCGACCTCAACGGCGAAGCCTTTCGGCCTCGACAAGTTCGAGTATTCGATCCTGGTCCTGCTCGCGACGCTGGGCATGATGGTTATGGTTTCGGCCAACGACCTCATGAGCCTTTATGTCGGCCTCGAGCTGCAGTCACTTGCGCTCTACGTCGTCGCCGCGCTGCGCCGGGAGGACGCGAAAGCCACCGAGGCCGGACTCAAGTATTTCGTCCTCGGCGCGCTGAGCTCGGGGATGCTGCTCTACGGCGCGTCGCTGGTCTACGGCTTCACGGGCCTCACCCAGCTCGACCAGATCGTGAGCGCGGTAGCGGCCAACCGCTCGATCGGCCTCATCTTCGGCATGGTGTTCCTGCTTGCCGGAATCGCCTTCAAGATCTCGGCCGTGCCGTTCCATATGTGGACGCCGGACGTCTACGAGGGCGCGCCGACGCCGGTGACGGCGTTCTTCGCCGCGGCGCCCAAGGTCGCGGCAATGGCGCTCATCATCAGAGTTGTCACCGTGAGCTTCGGGCCGGTGACCCACGACTGGCAGCAGATCGTGATCTTTCTCTCGATCGCCTCGATGGTGCTCGCGGCCTTCGCCGCGATTGGCCAGAACAACCTCAAGCGCCTGCTCGCCTATTCCTCGATCGGTCACGTCGGCTTCGCGCTGGTTGGCCTCTCGGCAGGAACCGCGGTGGGCGTCGAGGGCGTCGCCGTCTACATGGCGATCTACCTCGCCATGACCATCGGCATCTTTGCCGCGATCCTCTCGCTCAAGATCTCGACCGGCTACGTCGAGACCATCCCCCAGATGGCGGGCCTCGCGCAGAAGCGGCCGTTCTCAGCGGCGATCATCGCCATCCTGATGTTCTCGTTCATCGGCCTGCCGCCGCTCGCCGGCTTCTTCGCCAAGTGGCAGGTGTTCCTCGCCGCGATCGATGCGCACCTCTTCGTGCTCGCGATCGTCGGCGTGCTCGCGAGCGCGGTGAGCGCGTTCTATTACCTGCGCATCATCAAGGTGATGTATTTCGATGAGCCGACCACCGAGTTCGCGGCGCCGCCGGCCGAGCTCAGCGCCGTGATGGCGCTCGCGGGGTTCTTCATCGTCACCTATTTCGTGACCGTCGGTTCGCCGCTCTACAGCGCCGCGCACGCCGCGGCCGGAAGCCTGTTCTAATTGGCCGGTTTCTGGCTGGGTCCGATCGCGAGCGCCAGAGGCTACCGGCTCTCCGGCTTCGATGCGGTGGGCTCGACCAGCACGGAAGCCGCCCACGCGGCGGAAGGCGGCGACGCGGGCGAGGCCTGGTTCGCGGCGCTGCGCCAGACGGCGGGCCGCGGCCGCCGGGGCAGGGCGTGGGAAACGCCACCGGGCAATCTCGCCGCGAGTCTCCTGATCGTCCCGAACTGCGATCCTGCCCTTGCGGCGACCCTCGGCTTCGTCGCCGGCGTGGCGCTCAACCGCGCCCTCGCCGCCACGTTGCCGGCGGGGATCGTGCGCCAGGGCATCGACGGCGCCAACCGCATTGCGCTCAAGTGGCCCAACGATCTGCTGGCCGATGGCGCCAAGCTCGCGGGCATTCTG
>CAYRZM010000287.1:0-16650 GCA_964428685.1 uncultured Devosia sp. | reverse complement strand
GGACGGCAGTCGACGGCGAACGACGCGAACGAGGCCGGTAGGCGTGAGGGATCGTCCCCTTGCGAGGTTTGGGCTTAACGCTGGCGGCAGGACTCGCCAGCCTGAACCCCACTCCGAAATCCTGCCGCTCCCGGGACGGTAGCGTCCCATAACACTGCTCAGGGGCGATTCCGTCCCGGGAGCGCTGTCCACCCGCACCTCCCATCCGGGGCACCGGAGGCCGCCGCGCGTCCTCTTGACGCCGCCGCTGCCCGCTCGTCTCCTTCGGGCCACAGGAGTAACCGCCATGCCCGTCCGTCCCTGGTCCGAAACCGCGCCGCGTCTCGTCGATGTCGCCATGGGCCGCGTCCCCGCCGACATGCTGATCCGCAACGGCCGCTGGGTGAACGTCCATTCGGGAGAGGTCATCGCCGGCACCGACGTCGCCATCGCCGCCGGCCGCTTTGCCGCGGTCGGCCCCGACCTCGGCTACACCGCCGGCCCCGGCACGGTGGTCATCGATGCCGCCGGCCGTTACCTCGTCCCCGGCCTCTGCGACGGCCATATGCATGTCGAAAGCGGCATGGTCACCGTCACCGAGTTCTGCCGCGCCGTGATCCCCCACGGCACCACCTCGATGTTCATCGACCCGCACGAGATCGCCAACGTGCTCGGCCTTGCCGGCGTGCGGCTGATGCACGACGAGGCGGTGGCCATGCCCATCAACGTCTATGTCGAGATGCCGAGCTGCGTGCCCGCTGCGCCCGGCCTCGAAACCGCCGGCGCCTCGATCGACGAGCACGACGTGGCAGAGGCCATGACCTGGCCCAACATCATCGGTCTCGGCGAGATGATGAATTTCCCGGGCGTCGCGGCCAACGACCCCACGATGCTGGCCGAAATCGCTGCCACCCAGCGCGCCGGCAAGACCGTCGGCGGCCACTACGCCTCGCTCGATCTCGGCCGCCCCTTCGCCGCCTATGCCGCCGGCGGTCCCGCCGACGACCACGAGGGCACGCGCGCCGTCGATGCCATCGCCCGCGTGCGGCTCGGCATGCGCGCCATGCTGCGGCTCGGCTCGGCCTGGTACGATGTGGCGCCGCAGATCAAGGCCATCACCGAGCATCGGATCGACAGCCGCAACCTGATCCTCTGCACCGACGACCGCTTTGCCGCGACGCTCATTAACGACGGCCACATGGACCACACCGTGCGCCACGCCATCGCCCACGGCCTCGATCCGATGACGGCGATCCAGATGGCGACGCTCAACACCGCCACCCATTTCGGCCTCGAGCGCGAGCTCGGCTCGATCACCCCCGGCCGCCGCGCCGATCTGATCCTCAGCTCCGATCTCGCGACCTTGCCGATCGAAACCGTCATCGCCCATGGCGAGGTGGTGGCGGAGAACGGCGTTCTGCTGCGCGAGATGCCGCCTTACCCCTATCCCGATTTCGCCCGCGGCACGGTGCGTGTCGGCCGCCCGATCGTCGCTGCCGACTTCGAGATCCGGGCGCCGTCCGGCCGCAACCGCGTCACCGCGCGCACCATCGGCATCATCGAGAACCAGGCGCCGACCCGCGCGCTCGAAAAGACCCTCGCGGTCGAGGATGGGCTGGTCGGTCCCGACCGTGCGCAGGACGTGGCGCAGGTCGCCGTCATCGAGCGGCACACCGGCAGCGGTCGGCTGGTCAACGGCTTCGTCTCGGGCTTCGGCTACACCACCGATTGCGGCATCGCCGCGACGGTCGCCCACGACAGCCACCAGATGATCGTCGTCGGCACCAGCCGCGCCGACATGGCGCAGGCGGCCAATCGGCTGCAGGAAGTGGGCGGCGGCTTCGTCGTGGTCAGCGGCGGGCGCGAGCTGGCGCTGGTCGAGCTCCCCATCGCCGGCCTCATGTCCGACGAGCGGGCGGAAATCGTCGCCCGAAAATCCGAGCAGCTGGTGGTTGCCATGGCCCAGTGCGGCTGCCGGCTCAACAATGCCGTCATGCAGCACATGTTCCTCGCGCTGCCCGTCATCCCCGAGCTTCGCCTCACCGATCTGGGGCTGGTCGATGTGACCCGCTTCGGCTTTGTCGATCTCTTCGTATAAGCCGTTGTGTTGCAACGATTTTGCGCACTCACAAGGGCGCGATCTTAACCCCTTGTTGAGGTGCCGATGACACACACTCATCGCGCGACAACTCGCGCCCGGGGCCCTCGCCAATGCCGCTCTCCAAGTCCGCCGCGTTCGTCGTCGGACCCCGCAACACCGACAACACGGCGCTGCTCTCGCTGGCCCGCGGCATCGGCTTTTCGCCCGCCGAGCGCTACTCCGGCATGCCGCGCGCCGAAGAGCAGCTTCGCGTCACCCCGCTCGCCTTCTTCCTCTTCTCCGAAGTCCCCGACGTGCGCACCCTGCGGCCGGTCGCCGAAGCGGTGCGGCTCAAGGGCGGCCCCACGCTCAAATTCGCGCCGCTCATCTATTTCGGCCGCGATCTGTCGCGCGAGACCATCACCCACTGCATCGCCATGGGCTTCGACGACGTCATCGCGCTGCCCTACAGCGCCGGCGACGTTCGCGACCGCCTCGCCCGCCAGCTCGGCTCGGTCCAGGTCTACTTCGAAACCGCCACCTATTTCGGCCCGGATCGCCGCAACCGCGTCGGCGCCCCCCGCTCGGCCCTCAGCGATCACGGCGGCGGCGAGTTCCGGCGCATCGAGATCGTGCGCAGCGGCGAGCGGGGCATCGAGGTGCTGCGCGACGATTTCGAGGTCGTCGTCTAGCAGGGTTGTTTCCCTCGCCCCCGCCGACTATTGCTCTCGGACCCTTTTCTCCGGGACATCCATGCCGATCGGCCTCCGCCTCGCGCCGCAGCACCGGGTCTTTGCGGCCTTCGCCCTCTACAGCTTCTCGATGGGCAACATCTTTCCGCGCCTGCCCGACATCCAGCGCGCCATGGGCGTCGGCGAGGGCGCCTTCGGCCTCGGGCTCATCGGCACGCCCATCGGCACGCTCCTGGCGCTGACCTTCGCAACGCCGCTCCTCGAGCGGGTCGGCTTCCGCCGCGCCCTCATGGCGGCGATCCCGCTGCTCGCCGCGGCCTATGCCGTCGCCTCGCTGGCGCCCAATCCAGTGGTGTTCTTCATCCTGCTGTTGCCGGTCGGCGCAGTGATCGGCTGCCTCGAGATCATGGTCAATCTCGAGGCGGACCGGACCGAGCACGCCGTCGGCTTCCGCATCATGAACCGCGCCCACGGCTTCTGGAGCATCGGCTTCTTCTCGGCCGGCCTGTTCGGGTCCTGGGTGGCGCAGCTCGGCATCTCGCCCCAGCTCCACCTGCTTGTCGGCGTGCCGATCTCCATCGTCGGCACCCTCCTGCTCCTCGGCGGCTACCAGCCCTCGCCGCGGCGCGCCGGCGGCAGCGAGGACGCGGCGCCGCGCTTTGCCGTGCCGACCCTCGCCATCATGGTGCTCGTCGGGGTCACGCTCTGCACCATGCTGCTCGAAGGCGCGAGTATGGACTGGTCGGCGATCTACATGCGCGACGTCTTCGCGGCCGGCCCGTTCCTCTCCGGCATCGCCGTCGCGACCTTTGCCTTCTGCCAGGCGGCGATGCGGTTCTTTGCCGACGGCTTCGTCGAGCGCCACTCGCCCACCGCCGTTGCCCGCGTGCTGCTCGGCATCCTTTTCGGCGCCACGCTCATCGTGTTCTTTTCCCCCGCTCCGGTCATCTCGCTCGTCGGCTTCGCGCTCGCCGGGATCGGCACCAGCGCCATCTTCCCGCTCGCGATGTCGGCCGCCGCGCAGCGCACCGACCGGCCCGCGGCCATCAACGTCGCGGCACTCGCGCAGAACTCGTTCGTCGTCTTCCTGCTCGCCCCGCCGCTGCTGGGCGGCATCGCCCAGACCTGGGGCATCCGCTGGAGCTTTGGCGTCGGCCTGCCGCTGATCGTCCTGAGCTTCTTCCTCGCCGGCGCGCTCGGTGCCCGTCCCCTGCCGCGGCAGGCGCCGGCGGAGTAGGTCGATGACCGAGCTGCCCCAGATCGTCGATCTGCGCCAGTCGCCGACGGCGCTGCGCGTGCAGCGCGGCGTGATGCGCCTCCTGCGCTCGACCTACGACGTCTGCTGCTATGCCGAGGTGGTGCTCGCCAACGGCCGCCGCGCCGACGTGCTCGGCATCGGCCCCAGGAGCGAAATCTGGATCGTCGAGATCAAGTCGAGCCTCATCGATTTCCGCGTCGACACCAAATGGCCCGACTACAAGGATTTCTGCGACCGCTTCTTCTTCGCCAAGCCGCCCGAGCTCGAGGCCGACATCTTCCCGCAGGGCGAAGGCCTCATCGCGGCCGACGCGCACGGCGCCGCCGTGCTCCGTGACGCCGCGCCATCGCTGCTGCCGCCGGCCCGCCGCCGCGCCATGATGCTGAAGCTCGCCCGGCTCGGCGCCGATCGCGTGCACCAGCTGATGGACCCCTTCACGGAGCCCACTGCGCCGTGACCCTCCTCGATCGTCCCGCCCGCGTCCGGGCGGTGTTCTTTCTCCACGCCGTCACCTCCGGCGGTCTCTATCCGCGCCTCGCCGCCATCCAGCAGTCGCTCGGCCTCGATGTCGAAACGCTCGGCTGGGTGTTCGCCGGTCTCGCCATCGGCACGCTCCTCACCTTCTTCTTCGTGAGCTGGCTCACCGAGACCGTGGGCACAAGGACCATCCTCGTCGTCACGCTGCCGCTCCTGCCCATCGGCACGGCGCTCCTCGCGGCCATGCCGTCGGCACTGACCCTCTTCCTCGCCTTCATCGCCTATGGCGTGCTCTACGCCCTGCCCAACGCCGCCATGAACGTCGAGGCCGATCGCGTCGAGGCGGCGACGGACCGGCGCGTCATGAACTCGTGTCACGGCGTGTGGAGCCTCGGCTACCTGCTGACCACGCTGCTCGCGACCGGCGCCGAGGCGCTGCATCTGAGCCCCTTCGCCCATCTCGGCCTCTTGGCGCTGCCGCTCGCGCCGATCGCCCTCTGGATCACCCTCGGCATCGATCCGGCGCCGGCCCGTCCCCATGTCGCGCCGGTGGTTCGCCATCTCGCTTTGCCATCGATCGCCGTCCTGCTGCTGGTCGTCTTCGCCACCGGGCCCAACCTGCTCGAGGGCGGCCTTCGCAACTGGTCGGTCATCTACATGCGCGAAAGCTTCGGCGCCCCCTCCTGGGTGGACACGCTCACCCTGCCGGCATTCCTCGTCGCCCAGGCGCTGGGCCGCCTCAATGCCGACGGCTGGGTGATGCGTTACGGCGCCGTGCCGGTGGCACGCGTCCTCAACGGCATCGCCTTCCTGGGCGGCCTGTTCGTGGTGCTGTCGCCCAATGTCGGGGTGGCGCTCGCGGGGTTCCTGCTGATCGGGCTCGGGGTCTGCACCACCTATCCGCTCACCACCTCCGCCGCGGCCCGCCTCGGCGATCGTCCGGCCTCGCAGAACGTCGCCTCGCTGACGTTTCTCAATCAGCTGGTGCAGCTCGCGGCCCCACCCGCGCTGGGCGCCATCGCCGCGCATTTCGGCATACGCTCGGTGTTCACCGTGGCGCTGCCGATGGCGCTGTTGTCGGTCTGGCTCGCGCGGGTCCTCCGCCCTAGTCCTCCGACGCCTCCTCGTGGATGACCGTTCCACTCGCGGCGACCGGCGTCACTGGCGTCGGCTGCGGCATCACCGGCGGCACCCCGAGCTTGTCCTTGAGCCCCGCCATCAGCTTCAGCCGCTCCGCATCGCTGCCGGCCGCGTGCAGCCGGTTGCTGAGATCGAGCACGAAGCTCGAATAGGCATTGTGCCAGTCGGCATTGAGCTGGTTGAGGTCCATCCGCCGCGCCTCCGGCTGCAGCATCGTCCGTCCGCCCCCGGCCTGGAGGTCCACCTGGTCGTCAAGCAGCGGCAGGATCACCTGGTCGCTCCCGATCCCGGTCTTGAGCAGCGCGTCGCGCAGCGCGTGCCGCTCCTCGTCCTCGCCGTGGGTCAGGAAGATCGCGCCATGCGCCGGCAGCCGCTTGCCGATCCAGGCCATGAGCTCGGAGTGGTCGGCGTGCGCCGAATAGTTGCCCATCGAGCGGATGCGCGCCCGCACGGGGATTTCCTCGCCATGGATGCGCACGGCGTGGCTGCCGGAGAGGATGATCTGGCCGAGCGTTCCCGGCGCCTGGTAGCCGACGAACAGCACCGTCGCGTTGCCGCGCGGCAGGTTGTTGGCGAGGTGGTGCTTGATGCGGCCGGCATCGCACATCCCCGAGGCCGACATGATGATGGCCCCGCCCTTGATCTGGTTGATCGCCTTGCTGTCCTCGACGCTCTCGACGATGCGGAAGCTCGGATCGTTGAACAGCTCCTGCGCATTGAGCTCGACGTCGTCGAACATCGCCTCGTACTTGCGATAAACCGCCGTCACCTTGCTCGCGAGCGGGGAATCGAGGAACACGCGCGAAGGCGCGATCTCCTTTTCCTTGATCAGGAGCCCGATATCGTGCAGCAGCTCCTGGCTGCGCTCCACCGCGAACACGGGGATCACCAGGTTTCCGCCGCGCTGCAGGGCATCGGTGATCTCGGCCTTGAGCTCCTCGCGCCGCTGCTCGAGCGTGTAGGGCGGCCGGTCGCGGCCGCCGTAAGTGGATTCGCTGAGGATGTAGTCGAAGCCCGCCGGGGCGTCCGGCGCCTTGTAGAACACCTTTTCATCCGGACCGAGATCGCCCGAGAACAGGATCGTGACGGTCTTGCCGGCGTCTTCGACCTCGACTTCGATCGAGGCCGACCCGAGGATGTGGCCGGCATTCCAGTAACGCGCCCGCACCCCCGGCCCCGGCGTGATCCACTGCTGGTAGTCCGTGGTCTGGCGGTGCGTCAGCACCTCTTCGGCGTCCTTCATCCCATAAAGGGCCTCGAGCGGCGCATCGCCTTTGCGGCCGCGCTTGCGCGTCTCGAACTCGGCCTCGCTTTCCTGGATGCCGGCAGCGTCGGGCAGCAGGTATTCGCAAAGGCCGGCGGTCGGCGCGGTCATCCAGATCGGCTTGCGGTAGCCGAACTTGCTGAGCTTGGGCAGAAGTCCCGCATGGTCGATATGCGCATGCGTCAGCAGCACGAAGTCGATGGTCTTGGGGTCGAAGGGCATCGGCTTGTAGTTGAGGTCGCGGACGGTCTTGTTGCCCTGGAACATGCCGCAGTCGACAAGGAACTGCCCCTTGGCATGCACCACGCGGTAGCACGAGCCGGTCACGGTGCCCGAGGCGCCGTGGAAATGGATGGTGACGGTCATTGCTGCCTCATCGGTTGGGCGAGGTCCGGCCCATTCCCTTCTCCCCTCGGGGGAGAAGGTGCCCGAAGGGCGGATGAGGGGGCCTTTGCTGGAACCACGAAACTACTTCGGCGCGCGCTTGGCGAGGATGCGCTGCAGCGTCCGGCGGTGCATGCTGAGCCGCCGCGCCGTCTCCGACACGTTGCGGTCGCAGAGCTCATAGACCCGCTGGATATGCTCCCAGCGCACGCGATCGGCCGACATCGGGTTTTCGGGCGGCGCGGGCGTAGCTTCGCCGGTCGCAAGCAGGGCGTTGATCACGTCGTCGGCGTCGGCGGGCTTGGAAAGATAATCGACCGCGCCGAGCTTCACCGCGGTCACCGCCGTCGCGATGTTGCCGTAACCGGTGAGCACCACCGCCCTTGCCTCGGGCCGCCTTCGATGGAGCGCGTCCACCACGTCGAGCCCGTTGCCGTCCTCGAGGCGCAGATCGACCACAGCATAGGCCGGCGGCGACGCCTCGACGGCGCTCAGCCCCGAGGCGACGGAATCCGCGCTCTGCACCGCAAAGCCGCGCTTTTCCATCGCCCGTTCGAGACGGGTCAGGAAGGCCTTGTCGTCATCGACCAGCAACAGGGTCTTGTCGCCGGCCAGTAGCTCTTCGACAGTGCTCATTTTCTGACCATTTAGGCGCTCCGCGCCCAAAGGTCAAAGCGGGCTCAGCCCTCGATCGCCGCGCGCGGCCAGGCGATCCTCACCTGCGCGCCGCCCTGCGCGCCGTTCTCGAAGCTGAGCCGCGCACCGGTCCGCTCCAGCAGCGTCTTGGCGATGAAGATGCCGAGCCCGAGCCCGCCCGGCGCGTCGTCGTCGGCGCCCCCGCGCGGCCGCGTCGTCAGATACGGCTCGCCCAGCCGGGCGATCACTTCCTCGGGAAAGCCCGGCCCGTCGTCGGCGATCAGCACCCCGATCGAGCCGCCGTCCCAGCTCGCATCCACCGTCACCTTCGAGGCCGCAAACTGCACGGCATTTTCGATCAAATTGCCGAGGCCGTAGAGCAGGCCGACATTGCGCTTGAACACCGGTTCGTCGAGCGTTTCGGGCACCTCGACGAAGATCGACTTGCCCTTGGCTTCGAGGGGCCGCACCACTTCCTCGAGCAGTTCACCCACCGGCACCGCGGCGAACGGATCGCCCGGTTCGCCCGAGCTCAGGCTCCGAAGCTTGGCGAGAATGGCGCGGCACCGCGCCGACTGCGCGATGATGAGGTCGACGTCCTCGGCGAGCGGCCCGGGCGGAATGTCTGCCTTCATCTCCTTGGCGGCGAGCGCAATGGTCGAGAGCGGCGTGCCGAGCTCGTGCGCGGCGGCCGCCGCGAGGCCGTCGAGCGCGCTCAACTGCTCGTGGCGCGACAACGCGAGCTCGGTTGCCGTCAGCGCATCGGCAAGCTGCCGCGCCTCGTGCGCCACCCGGTTGGTGTAGGCCGCAATGAACACCACGCCACACACGAGGCTGACCCAGATGCCGATGACATAGATGCGGTCAAAGCTGATCGGTGCATCCGGATCCCAGGGCAACGGCAGGTGCGCCACCGAGATCGCCGAAGCCGCGAGGATCGCGAGGGCCGCAAGGATCAGCGTCGAGCGCTGCGGCAGCGTCGTCGCCGACACCGATACCGGCGCGAGCAGCAGCAGCGAGAACGGATTGTGGAGCCCGCCCGTCAGCGACAGCAGCCCCGCGAGCTGGATCACGTCATAGCCGAGCTGCACGGTCGAGACCGTCACCGAGGGCCGCGCACTCGCCCCGAAGCGGAGGATCAGCGCGAGGTTCACCACCACCGAGAGCGCGATCAGCGCGAGGCACTGGAACAGCGGCACCGGATAGTTGAGCCCCCAGGCGACGAACAGCACGCCCGCGGTCTGCCCGATCACCGCCAGCCAGCGGAGCCCGACCAGCGTTGCGAGCCGGAGCGGCCGCCAGTTGCCCGGCACGAGCGCCCGGATATCGGAGGCGGCGCTCATGTTTTCGGGCCCGCCAAAGCCGTCCGGAGCCGCCGCATGGGCATCGTTTGAGGCGCTTTCAAGAGGCGAAATCGGACAGCCATTTGCTTGATCCCGGACGCCAGGAGGCCACATCCCGTCTGTTCGTGACTGGGAGTAAGACAATGAACACCGCGATTATCAAACCGCAATGGGGCCCCTTGACCATCGCCCTGATGGTTTTGGGGTTCGTTATCTTCTGGCCGCTCGGGCTCGCGATGCTCGCCTACATCCTGTGGGGCGAGATGTTCGGGGGCTCGCAGGAGAAAGCTCAGGCCTGGGTCGACAAGTCCCGCGCCTGGTGCCGCGACCAGAACTACCGTCAGGGCGGCCACGGCAACTGGCGGCACTCGAGCGGCAATGCCGCGTTCGACGAGTACCGCGCCGAGCAGCTGAAACGGCTCGACGAGGAGCGCCGGCGCCTCGACGAGGAAATCCAGCAGTTCCACGACTACCTGCGGAACCTCCGCATGGCCCGGGACCGCGAGGAGTTCGACCGCTTCATGCGTGAACGCAATGGCAACCGCTCCAGCTATGGCAGCGGCAGCCAGCAGGCCTGAGCCGGCAAATCGGCCCGGCAACCGGTCTCCTTCGGTTGCAACTGGCGTCTCCCTCCGGGAGGCGCCTTTTTTTGTTTTTCGGCGTATTGGCGCCCCCAAAAATCCGCTCTAGCCTTCCCGCATGATCCCGTTGCTGCAGAAGCGCTGGCCCCCCGCCGCCGAGGTGCGGATCGACGGCGAGGCGATCACGGTGGCCGTGAAAGTCTCAACTCGCGCAAGGAGTTACCGGTTGTCCCTGCCGCATGGCGGGGCGCCGCTTCTGACCGTGCCGCGCTATGGGCGCTGGGGCGAGGCCAAAGCCTTCCTCGATCGGCACACCCCCTGGCTCGCCGAGCGCATCGAGCGCTCGGTCAAGCCCGTGGCTTTCGTCCGCGGGGCCATCGTGCCGTTCCGGGGCGTCAACCACCGCATCGTGCCGACCGGCCGCGTGCGCGGTGTGGTGGAAGTCGGCGAACATGAGGGCGAATACGCGTTGCTGGTGCCCGGTGCGCCCGAGCACCGCGCCCGCCGGCTGACCGACTGGCTCAAGGGCGAAGCCATGCGCGATCTCGAGCGCCGCACCAAAATTCACGCCGCCAATCTGGGCGTCACCGTCAAATCGATCGTCATGCGCAGCCAGACCACGCGCTGGGGCTCGTGCTCCTCGACCGGCAAGCTCAATTTCAACTGGCGGCTGGTCCTCGCGCCGCCCTACGTCCTCGACTACGTCGCCGCGCACGAGGTCGCCCACCTCGTCGAGATGAACCACTCCGACGCCTTCTGGGCGACCGTGGAATCGACGCTGCCCTCGATGGAGCGCGGCCGCGAATGGCTGCGCGTCCACGGCCGCGAGCTGATGGTCTACGGCATCGAGGGCTAGGCCCTCAGTTCGGCTTCGACGGCGGCAAGGAGCGCCGGCAGCTGATTGTTGACTGTCCCCCACACCAGATCAGGACGCACGTGCGGGTAGTCGTGTCGGTAGACGTTCCCCGCGCCCGATATCGCGGCCCAGGGGAGGTTGGGGTGCCGCAACTTTGTTGCCTCGTCGATGTGTCGCGAGGCCTCCGAGATCACTTCGAGGCAGCGAATGGTGGCGAGAAGGGCCATCGGGCTTGCAGAAAGCTGTTCGGCCGACATCCCGCTCGTGAATCCCTGCGCAAGCAGGATGTGATCGCGAATGTCGATCAGCCGACCGCGGACTCGATCAGAAGGCATAAAGCAGGTCGGGGAGAGCCCCGGCGAGCACGCGGGGCTTGAGCGAGGCGCGGTCCACGACGTCGACCTTCCGGCTGAACAGCGCGGCGACCTCCAGCTGCACGCCGACATAGGCGTAGATGTCGCCAACCTTGCCGTCGTCCAGGTCCACCGCGATATCGATGTCGCTGTCCGCTCCGGCCTCGCCTCTGGCGACTGAGCCGAACAGAGCAGCATGCTTCACCCCGAGGGCTTCGAGCTCGGCGCGGTGCGCTTGCAGCACGGCGATGACGGCATCCTTGTCCATGTAATAAGGATAGTGGAGCCCGGCCTCATGCGCCAGACGCCCTCAGCCGCCGTTCCCGAACAGGTTGTTGAGAATGTCCCCGATGTTCTTGGGGCTGCGCTTGGGCGTGTCGGCGGGCGCGGGCTGTGCGGTCGTATCCGGGGTGGCAGTGTCATCGGCACTTGTCGTCCCGTCGTCGCCCGCCGCGAGCGCCGAGATCGGATCGGTGCCCTGCAGCTGGTCGGCGGGCACCGCCGCCGTGGTGGCATCGGGCAGGTTGGCCGGCGGCAGGCCTTCATGCGCCTTGGCCATGAAGTCGCTCCAGATCTGCGTCGGCACCGTGCCGCCGGCGAGCGTCGTGCCGGTGTCGTCGTCATTGCCGAGCCAGATGCCGCACACCATGCGGGCGGTGTAGCCCACGAACAGCGCATCGCGCGCCTTCTGGCTGGTGCCGGTCTTGCCCCCGATCTGCCAGCCCGAAAGGTGCGCATGCTTGCCGGTGCCGATGTCGAGCGCGGTCGACAGCATGTCGTTCATCTCGCCCACCACCGTCGGCGACACGACTTGGCCGGGACCGGCTGGAACGGCGTCGTAGAGCACCTTGCCCGAAGCCGTCTCGATCCGCGTTATGACATTGGCGATGACGCCGTTGCCGCCATTGGCGAAGGGCGCATAGGCCGCCGTGAGCTCGAGCAGCGACACTTCCTGAGTGCCGAGCGCGATCGCCGGCACCGCCATCAGAGGCGACGAAATGCCCATGCGCTGGGCGACTTCGACCACCTTCTGCGGCCCGACGTTCCAGGCGAGCTGTGCGGCGACCGTGTTGCGCGAATAGGCGAGCGCCTCGCGCAGCGTGATCTTGCCCATGTATTTGTTGTCGGCGTCGGCCGGCGACCAGCCGTTGATGTTGATCGGGTCGTCGTCGGCGATCGTGTCGGGGGTGTAGCCCTTCTCCATCGCCGCCATGTAGACGAACGGCTTGAACGTCGAGCCCGGCTGCCGGCGCGCGGTCACCGCGCGGTTGTATTGGCTTTGGCTGTAGTCGGCGCCGCCCACCACCGCCCGCACCGCGCCGTCGGCATCGACGGCCACCAGCGCGCCCTGGCTGAACCCGTATTTCGGACCCTCGGTCGTCACCGCTTCCTTGACCAGGAATTCGGCTTCCTTCTGCAGGTCCCAGTTGATCGTGGTGTAGACGACGATGTCTTCCTTGATGTCGCCGACATAGGCCTGCACCAGGCCTTCCACCCAGTCGGCGACGTAGGATTCCGAGCCGGCGACCTTGGTGCGCACCTTCTGGTTGGGATCGATCGTCGCGGCCTTGGCCTCGTCCTGGGTAATGTAGCCCTGGTCGGCCATCGCCTGCAGCACCAGCTTTTGCCGCGCCTCCACCTTGGCCGGATCCCCCTTGGGATTGAGCACCGAAGGCGCCTGCATCGAGCCGGCAAGGATCGCCGCCTCGCCCAGAGAGAGGTTGCGCGCCGAGTGGCCGAAATAGGTCTGCGACGCCGCCTCGATGCCGGTCGCATTGTTCCCGAAGAACACGCGGTTGAGATAGAGCTCGAGGATCTCGTTCTTGGTGTAATTGTGTTCCAGCCAGATCGCGAGCAGCGCTTCCTGCACCTTGCGCTCGAGGTCCTGCTTGGGCGTGAGGAAGAGGTTCTTGGCGAGCTGCTGTGTCAGCGTCGAAGCGCCGCGCGTCACGTGCCCGGCCTTGAGGCTTTCGAGCGCCACCGAGCCGAGGCCCACGAGGTCGATACCGAAATGGTCGTAGAAGCGCTTGTCCTCGATGGCGATGAACGCCGCCGGCACATAGGAGGGCAACTCGTTGAGCGACACCGCCTCGCCGCCCATCTTGCCGCGGTTGCTCATCAGCTGGCCGTCGGCGGCAACGATGCGGATGTTGGCCGGCCGGTCGGGCACCTTCCAGGTGGTCACCGCCGGCATCTGCATCCAGTAGTAGTAGACGATGCCGGCGACGCAGAGGGCGCCGACGACGCCCAGCGTCGTCATCCAGTAGAGCAGCCGGCCGAAGAGCCGCCAGACGCTGAACGGCTTGCGCTGCCGGCCGCGGCCGCGCTTGGGCGCCTTGGCCTTGCGGGCCCGGCCGCGCCGCGGCGCTTCCTCGTAGGCGTCGAAATCCGCAAATCCGGGTTCGAGCCGCTCGCCGCGCTTGGGCTTGCGCGCCGGCGCCTTGCCGCGGCCCCGCTTCTTGCTGGAGCCGCCGCCGATCCGGTCGTCCGGCGAAACCTGGAAATCCATGAACAGAGCCCCGGCATTCTTCTTGCGCATCGCGACCGGCCGACTCCTCGAGAGGGGGCCATCCGGCGGTTGCCCGCGGCGCGAAGCCAGGCGCCCCTTGGGACGCCGATACCCTCTGCTTCTTGAGGCTAAATGTGGCCGGTTTATGTGGCCTTAAGGCGACGCGCCGCCGCTTGTGGCCGCCTCGCCACATCGCCCTCCACCGGCCGTGTTTTCCCGCGCCCCGCCAAGGTCGATGACAGCCGGCGCCACTTGCCTTTACTGTTCATTCCATTGGTTTCGGAGTTTGCCCGATGGAGACGCTTTCCGCTCCACTGTTCTGGACGCTTGTCCTCTATTCGCTGTCGTTCCCGGTGCTCTGCTTCGTGATGGCTTACGGCCTCGCCAAGGTGAGCTTCCGGCGCTGGACGCTGCAGCGGCGGTTCAAGGGCATCATCGACAAGGAGGCCGAGATCGCCCGTATCGAGGCGGCCCACCAGGCGGAGATCGGCAAGCTCGCGGCGGCCGCCGACGCCGCCCGTGCCGAGATCGCGGCCCTCCAGCAGACCTACAAGGACAAGCACGCCGCCTATGACGAGATGCTGCGCCAGGTCGCGGCTTTCGACGATTCCATCGCCTATGCCGGCTTCGGCGTCTACGCGCCGCATTTCGATTTCGGCGACAGCACCGCCTACCGCAACGCCATCGTGCGCCTGCGCGAGCAGCAGAAGGCGATGATCGCCGCCGAGCAGGCGGTGGTCACCACCAAGACCCTGCCGCCCGAACCCGGCCAGCGCGGCGAGACGGCGCAGTCGCGGGCCATCAAGCTCACCCTGCGCGCCTTCAACGGCGAGGCGGAATCGGCCATTGCCAATGTCCGCTGGAACAATATCGGGGCCATGGAGCAGCGCATCATCCGCGCCCGCGAGCAGTTCGACCGGCTGAACGCGCCGCTGGCGATCTTCATTTCCCCCGACTATGCGGCGCTCAAACTCAAGGAACTCTACCTCACCCACGAGCATCACGAGAAAGTCCGCGCCGAGGGCGACCAACGTGCCGAGGCCTCCCGCCGGGCCGGCACCGAGCAGCGGCTGAAGCGCGACCTCGAGCTCGCGATGGATGACGAGGATCGGTTCGGCAAGCTCCTCGCCCAGGCCCGGCTCGAAGCCTCCAAGTTCGTGGGCGCCCGGCTCAAGACCTTTTCGGAGCAGATCACCACCCTCGAGCGCGAGCTGGCGTCCGCGCAGGCCCGCGTCGCCCGTGCGCGCTCGATGCTCGAGCGCTCGCAGGCGGGCGCGGTCTATGTCCTTTCCAACGTCGGCTCGTTCGGCGAAAACGTCCTCAAGATCGGCCTGACGCGGCGGCTCGACCCGGCCGATCGCGTGCGCGAGCTCGGTCTCGACAGCGTGCCGTTCCCCTTCGATGCCCATGCCATCATCCAGAGCGACGACGCGCCGGCGCTCGAGCGCTCGCTGCACGCCGCCTTCGCCGACCGCCGGATCAACACCCGCAACGCCAACAGCGACTTCTTCCGCGTGCCGCTGTCCGAGGTGGAGGCCGCGCTCAAAAAGCTCGCGCCCGACGCGACCTTCACCGCCCGCGTCGAAGCGCAGGAGTTCCGCGAAACCCTCGCGGCCCGCAACGAGGCGCCGCCGGCCGCGGCCTCGACGCTGCTTCCCGTCCAGATCTAGCGCCGGGCAGCAAAAAGGGCGCCCCGCCCGGAGCGCCCTTTTTCTGTCTGCTGCAGGATCGATCAGACCCGGGTGATGCACACCTGGCCGGTTCCGTCCGGGATGATGCCGAGCTGCCGGGCGGCAGCCTTGCTCAGGTCGATGATGCGGCCCTTGATATAGGGGCCCCTGTCGTTGATGGTGACCTTGACCGACTTCCCGGTCCGCTGGTCGACCACCCGAACCACCGTGCCCAGAGGCAGGGTCTTGTGGGCGGCGGTCATGGCGTTGGGGTTCATCCGTTCCCCACTTGCGGTCTTCTGTCCGGGCAAGGAATACCAGGAAGAAACGCCGCATTGATTGTTACCCGCTAGACTTTCCCCGGTACCGAAAGAACAACAGCCGGAGGCAAGGGCCGCAGCAACAACGATGTGCTTAATCAAACAACTTACTCACGCTAGTTAACGACCCGCGAACCTAAAGAGGCGCGCGTGGCGAGATTGTGGGGAGATTCCGGCACGAAAAAATCCGCTCCCCTGTGTTGCCCATCGGCATCAGGCTATTGCCGTTCCACGGGGCTGCATTGCATCGAGGAAAAGCACCGTGAGTCAGAGACTTACGGCGCCGCGCTTCAACCGGCGGATCAGCGTTAACGATGTCTTGCGTCAGGTCGTCGCAACCGCGGAACGAAGCGGGTTCGCCCCATTCCGGACGGGGGTCGCACCGCCAAAAGTTGACCAATTGATAAAAGTTCGGCCCCGTCGTAGCGTCCCAGTCTGGAATGGTTCTTGGGAGCGTTCCCACCTTCCGCGGAGGTGCGAATGGGCGAGGGTGCACTCAGGGACGGCATCGCGGCCGGGCGGCTCGAGGCGGCGCAATACGCCGCCAATTTTGCCGACCTTCATCCGCCGCTGGTGCGCCACGAGGCTTTTGTCGAAGCCGACCGCTGCTACTTCTGCTTCGACGCCCCCTGCCAGACGGCGTGCCCGACCTCGATCGACATCCCGCTCTTCATCCGCGAGATCCTGAGCGACAACCCGCTCGGCGCGGCCGAAACCATCTTCGAGCAGAACATCCTCGGCGGCATGTGCGCCCGCGTCTGCCCCACCGAACAGCTCTGCGAGGAGGCCTGCGTGCGCGAGGCGGCCGAAGGCAAGCCGGTCAAGATCGGTCTCCTGCAGCGCTACGCGACCGACGCGGCGATGTCCGGCAACGTGCAGTTCTTCACCCGCGCCGCGCCCACCGGCAGGACCGTCGCGGTGGTCGGGGCCGGTCCCGCGGGCCTGGCCTGCGCCCACCGGCTTGCGCTCCACGGCCACGACGTCGTGGTGTTCGACGCCCGTGAAAAGGCCGGCGGCCTCAACGAATACGGCATCGCCGCCTACAAGACCCCCGGCGGCTTTGCCCAGGCCGAAGTCGACTACGTCACCGCCATCGGCGGCATCACCA
>CAYRZM010000286.1:0-14658 GCA_964428685.1 uncultured Devosia sp. | reverse complement strand
CCATCTTGGGCAGAGCTTTCACGATCTGCTTTTCGGCGTAATAGATGTCCTTGAGGGTATCGAGGAACAGGTCTTCGAGAGTCTTTTCAGTGGCCACGGCCATCCTCCATGCGTGTAAGGGACGCTCGGCGGGCCAACGTGGTGGGGCGGAGGATGTTCCGTCAGTCCGGCGTTTCGCGGAATCAGGCGACGCGCTGCCAGGTGAGCGTGCGGGTGACGGGCTCGCCCGCGGCGGTGGTGGTGTCGAGCGTGATCACCAGCTCGCCTTGCGCAACGCGCAGTCGGCGGAGCACGGTCATCCCGACATTCCCCGGTGTGAGAGCCGCCTCGAGCGTGTGGACGACAACGCCGTCCGAGCGGACCTCGTAACGGCCGAAATACGCGTCGTAGCCCCCCACCGCGCCCGTGTTGTTCTGCGTCGCCGCCACCGATTGTGCGGTGGTCCTGTCGCGCTTCATGAACTGGGCGGCGAAGCTGCCCTTCGCGTAGGTGAGGAGCGCGAGCGGATCGCTCCCAAGCGAGGGTTCGTCCCGCACGCTGCCGTCGGCGGCGCGGTCGATGCGGCTCAGCAGCCGCCACGTGCCTTCGAACGCTTCGCTCGCGCCGCTCATCTTTGCTTCACCTCGGCATGCGAGCCTAGCTTGACAGCGCGGAGGGGCCAAGCCTATGGTCCGGGCACTTTGAACGGAGCACATCTCGTGCGGAGCATTCTCGTAGTCGGACGGCGCATCGGGCACGCAGGGTAAATCCCCGCGCGATGGCTGGTGCGCCGAAAACAGGTCCCGAACGGGGCCTTTTTTATTGCCCGGGATTCCGGGCCCGACCGAGAGTTTGGTGAGGAAGGACGATTGACATGGCCCAACAGATGACGGGCGCGGAGATGGTGATCCAGGCCCTGGCGGACCAGGGGGTCACCGACATCTTCGGGTATCCGGGCGGCGCGGTGCTGCCGATGTACGACGCGATCTTCCAGCAGGACAAGGTTCGCCACATTCTCGTCCGTCACGAGCAGGGCGCAACGCACATGGCCGAAGGCTATGCGCGCTCGACCGGCAAGGTCGGCGTGGTGCTGGTGACGTCCGGTCCGGGCGCAACCAATGCGGTCACCGGCCTCACCGACGCGCTCATGGATTCCATCCCCATCGTCTGCCTCACGGGGCAGGTGGCGACGCCGCTCATCGGCTCCGACGCCTTCCAGGAGTGCGACACGGTCGGCATCACCCGCAGCTGCACGAAGCACAATTATCTCGTCAAGAACGTCGCGGACCTGCCGCGCATCCTGCACGAGGCGTTCTACATCGCGCAGAGCGGGCGGCCCGGGCCGGTGCTGGTCGATATCCCCAAGGACATCCAGTTCGCGGTCGGGACGTATTACGGCCCCACCGAGATCGAGGCCACGCGCCACAAGAGCTACCATCCGCAGCTCGATGCCGACCCCCGGCTGGTCGAAGCGGCGGTCGAGATGATGCTGCGGGCCGAACGGCCGATCTTCTACACCGGCGGTGGCGTCATCAATGCGGGACCGGAGGCGAGCCAGTCGCTGCGCGAGCTCGCCGAGCTCACGGGCTTTCCGGTGACCTCGACGCTGATGGGTCTTGGCGCCTTCCCCGGCAGCAACCCGCAGTGGCTCGGGATGCTCGGCATGCACGGCTCCTACGAAGCCAACATGGCGATGCACGACTGCGACCTGATGATCAACATCGGCGCGCGGTTCGACGACCGCATCACCGGCCGGATCGACGCGTTCTCGCCGGGATCGAAGAAGATCCATGTCGATATCGATCCGTCCTCGATCAACAAAAACGTGCGCATCGATCTGCCGATCATCGGCGACAGCGCACGCGTGCTCAAGGAGATGGTCCGCGTCTGGCGCGCCAAAACCAATGCGCCGCGCACCGAGGCGCTGGCGCCGTGGTGGAAGCAGATCGACAGCTGGCGCGCCAAGAATTCGTTCGCGTTCAAGAATTCGAAGACCGTGATCAAGCCGCAATACGCGATCCAGCGGCTCTATCAGGCGGCCAGGGGGCGCGACGTCTACGTCACCACAGAGGTGGGGCAGCACCAGATGTGGGCCGCCCAGCATTTTCCGTTCGAGATGCCGAACCGCTGGATGACCTCGGGTGGCCTCGGCACGATGGGCTACGGCCTGCCGGCCTCGATCGGCGTGCAGGTCGCCCATCCCGATGCCCTCGTCATCGACATCGCCGGCGAGGCGAGCGTGCAGATGACGATGCAGGAGATGTCCACCGCCGTGCAGTACGATCTGCCGGTCAAGATCTTCATCCTCAACAATGAGCGGATGGGCATGGTGCGGCAGTGGCAGGAGCTGCTGCATGGTGGCCGCTATGCGCACAGCTACAGCGAGAGCCTGCCGGATTTCGTGAAGCTGGCGGAAGCCTATGGCGGTTACGGGATCAAATGCGACGACCCGGCCAAGCTCGACGATGCGATCGCCGAGATGATCGACGTCAGGAAGCCGGTGCTGTTCGACTGCATGGTCGAAAAGCACGAGAACTGCCTGCCGATGATCCCCTCGGGCAAGCCGCACAACGAAATGATCCTGCCCGACTTCAAGGGCGATGTGGGGCAGGTGATCGACGCCGCCGGAAGGGAGCTGGTCTGATGAACGCGCATCTGCAACCAACCGGGTCGGTCTATTTCCTCCCCACCGAAACGCAGGCGACGGAGCGGCACACGCTCTCGGTGCTCGTCGACAACGAGCCGGGCATTCTTGCCCGGATCGTCGGATTGTTCGCCGCGCGCGGGTTCAACATCGATTCGCTGACGGTCTCGGAGACCGAGCACGAGAAGGGGCTGAGCCGGATCACGCTGGTGACGGTCGCGACACCCAAGGTGCTGCTGCAGATCAAGCTGCAGCTCGAGCGGCTGGTGCCGGTCCATCGCGTCCACGACCTCACGGCCGAGGGCCGGGCGCTCGAGCGCGAGTTGGCGCTGGTCAAGGTCGGCAGCTCCGGCGAACCGCGCGCCGAAGCGCTGCGCCTCGCCGAGGCGTACCGCGCGCAGATTGTCGATGCGACGACCGAAAGCTTCGTGTTCGAGATCACCGGCAAGCCGAGCAAGATCGACTCGTTCGTTTCGCTGATGGTGCCGCTCGGGCTCGTCGAGGTGGTGCGCACCGGCCTTGCGGCGATCTCGCGGGGCCCTG
The DNA here is from genome assembly GCA_964428685.1 of uncultured Devosia sp. Classification (GTDB taxonomy): domain Bacteria; phylum Pseudomonadota; class Alphaproteobacteria; order Rhizobiales; family Devosiaceae; genus Devosia_A. Next base: position 11,492 of record CAYRZM010000286.1, on the reverse strand, counting down.
AAGGGCTCTAGCCGAGTTGACGGCACGGCAGCGGCAAGGCTAGGTCCGGCAACCCCGGGCCCGCCTCATGCCGTCACCCAGCTCCAACATTCGCGGCATCACCTTCATGGTGATGGCCACGGGCTTCTTCACGTGCAACGACGCCTTCATGAAGATGGCGACGGTGGGGCTGCCCCCGTTCGAGGTGCTGTTCCTGCGCGGCGTCGCCGGCTCGCTCTGGATGCTGCCGCTGGTCATCCTCACCGGCAACGGGCCGGCGCTCCGGCACGTGTTCAATCGCTGGGTGGTGCTGCGCAACATCGGGGAGTTCCTGGGCGTCCTCTGCTACGTGGTGGCGCTCGCGCATCTCGCCATCGCCGACGTCGTCGCGATGGGCCAGCTCGCGCCGATGATGCTGCTGCTCGGAATCGCGATCTTCTTCGGCGAGCGCATCGGCTGGGCGCGGGCGCTGCTGGTGGCGGTGGGTTTCATCGGCGCGCTGTGCGTGGCGCAACCGGGTGCGAGCGGGGTGTCGCCGTTCGTCGTGCTCGGGCTCCTGAGCCCGGTCGGCGTCGCGGCGCGCGATCTCATCGGCCGCAAGGTCGATGCTGCCATTCCTTCGATCGTGGTCGCGTACGGAACGCTGCTGCTGGTGATGGTGGGCGCCGGCGCGGCGTCGTTCCTGTTCGAGCACTGGGTCATGCCCGACGGACAGCACCTGTTGTTGCTCGCCTGCTCGGGCCTGCTGCTCAGCCTGGGACAGGTGCTCATCTTCCAGAGCTACCGCACCGGCGCGGCTTCGGCGGTCGCGCCGTTCTACTACAGCTTCGCCCTCTGGGGCGTGGTGGTGGGCGCGATCGTCTTCGCCAGCATCCCCAACGCGCTCGCCCTGCTGGGCATAGGACTCATCGTTGCAAGCGGGGTGGCCGTGGTGCTGGTGGATCTCAGGCGCCGCACGCCGGTGCCGGTCGAGACTCCGATCGCCTGATCGGCCTTTGGGCGGCCGAAACCCTCGTGTAAGGAGAGGGCATGGCCAGCCTCTCCGTCAATCTCAATGCCGTCGCGCACCTGCGGAATCGCCGCAACCTCCCGTGGCCGAGCGTCCCCGAAATGGCGCGGCTGAGCCTCGGCGCCGGCGCGGGCGGCATCACCGTCCATCCACGGCCGGACGAGCGCCATATCCGCAAGACCGACGTGTTCGAGCTGGTCGATCTCATCCGCGACGAATGGCCCGATCGCGAGTTCAATATCGAGGGCTATCCGGCAGAGCCGTTCCTCAAGCTCTGCGAGGTGGCGCGGCCGGATCAGGTGACGCTGGTGCCCGACGACGACTATCAGGCCACTTCGGACCACGGATGGGACATTGCCGCGCACGCCACCACGCTGGCCGAGACGATCGAGCGGCTGCAGGGCGGCGGGATGCGCGTGTCACTGTTCGTTGACGCCGACCCGGCGATACCGGCGCTGGCGGCCGAAGTGGGAGCCGACCGCATCGAGCTCTATACGGGTCCTTACGGCAACCCGCGCGGCGATACCTCGGCCGAGCTCGCCCGCCTCGTCGCCACTGCGGCTGCCTGCCGCAAGGCCGGTCTCCGCGCCGCCAGGGGCGGCGCCGGAGTTGGTCTCAACGCCGGCCACGACCTGACGCTGGCGAACCTTCCCGCGCTGATCAAGGCGATTCCCGACCTCGACGAATGCTCGATCGGCCACGCCCTCACGTCGGACGCGTTGAAATACGGGTTCCCCGAAGCTGTCCGCCTCTATCTTCGCGCGCTAACCGTCCAATAATCGCGAACAATTCGAATTCGAACGATGACCGCAGCGCTGGAACCGCCGCCGCGGTCCCGGGTTGAGGCTGCGAAGCCCTTGGCGCGCAGACACGAACAGAAATGTTCCTCGGATACAGCAGTTTACGGGGGTGTCCCTGATGTGGTCACGGAAGGCTTGCGTGCCCCCTTGCGCCTTGGGCTTTCAGGCACATATTCGCCCTCAGTTACAGTTTGTTACTGGAGAGCAAGATGAACAAACCAAAGATTGCCGTGATCATCGGGAGCATTCGGCCGAACCGCAAGGGCGGTGACGTCGGCAAGTGGGTCTACGACCTCGCGACCAAGACCGGCCAGTTCGACGTGGAACTCGTCGACCTCAAGGATTACCCGCTCCCACTGTTCGACGCGCCGGCGTCGGACTTCTGGATGCCGGCGACCAACGACGTCGCCAAGAAGTGGCAGGCCAAGCTCAATGAGTTCGACGGCTACATCATCGTGACGGCGGAATACAACCGCTCGGTCCCGGGCGCGCTGAAGAACGCGATCGACTGGGCCTATAAGCCGTTCATCAAGAAGGCCGTGGCCTACGTTTCCTACGGTTCGGTGGGCGGCGCGCGCGCGGTCGAGCACCTGCGCAACATCATGGTCGAGCTGCAGGCCGTCTCCGTGCGCCATGGCGTCCACATCGGCGGCTCGGAGTTTGCCTCGGTGTTCATGGGGCAAAAGACCTGGGACGAGGTGCTGCCGACCTTCGCGCCCATGACCAAGGATCTCTTCGACAACCTCCTGTGGTGGACCAACGCCACCCGGACGGCGCGTCAGGACGACGCGGCGGCCCAGAAGGCAGCCTAAAGCCCGAGGTTCATTCTCCTTCCCCGGGCCGGGCGGCGCCTTCGGACGCCGCCCTTCCTTTTGGAGGGAACCGAATGTGGTCGCATTTTTTGCAAGAGGGTTCGTCCGCCTGCGGGGCGGAAGTGCCCGGTTGAATGCGACTGGGAGCGGGTGTAGACCCCGCCCGCCTCCTTTCGGGGCGTTGAAGGCCAGATGACGCAAACCACCGCGTCCGGGGCTCCGGCCGCCGGGGACGCCGCAGCCCACGCAGCTGCTCAGGGCAACAAGCATCTTCCCGTTCTGGTGTTGGGTGCGCTCGGTGTCGTCTACGGCGATATCGGCACGAGCCCCATTTATGCCTTCCGCCAGGCCTTCGCCTCGCGCGGTGACGGTGGCGATCTCACCGGCGACGTGCTGGGCCTTTTGTCGCTGGTCGTGTGGGCACTCACGATCACCGTATCGGTCAAGTACGTGTTCTTCGTGACCCGCGCCGACAACAAGGGCGAGGGCGGCGTGCTGTCGCTCATGTCGCTGGTGCGCTCGACCTTCACGAAGGGCACCGGCTGGATCGTGGCGCTCGGCGTGGTCGGCGCCGCGCTGTTCTTCGGCGACGCGATCATCACGCCGGCAATCTCGGTGCTCTCGGCCGTCGAGGGTCTCGAGGTGGTGCAGCCGACGCTGGCGAGCTGGGTGGTGCCGATTACGGTCGTCGTCATCGTCGCCTTGTTTTTCCTCCAGCGCTTCGGCACGGCGCGGGTCAGCGCGATCTTCGGTCCCGTGATGGTGGTCTGGTTTCTGACGCTGGGGATCAGCGGGCTCGTGCATGTCGTCGGCAACCCGACGGTGCTCTGGGCCATAAATCCGGCCCACGGCATCCTGTTTCTCGCGCGGCACTTCGACACGGCCTTCGTCGTCATCGGTGCCGTGTTCCTGGCGGTGACAGGCGCCGAGGCGCTCTATGCCGACCTCGGCCATTTCGGCCGGAAGCCCATCGTGATCGCCTGGTTCGGGCTGGTGTTCCCGGCGCTGCTCCTCAACTACTTCGGGCAGGGCGCCTACCTGATCGCGACCGGCGAAGCGGGCGCCGACAACCCGTTCTTCACCATGCAGCCCGACTGGTTCCAGCTCCCCTTCGTCGCGCTCACCACCGCCGCGACGGTGATCGCCAGCCAGGCGGTGATCTCGGGCATGTTCAGCCTCGCGCAGCAGGCCGCCGCGCTCAATTTCCTGCCGCGGCTCACGGTGCGGCACACGTCGGAGACGCAGAGCGGCCAGATCTACGTGCCGCCGATCAACGGCCTGCTCTTCGTGCTGGTGACGATCCTCGTGATTTCGTTCGGCAGCTCGAGCGCACTCTCGGCCGCCTACGGCATCGCGGTCAGCGGCGTCATGCTGGGCACCGCAACGTTCCTGCTGCTGGTGATGTGGCGGCGCTGGAAGTGGCCGCTCGGCGCTTGCATCCTGGTGATGACGCCGTTCCTCGTCGTCGATGTCAGCTTCTTCGTCTCGAACCTCGTGAAGATTCTCGAAGGCGGATGGGTGCCGGTGCTGGCCGCGACCGTGGCCGGCGCGGTGATGACCGTCTGGATCCAGGGCCGCCGTCGGCTCAGCGAGAAGACCCGGCGCGACGAGGTGCCGCTCGAGTTCCTCGTGGAAAATCTCGCCAAGAAGAAGCCGACCATCGTGCCGGGCACGGCGGTGTTCCTCACCTCCGACATCGAGGGCGCGCCGACGGCGCTTCTGCACAGCCTCAAGCACTACAAGGTGCTGCACGAGCACAATGTGATCCTGACCATCCTCACGGCCGAAACGCCGCGTGTGCCCGACGAGGAGAAGGTCAAGATCGATGCCTACAACGACCTGTTCTATCGAGTGGTCGTGACGTTCGGATACATCGAGACGCCGAACATCCCGAAGGCGCTGGCGCTGGCGCGCAAGCTCGGCTGGAAGTTCGACATCATGTCGACGTCGTTCTTTCTCTCGCGGCGATCGCTCAAGCCGTCGCCGAAGGGCCTGCCGGTGTGGTTCGACCGCATCTTCATCGCGCTCGCCAAGAACGCGACCGATGCGACGGAATACTTCCACATCCCGACGGGACGCGTCGTCGAGATCGGCACGCAGGTTCTGCTCTAGCCGTCAGGTCTTGGGAATATCCGGGCAGGTCGCCGGGACCGGGGAGGGCGCATAGCGCTCTTCGACGGCGCCGCCCTTGAGCTGCAGCGAAAGCACCAGCTCGTCGGCGGTCAACGTCACGATGTCGGCCTTGACCTCGGCGCCGTCCTCCGTCCAGCTGACGGACCGGGCACCGGTCATCTGCCACGGCGAAAGCCGGTGGGTCTCCCAGCAGGAATCTTGCACCAGCGTGCCGTCGCTGAGGAAGATCTTGATGACGCCGGGCAGCGCCGCGTCGTCGCCGGCCTTGACCCAGACCTTGTTGGTCAGCTGCGTCGAACTCTCCTCGGTGTCGGCATCGGCCGATCGTTCCGACGTCACTTCGTCGGCCCAGGCCGCGTGGGGCACGGTCGTTCCGACGCCCCAGAGCGTCAGCAATGCGAGAATGGCGGCCTTGCTGGTCATGGAGAACCCCCGAGAGCGACAAACCGGACGTGGGATCGCCGGCGTCCGGTTGCAAGTGTCGCGGCGCAATCGCGGCGAGATTTCGTCCGGGCCGATCACGCCTCGGCGAGGCGGCTATTTCGGGAGCGCCACAGTGACGAACTGGTAGGCATTGCCCTTTTCGGTGAACGTGGCCGCCACATCGTTGAATCGGACCTCGATCTGCTCCCCGCCGGGGATCGTCACCGGCGGATCGACGCCAAGATGCGGCTCGCCGTCGACGAACACCTCGCCGGGGAGGGCGTCGACGTCGTTGTCGCCGTCGTTCCACACGTGCAGCACGAATTTGGTGGGGTCGAAGTCCGTTGAATAGGAGTCGTCGCCCGCGAGCGTCTGGATGATATCGGCGATGCGCTTGAGCACGTCGAAGCTGAGAGTGGCGTTGCCGTCGGAGTCGTGATCAACGACCAGCGCGAAGAGATTGGCGGCGCCGATCTTGGTCTTGGGCGTGACGACCTGCAGCGCCGTCTCGATCTCGGCGACCTCGTCGCCGTCCTTGGTCGTGCACTGGCCCTTACCGGTCACCGGAGCCAGTGTCTTGAGGCGGGCGATGAGCGTGTCGAGGTCCTTCTTGCAGTCGTCCTCGCTGGTCTGCGGAATGCTGAGCAGCAACGGTTCCGAAACGGCTTCGCCGTTGCCGAGGACCTTGGCGACGTCGCTCAGCTGGATCGTGGTTTCAACCTGCGGCGCGCAGGCGGCGAGCAGCGGCAGGGCCAACAGGCCCAGCATCGGCTTCAAGTTCATGGTGCCCTCCGGATCACCGTCCGTTCTTGCATCGGGATGCTGAACGGGCAATGACCGGCAGGTGGCTATGTTAGGGCCTTATTGCAGCCGGCCGAGCACGCGGTCCTTGCCGCGAATGCGCTCGCGCGCCTGAATGGGCCACAAATCGTAGTGCGCCCCGTCCAGCGCCCGCTCGGCGTGGATCGGCCAGTTCGGGTCCTCGAGCGCCGTACGGGCGAACGCCACGAGGTCGGACTCGCCGCGCTCGAGCACGGCTTCGGCATCGTGCGGATCGTCGATGAGCCCGACGGCGATGGTTTTGGCACCGGTCTCGCGCACCGCGCGCGACAGCGGCACCTGATAGAGCGGCTCGGGCTTCAGCCCGTGACCCTCGAAGCCGCCCGACGACACGTGGATCACGTCGACGCCGCGGCGGGTCAGTTCGCCGGCGAGGATCTTCGAATCCTCGACGCTCCAGCCGTTGCCGCCGTCGATGCCGGAGATGCGCACGAAGAGCGGCTTGTCCGCCGGCCAGGCGGCGCGGACGGCATCGGTGACCGCGAGCGCGAAGCGCATGCGGTTCTCGAGGCTGCCGCCCCAGCGATCGGTGCGCTTGTTGGAGACGGTCGAGAGGAACTGGTTGATCAGGTAGCCGTGCGCCGCGTGGATCTCGGCCACGTCGAAGCCGGCCTTGTCGGCCCGCACCGCACCCTCGGCGAAGGCCTTGATGGTGCGCGCGATGTCGTCCTCGGTCATTGCCCGCGGCGTGGTGAAGCCGGGCGTCGTCTCGGAGTGGATGATGGCGCTCGGCGCGAGCGGGGTCCACGACTCGAAGGCGACCTCTGGCTTTTCAGCGTCCGTCTCGTCGAAGCCGTGACGCCAGGCGATCGGGGTCGAGGCCTTGCGGCCGGCATGGGCGAGCTGGATTCCCGCTGCGGCGCCCTCCCGATGCAGGAAGTCGACGAGATGCTTGAGCGGCGCGATGTGCGCGTCATCCCAGATGCCGGTGTCGCCGTAGGAGATGCGGCCTTCGGGCGTGACGCCCGTCGCTTCCTGGATGATGAGGCCGAAGCCGCCGATGGCGAAGCGGCCGAGATGGACGAAGTGCCAGTCGTTCACGAAGCCATGCTGGGCCGAATACTGGCACATCGGCGCGACGACGGTGCGGTTGCGCAGGGTGGTCCCGCGCAGGGTGATGGGCGAAAACAGCAGGGACATAGGAGATCTTGGGGTGCGGGAGGGAAGGAGGGGCCGCGACCCTGCACCAACGGCGCTTCATCGGCAAGAGACGATGGAACCTTTTCGCGTTTTCACGGCCTTGTGTCCGAAGGGAAGAGATCGCCGGTGGCGACGTTCGCTTCGGTAACAGGAGCGATACCCGCTTCGCATCATGCCGGAGGCCTCCCATGCGCCCTCTCCCCTTCGCCGCTCTCGCGGTCGTGCTCTTGTCCAGCTCGGTCCTGGGTCAGGACACACAGGTGCTCACCGGGAAGGCCGCGTTCGGCGGCTGGAAAGACGACGCGCCGGGCGTCACGCGGAAACTGACCGTCAACGATCTCGAGGCTCCCTTCGTCAGCAAGAGCGCCTCGAACACGGCCCAGCCGGTCGCCATGCCGGAGGGCGCGATGCCGAAAGTGCCCGCGGGCTTCAAGATCGAGCTCGTGGCCAAGGGCATCGACAATCCCCGCGCCATCCGCTTTGCGCCCAACGGCGACCTGTTCGTCGCCAACTCCGAGGACGGACAGGTCCTCGTCTATCGCTTTGCCGGCGGCAGCCCGACACCGGTGAAGCAGTCGGTCTACATCGACAAGCTCAACCAACCTTACGGAATCGCGTTCTATCCGGCCGACAAGCCGCAATGGGTCTATGTCGCGGAGAGCGACGGCCTCAAGCGCTACGCCTACAAGGATGGCGACATGGAAGCGCCGAAGGCCGCGGGCGAAGACCGCGGGCAGACGATCCTCGACGGGATTCCGTCGGAGCACCACTGGACGCGCGACGTGGTGTTCTCCGCCGACGGCAAGACCATGTACTTCTCGGTCGGCTCGGGCAGCAACGTCGGCGACGGCACGATGGAGAAGACACCGAGCGGCGGGCTTCGCAGCTGGATCCGGAGCCACGTCCTCGGCGCGGCATGGGGCGATGAGGACCGCCGCGCCGACGTTCTGGCCTTCACGCCCGACGGCAAGAAGGAGCGGACCTACGCGACGGGTCTGCGCAACTGCGCGGGCATGACGCTGCAGCCGGCGACGGGCAAGCTCTGGTGCGTCGTCAACGAGCGCGACGCGCTCGGCGACAACATCCCGTTCGAATACGCGACGGAGGTGAAGCCGGGCGCGTTCTACGGCTGGCCGTGGTTCTACAACGGCAGCCACCCCGATCCGCGCTGGAAGCAGACGCCCCGCGCCGACCTCAAAGGCAAGGTCACCGTCGGCGACGTCCTTTTCCAGGCGCACTCGGCGCCGCTCAACATCGCGTTCGACAGTTCGAGCGCCTGGGGACTCGACTATCGTGGCGACGCCTTCGTCGCCATGCACGGCTCGTGGAACCGCAACACCCGCACTGGCTACAAGATCGTCCGGCTCGATTTCGACGCGAGCGGCAAGCCCACTGGCACCTACGAGGACTTCGTCACCGGTTTCGTGCTCAACGACGACGACGTCTGGGGCCGTCCCGTGGGCGTGGCCTTCGACACGTCGGGCAACCTGTTCTTCTCCGAAGACGGGTCGGGCACCATCTGGAAGGTGAGCCGGACGCAGTAGTTCGGCGCGCGCCCCGCGATCGGTAGCGGCCGCGAGGCCCTTTCGCGCAGGCTCATTTTCCGGCGTAGGCGCTCTCGAGATCGGCGACGATCAGCTTCTTCATCTTCATCATCGCCTCGAAGGCGCGCATGCGGCCTTCGGGATCGGAGCCGCCCACGGTGCGGGAGATGGCGGCCGGGGTGACCTGCCAGGAGTACCCGTACTTGTCCTTGCACCAGCCGCACATCGACTCCGTGCCGCCGTCGCCGACGAGGTGGTTCCAGTAGTAGTCGACCTCGGCCTGGTCCTTGCAGTCGATGGTAAAGCTGACCGACTCGTTGGGCTTGAACTGGGTCTGGTCGCCCAGGAGCATGAAGGTGGTGCCGAGGATGTCGACATGCGCGGTGAGGGGACGTCCGTCGGGGTACCGCGCGGTGAGGTTGGCTTTGCTCCTGAACACCTCCGCGTAGTAGTTCGCCGCACCTTCGATGTCCTGCATCCACAGGCAGGGGGTGAGTTTCTGGGTCATGATGGTCTCCTTGGTTGGGGTGAGAGGGGCCGATCCCCGCGAAGAGGCCTCGCGAAGCCGGTGGTCGTTCCGGGTGGTCGTCCGGCTAGGTCTGCTGTTCGGCGGCCAGCACCGCGTCGAGCCGCTTGAAGCCGATCTCCATGCCCACCGCCATCGGCGAGGCCGCCGCGGCGGCTCGGGCCTCGGGCGAGGTGAAGGTGATGGTCATCGTTGAGGTGGTGACGCCGCCCGCTTCGCTGAGGGCGAGCGCGTTCACCGTTCCGCCCTGTGTCCAGTTGTCGTCGTAGAACTCGGTCTGCTCGATGCGTTCGGGCGCGACGATGGCGGTGTAGAGGCCCTGGCTCGCGAGTTCATAGCCATCCGGTGAGCGCTGTCCGATCCGCCATTTGCCGCCGACCCGGAAGTCGATGTCGCAGACGAAGGTCGTCCAGTCGGGCAGGCCGTACCAGCGGCGCAGCAGCTCGGGCTTCGAGTAGCAAAGAAACACAAGCTCGCGTGGCGCGTCGAAGCGGCGGGTGACGACGATCTGGCGGTCGCCCGGCGTGGTGATGGTGAGCGGCTCAGGCATCGGGCTTGTCCTTCTTTGCACGCGGCGCGTCGGTATTGACGGGGGTCTGCAGGGTCCGGAGCAAATCGTCGAGGCGAGCGTAGCTCGTCTCCCAGAAGCGGCGGAATTCTTCGAGCCAGGCGACGGCATCTTTCATGGGTGCGGCCTCGATCTTGACCGGTCGGCGGGTGCCGTCGGCGGAGCGGCTGACGAGCCCGGCCCGCTCCAGGATTTTGAGATGCTTGCTCACGGCCGGCTGGCTGATCGCGAACGGCGCCGCCAGTTCGCGGACCGAGGCATCGCCGCTCATCAGCCGCGCGAGGATCGCCCGCCGGGTCGGGTCGGCAAGGGCGATGAAGGTCGCATCAAGGCGGTCGGACGGCGTCATTTGCATAACCGAAGTGTTATAGAACGATTTGGTTATGCAGCAGGGACGACGGTCTGTCAACGCCCTTTTTTGGTCCAAAACTTTGTTTCCGGTTTGTTCCGTGGTAGTCTTCAACTCGCCGGAAGGAGACTCCAATGGCCCAGCGTGCGGGAAGCGCCGATCTGCCGTTGCACCACGGCCGCGTGCCGGAGTGGCTGGCGGGCCGGATGAGCAAGCTCGGCGCGGTGATCGCCGAAGCGATCGTGCGCGAGTATGGGCGTGACGAATTCCTGAGCCGGCTGGCCAGCCCCTTCTGGTTTCAGTCGTTCGGCGCCGTCATGGGGATGGATTGGCACTCGAGCGGCATCACCACGTCGGTGATCGGGGCGCTCAAGCGCGGCCTGCTTCCGCTCCAAAAGGAGCTTGGGCTCCACGTCTGCGGCGGACGCGGCAAGCATTCGCGCAAGACGCCGCAGGAGCTGGTCGAGATCGGCAACCGTGTCGGGTTCGACGGAGAGGCGCTCGCGAAGGCGAGCCGGCTGGTGGCCAAGGTCGACAGCGCCGCGGTGCAGGACGGGTTCGAGCTTTACCTCCATGGCTTCATCGTCGCCGACGACGGCAAGTGGGTGGTCGTGCAGCAGGGCATGAAGGACGAAACCGGCACGGCGCGGCGCTACCACTGGCAGAGCGAGGGGCTACGAAGCTTCGTCGAGGCGCCGCACACCGCCATCGAGGGCGAAGGGCAGGGCACCATCGTCAACCTCACCGATGTGCGCGCATCGCGGGCCCGCACGGCGAGCATCGATCTGCTCGGCAGCGCGGGACCCGACGGCATCGTTCGCGAGGTGGGGCGGCTCGAGGGGCGGGATGCCGCGCCGGAAGCCCGGCCCGAAGACCTCGAGCCTATGCTGCCCGACCTAGTGATGCCGGCGCATCACGACGTGCGGCCGAAGGATGTGATCCTTCGCCGCCTCCACGCGTCGCTGACGGCGGCGGCCGACAAGGGACCTTCCGATTTTTCCGAGCTGCTGCTGGTCCCCGGCGTGGGTGCGCGCACCGTCCGCTCGCTCGCCATGGTGGCCGAGGTGATCCATGGCGCGCCGCATCGCTTCTCCGACCCGGCGCGGTTCTCGATGAGCAAAGGCGGCAAGGACGGCGCGCCGTTCCCGGTGCCGCTCAAGGTCTACGACGAGACCATCCGCGTGCTGAAATACGCCGTGGTCAAGGCGCGGCTCGGCCAGAGCGAGGAGCTTTCGGCGATCAGGCGACTCGACGCGCAGGCCCGGACCGTGGAAGCGCATGCGACTGGACCGTCGTTCCACGAATACGTCGCCGAGGAGTGGCGGCGGAGCCCGGAATATGGCGGACGCACCGTGATGGACGACGCCCG
>CAYRZM010000285.1:0-2312 GCA_964428685.1 uncultured Devosia sp. | reverse complement strand
GGTTCAGGCTGGCGAGTCCTGCCGCCAGCGTTAAGCCCAAACCTCGCAAGGGGACGATCCCTCACGCCTACCGGCCTCGTTCGCGTCGTTCGCCGTCGACTGCCGTCCGTGCGGACGAGGTGGAGGCATAATAGCCGCACTGGAAACGACGTGGATAAGTGGGGCGAAGATGGGCGGAGAGGGCTGGGGATGAAGGGGGAGCGGCCGATGGTCCCTGGCACGGGCCGCCCCTCCACCATGCTGCGCATGGTCCCCCTCTCCATGCGTTCGCATGGGGAGGAGCAGCAGGAACCGCGGCATCAGTGGGGGTTCCTCCCCAGCTTTGCTGGGGAGGGGGACCGCCGGAACGGCGGTGGAGGGGCGGCCGGGGGCGGTGAGGCCTGAGCTTATTGCGAACTGGGTCCCGGCTTTTGCTGGGATGACACGCGGTGAGTGGAGACACTCGGTGCCACGCCCTCGTGGTTCGACAGGCTCACCATGAGGGCTGCTGAGGATGTCCGGGTCATGCCTCCCGGAGTCATTCCCGCGCAGGCGGGAATGACATTGTGGAGAGTGGCGAGCGCTAGAGCGCGGCGCGGCGCGGCGCGGCCGGTTACACGTCGAGGTTGGCCACCGCGAGGGCGTTGTCCTGGATGAAGTCGCGGCGGGGTTCGACGAGGTCGCCCATGAGTTCGGAGAACAGGCGGTCGTGGTCGTCGCTGTCCTTGATCTCGACTTTGAGCAGCGTGCGGATGTTGGGATCGAGGGTGGTTTCCCAGAGCTGCTCGGGGTTCATTTCGCCGAGGCCTTTGTAGCGCTGGAGCGTGACGCCCTTGCGGCCGGCGGCGGAAACGGCGGCGAAGAGGGAGGACGGGCCAAAGACGTCGGTGGCCATGTCCTTGCGGGACAGGCGGGCGGGGCCGTCGTAGAGGGCGCGGACGGTTTCGAGCATCTGGCGCAGCTTGCGTGCATCGGCGCTGGCAAGAAGATTGGCGTCGAGCTCGTGGCGCTCGGTGACGCCGCGGACGGTGCGGGTGAAGGTGTAGCCGCCCTGCCCGTCGGGCGCGCCGGTCCAGCCGCGCTCGTATTCCTCGGCGCTGAGATCGAGCCGCGCGGCGATGCGCGCGGCGACGGAAGCCGCCTGCGCCGGATCGGCGGCCAGATCGGGATCGAGCGCGCCGACGATCGCCGCCTGCTCGAGCAGCTGCCGGTTGTAGCGCGAATTGAAGCTCTCGATCTGGTGGACGATGTCGCGCGCCTCGCGGGCGATGGCCAGAAGATCGGCGCCGGTGTGGACGCTGCCCGAGGCGGCGGTGAGCGAGGCGTCGTCGACGCCGCCCTGGATCAGGTAGTCCTCGAGCGCCCGCTCGTTCTTGAGGTACTGCTCGGACGAGCCGCGCTTGACCTTATAGAGCGGCGGCTGGGCGATGTAGACGTGGCCGTTGTCGATGAGCGGCCGCATCTGGCGGTAGAAGAAGGTGAGGAGCAGCGTTCTAATGTGGGCGCCGTCGACATCTGCATCGGTCATGATGATGATGCGGTGATAGCGGAGCTTGTCGAGATTGAACTCCTCACGGCCGATGGAGGTGCCGAGCGCCATCACCAGGTTGCCGATCTGCTCGGAGCTCAGCATGCGATCGAAACGGGCGCGCTCGACATTGAGGATTTTGCCGCGGAGCGGCAGCACGGCCTGATTGGAGCGGTCGCGCCCCTGGGTGGCGGAGCCACCCGCCGAGTCGCCCTCGACGAGGAAGAGCTCGGACTTGGCCGGGTCCTTTTCGGAGCAATCCTTGAGCTTGCCGGCGAGGAAATTGACGTCGAGCGCCGACTTGCGGCGGGTGAGCTCGCGCGCCTTGCGCGCCGCCTCGCGGGCGGCGGCGGCCTCGGCGACCTTGCCGACGACGGTGCGCGCCTCGGACGGATGCTCCTCGAACCACTGGCTCAGGCGGTCGTTGACGACGTTCTCGACCACCGGGCGGACTTCGGAGGAGACCAGCTTGTCCTTGGTCTGCGACGAGAATTTGGGATCGGGGACCTTGACCGAGAGCACGCAGGTGAGCCCCTCGCGCGCGTCTTCACCGCTCAGCGTCACCTTCTCGCGCTTGAGGATGCCGGAGCTTTCGGCATAGGCGGTGACCTGGCGGGTGAGCGCGCCGCGGTAGCCGGCGAGATGGGTGCCGCCGTCGCGCTGTGGGATGTTGTTGGTGAAGCAGAGGACGTTCTCGTGGTAGCCGTCGTTCCACCACATGGCGACCTCGACGGTGATGCCGTCCTTTTCCTCGACCAGGTAGATCGGCGCTCCAATGAGCGCGGTCTTGGCGCTGTCGAGATAG
>CAYRZM010000284.1:0-3205 GCA_964428685.1 uncultured Devosia sp. | reverse complement strand
CTGTCGACGCCACCGGACATCGCGACCACGACGCGTGTGTCCGACGGCCGCTTGGGCACGTCGAGAGAATTGAGGTCCATCTTCCGATCCAGCTTGGGGTCAAGGCCCAGGTGAATGCGCCGGGGATATAAAGAGCGGCGTCCGTCCGCGCAATCGCGCCGGTCCCGGCAATTTCTGCCGCGCCAGCAACTCCTGCCGCCTCGGCGCGCCACCAAACCCTTGGCACGCAAGGCGCTCTCACTTGGCCCGCAGCTTGCATCGCACTCCCCGGATCACTCTGTCCGGACGCCGCATGACCGCTCATTTGAGCATCAGCTACACCGCCTCGACACCCGCCGCGACCAGCGCAGCGGGGGCCGGCGCGGTCGCGTCCGCCGACACCGCGGGCAGCGCGGGCTTCCTCGCGGCGCTGATCGACCAGCTCCTCGCGGGTGGTGCCGCCACGACGCCCGCAGCGGCGGACGCCACTGCCCCGGCGCCGGTTCCCTTCGGCACGCCGATCGATCCCGCGACGCTGGCGGCCCCGTCCGCGACGCCGCAGGGGCTGCCGCTGCTGACGACCCTCACGAAGACGGTCGAGGACATCAAGGCCGAACTCGACGCCGGCGACAAACCCACGCCCGATCAGCTCAAGAAACTCGGCGACCTCGCCGACGCCCTCGCGGCCCTCATCGCCGGCCCGGTCGTTGCTCCGGCTGTCGCGGCGACGCCACCGCTCGCGCCGGCCGCCGCGCCCGATCCTCTGGCGGTCGCCGCAATACCCTCCGCAGGCACGACGCAAAACAGCCCGACGCCCTCGCTTCCGGCTCCGGCCTTGCCGGCGATCGCGCAGCTCTCGGCCGATTTCGCGACGGTCTCGACCACCGTCGCCCCCGTGTCTCCCGAGGTCGCGCAAAAACTCACCGCGCTTGCGCAGAAGCTCGACGCGGCGCAGGCGAGCCCTGAGGCGCTCGCGCAAATCACCGGAACCGCAGACACCGATGGAACGGCGCTCGACCAAATCGTGCGGCAGCTCATCGGCGACACGCCGCCGGCCACCGGCCCCAGCGCGCCGCCATCGTCGCCGACCGCTCCGCAACTCGCAACGCCGCAGTTGCCACTGCCCGCCACGGTCGCGGAAACGCCGGCGCCGAAAGCGCCCGACCCTGCTCCCGCGTCCTCCGCAACGTCCACCACCGCTCCGGCCACCGTCACGGTGGCGAAGCTCTCCGGCGACGGCAAACCCGGCGACAAGCCGGCCTCGGACGACCAGCAAAAGTCCGATGCGAAGCTCATCGCCGCGGCGACCGCCGGTGACGCGAAGGCCGATCGCCCCGATCCGACCGCCTCCACCGCCGCAGCCACCGCGGCCCCGTCCACAACTGCGACGGCTGTCGCGCGCCCGCAGATCGCCGCCTACACGTCGGCGCCGGCGGCCATCAACATGGGACAGCTGGCCTTCGAGATGGTGCGCCAGGTCCAGCAAGGGACCTCGCGCTTCACCATCCGCCTCGATCCGCCCGAGCTCGGCCGCGTCGATGTCCGCATGCATGTCGATGCGACCGGCGCGCTCAATGCGCGCCTCACCGTCGATCGGTCGGAAACCCTCGACATGTTCCAGCGCGATCGCGGCTCGCTCGAAAAGGCCCTGACCCAGGCCGGCCTCGATGGCGGCAAGGCGAGCCTCGAATTCTCGCTCAGGCAGAATCCCTTCGCCGGCCTAGCCGGCGGCGACCAGCGGCAGGGCGGCGCGAACCCCGGAGCGCGCTTCACGCCCTCCGCGAACGCCGGCGACGACGATACCGCCGTCCCCGCCATCACCCTCTATCGCGGCACCGCCTCGGCGGGCGGCGTCAATCTTTTCGTCTAGGAGGCCAGCATGACCGTCAGTGGCGTCTCGGGAACCTCGTCCAGTAGCGGCAGCGCGATCGACAAAACGACGATCGCCGGCAACTTCGACACCTTCCTTCAGCTCCTCACCACCCAGCTCAAGAACCAGAACCCGCTCGATCCGCTCGACACCAACCAGTTTACCCAGCAGCTGGTCGAGTTCTCTGGCGTCGAGCAGCAGCTCAAGACCAACGATTTCCTCTCCTCGCTGGTCACGGCCAACGCCAACAGCGTCAATTCCAGCGCCGTCGGCTATATCGGCAAGACCGTGACGGCCTCGGGCGTCCAGTCCGAGCTCGTCAACAACAAGGCGCAGTGGAACTTCACCATCGCCGACGCGGCGACCGTCACCGTCAACATCAAGGACGCCAGCGGCAACACCGTCTACACCGAGAAGGGCAACATGCAGGCCGGGTCCGGCCAATTCACCTGGGACGGCACCGACAACCAGGGCAACACCCAGCCGCCGGGCACCTATTCCATCTCGATGCAGGCGGTCGATCCGGAGGGCAAGTCGATCAACGTCTCGACCCAGACCACCGGTGTCGTCACGGGGGTCGATTTCACCGGCAGCGAGCCCGTCTTGCTGGTCGGAAGCTCGCGGCTCAACCTCTCGGGCGTTACCTCGGTGGTCCAGCCGTCGTCGTAAACCGCGCGTTTACCATGCCCCGGAGCTGCCACGATCCGCTCCGCCATCCGGAACGGCGCTCTAGCCGCAACTCCCTGATTCTTCGGCGAATCCTTCCCGCAACAGGCGGGAATTTTAACGGCTTGTAGAGGTTAGCTTAGGCAAATTTTAAGCGCGATGGACTAGTCTCGACTGAAGGTCAGGTCGAGTCAGTGAGTAAAATGACCGTCGCAATGCGTCCCCGCGTCAAGTACGTGATCGGTCCGGATGGAAGTCCGCTGACCATCGCGGACCTTCCGCCCAGCACCACCCGCCGGTGGGTCATCCGCCGCAAGGCCGAAGTGGTCGCGGCCGTGCGCGGCGGCCTGCTGTCGCTCGAAGAGGCCTGCGCCCGCTACACGCTGAGCGTGGACGAATTCCTCAACTGGCAGGCGGCCATCGACAAGCACGGCCTCGCCGGGCTGCGCACCACCTGGATCCAGCACTACCGCGAAGGCTGATCGGGCCGCCCTCTAGGGCGTGCCGGGTCCCATATATTGCGCCCCCGCCGGGCGCTCCTTCATCCTCGCGTAGTGCGCCTCGACCGCCGGCAGCTTCGGCCGGTCGAAGGGCGTCGACAGCCAGCGCTGCGTCGAGAGCGCGATCACGATGTCGGCGAGGCTGAACTGGCCGGCCGCGACGTGGCCGTCGCTGCCGCCGAGGTGATCC
>CAYRZM010000283.1:0-11113 GCA_964428685.1 uncultured Devosia sp. | reverse complement strand
GGCGGCATGCACGCGGGCTACGAGCACCACGTCGCGGTCTACGATGCCATCGTCAAGCGCAAGCCCGAGAAGGCGCGCAAGGCGATGCTCAAGCTGCTCGACCGCGCCGCGGTGGAGCATTTCGGCTGACGGCATCCCCGGAGAGGAGACGCATGCCCAACCAACCGCACCTGGGGCCCGCCGACCGCGGCCAGGCGAAGATCACCGGCATCAAGGCGATGCGCATCGATGCCGGCTTCTGCCTCGTCCGCATCGACACCGACGCTGGCATTTCCGGCTATGGCGAGGCCGGCCACCTCGACGGCGACGTCGTCCGTGCGATGCTCCATGTGCAGGCGATGGGCGGCGGGCGGCTGCCGCATCTGGCGCTGCTGGGCAAGGACCCGCTCGACATCGGCGTCCACCACCACAACATGTTCTACGCCTACCCGCAGGGCGGCCCTTTCACCCCGGTGCTCTCGGGCATCGACATGGCGCTGTGGGATCTGGCCGGCAAGCTGCTCGCCCAGCCGGTCCACAAGCTGCTCGGCGGCGCCTTCCGGTCCGAGATCGAGCTCTATTCACACTGCCCGCATTTCGTCGATCCGGCCGAATGGCCCGACCAGGCGGCCAAGCTCAAATCCGATCCGCACGGCTTCAGGACCTTCAAGGTCGACATCCACGCGCCGCTCGGCCTCAACATGCAGGAATACGTGCCGAGCCTCTCGCCTGGCGACGTGCGGACCATCCGCCGCTACTACGAAGCGGCACGGGAGCATCTCGGCGACGACATCGACATCATCGTCCACTGCCACTGCGAGCTCGACACGCCGAGCGCCATCGCCGTCGCCGAAGCGATCGAGGACATCCGCCCGATCTATTTCGAGGACCCGCTGCAGCCGGGCTTTTCCGAGAACTGGCTCGCGCTCCGCCGCTCGACGCGCATTCCCCTGTTCACCGGGGAAAACCTCGAACTCGCCGAAGAGGCCCTGCCCTTTCTCGAGCATCAGGCCGTCGACTGCCTGCAGCCCGACATCGTGAGCTCGGGCGGCATCACCGGCACGCGCGCCATCGCCGAGCTTGCCGCGCGCTACCGCACGCCACTCGCGCTCCACAATGTCAGCGGCCTGCTGCTCAACGCCGCGAGCCAGCAGCTCGCCGCCGCGACGTTCAACTGCCCCCGCATCGAATGCACACGCCGCGCCGCGAGCCTTGCCTGGGCGACGCCCAATCCGCTGAGGATCGCCGACGGCAAGATGCAGGTTTCGACCGCGCCCGGCCTCGGCGTGACCCTCGACGAGGACTGGCTCATGGCGCACCTCTGGCCGGGCGAAACCGGCTGGGCCTGAGGCCCAGCCCTGGGGTTCAGCGCGGCATCTGCACCGCGTGGGTGGGCTCGATCTCGGCACGACCGAACGTGCCCGGCATGTTGGTCGCCATCCATTCGTACGGATAGCCGAGCTTCAAGGGCATCGCGTCGGTGAGTTCCTGCCGCGCCTCGGCCGGCAGGTCGTCGTCGCCCGCCGCGAGGTTTTCGGCGATTTGCTCGACCTTGCGTGCACCGACGATGGCCGCCGTGACCCGCGGATCGCCGAGTAGCCAGCTGAGCGCCACCTGGCTCGGCGTGCGCTTGAGCCGTGCCGCCACCTCGACCAGCTTGTCGATGGTCTTGAGCGCATCCTCGAACCAGTAGCGCGGCAGCGTGATCGCCGCCTGGATGCCGATGCGGGAGGTTTCGTCGGGCTTGTCCTGCGCGCGATACTTGCCGCTGAGCATGCCGGCGGCGAGCGGGCTCCAGCAGATCATGCCGAGCCCCTGGTCCGCGCAGGCCGGCAGGATTTCGCGCTCGATGTCGCGGCGGAGCAGATTGTAGAGATGCTGCGCCGAGACCAGCGGCTCGTAGCCCTTGAGCGCGGCGACGCCGTTCGCCTTGGCGATCTGCCAGGCATAGAGGTTGGAGCAGCCGAGATATCGGATTTTGCCGGCGTGGATGAGATCGTCGGCCGCCCGCAGCGATTCCTCGAGCGGCGTATACGGGTCCGGGCCGTGGAACTGGTAGAGGTCGATGTAGTCGGTATCGAGCCGCCTGAGGCTCTGCTCGGCCGATTCGACGATGTGCTTGCGCGAAAGCCCGCGCGTCGTCGGCGCCGGGCCGGTGCCGAACCAGCATTTGGTGGCGATCACCAGGCTGTCGCGCGCGTGCGCCTTGAGCGCGACTCCCAGCATCTTTTCCGATTCGCCGCCCGAATAGCCGTCGGCCGTGTCGATGAAGTTGCCGCCGCCCTCGACGAACCGGTTGACGATGGCGCTCGCGCCGGCCTGGTCGCAGCCCCACTGCGTGTTGCCGAAGGTCATCGTGCCGAGGCAGATGCGCGAGACGAGCAGGCCCGAGCGGCCGAGATAGCGGTACTTCATGAAATTCCCCTGAGCTGCCGGGAGGAGTTGCGCGTCCGGCCCCCGGATGAAACAGCGGAAACGCCCGGCCGTAAAGCCTTTCCGGCCAGCGGCATCGGCACGTGGCGGTGGGCCGCTTAACCAATGCCACACCTCCCTTGCGTAGGATTCCCGCCACCTTTCGCGGGGTCCGCAGCGTGCCGCCCACACTCGCCGTCATCGTGCCGTGCTTCAACGAGCAGGAATCGATCGCCCATGCGACGAAGACCCTGCTCGGCGAGCTCGACGCCATGGTCGCGCAGGGCCTCATCGACCGCGGGTCGTTCCTGTTCTTCGTCGACGACGGCAGCCGCGACGAGACCTGGGCGCGGTTGAGCGCGGCGCAGGCGGCGGACCGCCGAGTCCGCGGTCTCCGGCTCTCGCGCAATTTCGGCCACCAGCCGGCGCTGCTCGCCGGCATCTCGGCGGTCTGCGACGAAGCAGATATATCGATCACCATCGATGCCGACCTCCAGCAGGAGCCAGCGGCGATGGCGCGCTTCGTCACCGCCCACAATGCCGGCGCCGATATCGTGCTCGGCGTCCGCCGCGACCGCAGGAGCGACGGCATGGGCAAGCGCTCCAGTGCGTCGCTGTTCTACTGGCTGATGCGCACGATGGGCGTCAACGTCGTGCCCAACCATGCCGATTACCGCCTGCTCGACCGCCGCGCGATGCGCGCGCTGCTGGCCTTTCCCGAGACCAATCTTTTCGTGCGCGGCATCTGCTCGCTGCTCGGCTTCAACACGCAGCAGGTGAGCTTCACCGTCACCGAGCGGCAGTTCGGCAGGACCAAGTATTCGCTGCGCCGCATGCTGCGCTTTGCGCTCTACGCCATCACCTCGTTCAGCGTCGTGCCGCTGCGCGCCATCTCGCTGCTCGGCATCCTCTGCTTCATCGTGAGCGTCGGCATGGTCGCCTTCATCCTCTGGGCCAGCCTCGTGGTCGGCGACACAGTGCCCGGCTGGGCCTCGACCACGATCCCGATCTACTTCCTCGCCGGCATCGAGCTGCTGTCGCTCGGCGTCGTCGGCGAGTACATCGGCAAGATCTATTCGACCGTGCAGCAGCGGCCGCGCTGGATCGAGTGGGAACGGCTCGGCCCGGACGCGGTCATCGATGCGCCGGCGCGCCCCGCCGCCGGTCGCGCTCCGTGACCGATCCCGGCATCGCCGCGACAACCCGTCCGAGCCGCGTCGCCGATCCGCTGCTGGCTCTCGGCGCCGGCCTCGCCGCCTTCCTCGCCGTCGTCGGGCCCAAGGTGCTCGACCCAGGGAACATGCTGTGGCTGACCACCCAGAAGGACACCTTCACCCATTATCTCGGCTGGGAGTTCTTCCGCCATGCGCCGGCGATGTGGCCGCCGGGGCTCGACCCCGACTACGGGCTGCAGTTTTCGAGCGCGATCCTCTTTTCGGACTCGATCCCGCTGATCGCGCTGCCGCTGAAGCTGGTCTCCGGCCTGCTGCCGGAGGTGTTCCAGTACACCGGCTGGTGGACGCTTGCCTGCTTCCTCCTCCAGGCGTGGTTCGCCGTGCGGATCGCCGGCCTCTTCACCCGCGACGCCGTGGTCAAGCTCGGCACGGCGGGCCTGCTGCTCTTCGCGCCACCCTTCCTCTGGCGGCTGGAGCTGCATTTTTCTCTCATCGCACACTGGATCGTGCTCGCCGCGATCTACCTCTGTCTCGCGCCGCCGAGATTCTCGAGATCCTGGGCGTGGATCGCCCTGATCGCGGTGAGCGCGCTGGTCCACACCTACCTCTTCGCGATGATCCTCCCCGTCTGGTTCGCGAGCTTTGTCCGGCGCGGCCGATGGCATGAGGGCGCGCTGCCATGGATGGCGGAGCTGGTGGCGGGTGTGGCCGCGGCCCTCGGCGCGCTCTGGCTCGGCGGCTTCTTCCCGCTGCGATCGAGCCTCCTGACCTTCGGCTACGGCACCTTCAGCCTCAATCTGCTCTCGCTCATCAACCCCAACGGCACCTTCACCGATCCCTGGTCGTGGTCGGCGCTGCTGCCCATGCTGCCGCAGGGCGGCGGGCAGTACGAGGGCTTCGCCTATCTCGGGCTCGGAGCGATGATCGCCGTCGTGCTGGCGCTGCCGTTCATCGGGCGGGCCCGCGCCACCGGCACCGCGGGCCGCATCTGGCCGCTGGTCGTCGCCGCGGGGGTGCTCACGCTCTTTGCCGTGAGCCCGCTGATCACCATCGCCGACCTGCAGATGACCGTGCCGGTCCCCGAGATAATCTACACGCTCGCGGGCAGCCTTCGCGCCTCCGGGCGCTTCTTCTGGCCGGTGCTCTACATGATCGTCATCGGTGCCGTGTGGGTGCTGGAACGGCGTTTTGGCGCGCGCGCCGCCGGGCCGCTCCTGCTCGTGCTGGTCGCGGTGCAGGTGTGGGACACCTATCCGGGCTGGAGCGCATTCGCCCCGAAATTCGCGATGACGGGAGCGACCTGGCCTACCTCGCTCGACGATCCGCGGCTCGATGCGGTGGCCGCGCACTATGCCAAGGTCCGCGCTCTGCCCGCCACCAACCAGGTTCCGGGCTGGGACCAGATCGCCTATTTCGCGCTGCGGCGCGGTAAACCCACCGACGCGGTGTATCTTGCCCGGCCCAACGATGCGGCCTATGCCGCCTACAACGCAACCCTCGATGACCGCATCGTCCGCGACGCGCTCGACCCCGATTCGCTTTACGTCACCGATCGCGCCACGGCCGGACGGATTGCGGCTGCGATGTCGGCCGACGACGCGCTGTTCCGCGCCGGCGGATTCTACGTCTTCGCGCCGGGCTGGAGCCGCTTCGGCGCGACCGGCACGCCGCCGGCCGTGGTCAATCTCTGGAGCCTCCAATGAGCGACGCCATCGCGCCCCTCCTCGCGCGCTACCCCAAGACGCGGCCGCCGCTGCCGGCGGCGTATGCCGCGGTCTACGAACGCGAGTACAAGATGAACCGCGAGGGTGGCAGCTTCGTCACCCGCATCTCGAGCGGGCTCGAATCGTGGATGCACCGCCGCGTCGCCGCGGGACCGGCGGGCGACGTCCTCGAGCTCGGGGCGGGTACCCTCAACCAGCTGCCCTACGAGCCGGAGAACGCCGCCTATGATGTGGTCGAGCCCTTCACCGCGCTCTACGCCCAGAGCCCGCACCGGGGGCGCGTCCGCAAGGTCTATGCCGACATCGGCGAGGTGCCCGCCGATCATCGCTACGCGCGCATCACCAGCGTCGCGGTGCTCGAACATCTCGACGACCTGCCCGCGATCGTCGCGCGCGCGGCGCTGCTGCTTGCGGACGGCGGCGTGTTCCAGGCCGGGATCCCGTCCGAGGGCGGGTTCCTGTGGACTCTCGCCTGGCGCACGACCACCGGTGTCGCCTACTGGCGGCGCAACCGACTCGACTACGGCGTGCTGATGCGCCACGAGCACCTCAACACCGCCGCCGAGATCGAGGCGGTGGTCGCGCACTTCTTCGGCGATGTCCGCCTGTCGCGCTTCCCCCTGCCACTGCGCCAGCTGAGCTTTTACAGCTACCTCGAAGCCCGGCGGTCGAACCGCGCCGTCGCCGAGGCGTTCCTCAGGAGCCGCTGATGGGAACCTACCTCGCCCTCGCCATCGTCATTGCCGCCAATGTCGGCGGCCAGCTGCTGTTCAAGCTGGCCGCCCGCGACGTCATGAGCGAAACGAACCTCGTCGGCATGTCGCTGCGGCTGCTCGGCGTGCCGGCGATGTGGGGCGCCGTCGTCTGCTACGGCGTCACCATCCTCGCCTGGGTCTGGGTGCTACGCGTCATGCCGCTCTCGGTCGCCTATTCGGCGGTGGCGCTGGTGTTCGTGCTGGTGCCGATTCTTGCGATCTGGCTGTTCCACGAGCCCGTGACGCCGCAACTGGCGCTGGGCGCGGTGCTGGTCGTCGCCGGCGTACTGCTGGTCCAGCTTCAGCCCGGCTAGAGCGGAACTCTAGTCGCGTGCCAGCTCGTCGTAGCGGTTGACGCGATAGATCAGCGTCGAGACGAGCCAGCTCACGAGGAACACCGCAACCACCGCGTAGCCGAAGCTGGTCAGGTTGTCGTTGAGGCTGCCGACCACGTCCCAGAAGCCGCCGCTGAGCGAGAGCTTGTCGGACAACAGCCCCAGCGCCTCGATGCCGCCGATGAAGATGGCGACCGCCACTGACGCCGCCGTGATGGTCATGTTGTACCAGAGCTTACGGATCGGATTGACGAAGGCCCAACCATAGGCGCCGACCATGGCGACGCTGTCGGTGGTGTCCATCAGCGCCATGCCCGCCGTGAACAGCGCCGGGAACACCAGGATCGACCAGAAGCTCATCCCGCTCGCGGCCTGCGTCGCCGAAATGCCGAGGAGCCCGATCTCGGTCGCGGTGTCGAAGCCGAGCCCGAACAGGAAGCCGACCGGATACATATGCCAGCTGCTGCGGACCACGCCGAACACACGGCGGAAGATGCGGGCGAAAAAGCCGCGCCCGGCCAGCATCTGGTCCAGGTCTTCGTCGACGATCCTGTCGCCCCGCCGCGCCCGCTGGAACGCGCCCCAGATGCCGCGCAGCACCAGCAGGTTGGCGAGGCCGATCGCGAGGAGGAAGAAGGCCGAGACCAGCGTGCCGATGACGCCGCCGATTTCGTGGAAGGCGTCGAGCTGCCCCTGCAGCGCCGCCGCGCTGGCCGCGATCACCGCCGACGCGATGACCACGATCGAGGAGTGGCCGAGCGAAAAGAAGAAGCCGACGCCGAGCGGCTTCTTGCCCTCCTGCATCAGCTTGCGCACGACATTGTCGATGGCCGCGATGTGGTCGGCGTCGAAGGCGTGGCGGAGCCCGAAGATGTAGGCGAGGAACGCCGTGCCGAGCAGGACCGGCTGATGCGAGAATTGCGCATAGGCCCAGCCCCAGGCCGCGACGTTGAAGGCGAGGAGACCGCCATAGAGCCAAAGCAGCCGGGAACGGGTGGCACGGTCGCCGAAGAGCGAACGGAGAAACGACGTCGGCGGCACCACGATCCTCATTGTCGGCCCGCCGGTCGCGAGGCCGGCGGCCACTGTGACGGAACCGTCCACCGACTGCAACTGCCCGGACACCGCCGCATGGCAGCTCTGCCGCGGGTCCCCGGGGCTCAGGCCTTGAGCGTGCGCTCGAGGCAAGCCAGCCAGTTGCCGTGCGCCAGCTTGGCGAGGAGCGCCGCGTCGCAGCCGTGGGCGCGCAACGCGTCGAACAGAAACGGCACGCCGGTCACGTCCCCGATGGCATCGGGCACCACGCAGCCGTCGAAGTCGGAGCCGAGGCCGACGTGATCCTCGCCGAGCCTGTCGATGAGATAGTCGATATGGCGCACCATCGCCTCGAGGCCGACATCGGCCGTTCCCATGCCGTCGGCCCTCAGGAACGAGGTCGAGAAGTTGAGCCCCACCATGCCGCCCGAATCGCGGATCTGGCCGAGCTGGCGGTCGGTGAGATTGCGCGGCGACGCACAGAGCGCGTGGGCGTTGGAGTGCGTGGCCACGAGCGGCGCCGTCGACAGCCGCGCCACATCCTCGAACCCCGCCTGGTTCATGTGCGAGAGGTCGATCAGAACCCCGAGCGCGTTGCAGAGACGGACGAGGTCCTTGCCGCGGTCCGTCAGGCCCGGTCCGATGTCGGGATGGCCCGGAAACTTGAACGGCACGCCGTGGCCGAAAACCGTCGGCCGGCTCCAGACCGGACCCAGCGAGCGGAGGCCCATGTCGTAGAAGAGATAGAGCGCATCGAGGTCGGGGCCGATCGCCTCGACGCCCTCCATGTGCATGACCGCGGCAATGCGGCCCCTGCCGAATGTCGCCCGCACGGCTGCGGCGCTGCGGCAGACCGCAAAATCGTCCGGCGCGGCGCGCTCCATCCAGTGGAGGAGCCCCGCCATGGCCAGCGCCACCGGCTGCGCCTCCTCGTGCCGCATCAGCGGCGGCAGCGGAACCTCGAACGGCGCGCGCTTCATCATCCCCATATAGTCGAGACCCTGCTTGGGCGACGGCACGTAGATCGCGAAGAGCCCGCCCGCAAAGCCGCCGCGCTTCATGCGCTGAAGATCGAGATGGCCCGCCCCGGTTGCGCCGAGCCACAGCGCCTCGCGCGCATCGGGCGCCTCCTTGAGCCGGAGGAGGAAATCGTTGTGGCCGTCGAAGAAGGGAATGGGGTCCGTCACAGAAAGGTCCTTTGGCGGTCGGGATGTCCCGCCCTGCACCGGGGACTGTTCCTTATTCGCGGGCGCGGTTCAACGGTTCGGACGCTCTCGCGGGCAGCGGCATCGACACGATCCGCTCCCCGTGCAAAGAGGGCGGCAACAGCGGCCGGGTTCGCCCCGAAGGGACGTCGGCCGCACGAGGACTTGCGAGTTGGCGGACGTCATCGTTCTGGGCGCCGGCATCATCGGCGTGTGCGTGGCCATCCACCTCCAGCGCCGCGGTTTGAGCGTGCTGCTGGTGGATCGGCAGGCGCCGGGGCGCGAAACGTCGTACGGCAACGCCGGTCTGATCCAGCGTGAGGGCGTGCGGCCCCGGGCCTTTCCGCGCGAGTTTGCGACGCTGCTGCGGATCGCGCGCGGCGCGGGGCTCGACACCCGCTACGACCTTGCGGCGCTCCCCGGCTTCGCCCCCAAGCTCGCGCAGTACTGGTGGCATTCGGCGCCGCACCGCTATCGGCGGATCGTCGCCGACTATGCGCCGCTCATCGCCCACTCCGTCAGCGAGCATGCCGAGCTGATCGCCGCCGCCGGCGCCGGCGACCTGATCGGCCGGGAGGGCTGGATGCTGATGTTCCGCACGCCTCAGCGCCGCGACCAAGCCTACGCCGATGCCGACGGCGACGCGCGCCTTTATGGCGTCAACCACGCCAAGCTCGGCGCCGACGCTTTTGCCCGGGCCGAGCCGGGACTTCACCTCCGCACGGCGGGCGCCCTGCACTGGACCGATCCCTGGACGGTGCGCGATCCCGGCGGACTGGTGGCCGCCTATGCCGCATTGTTCCAGCAGCTGGGTGGCACGATCGCGACCGGCGACGCCGCAACATTGCGTCCGGCGGGCGCCGGCTGGGCCGTGACCACGGCCGCCGGCCCCGCGAGCGCCGGCGAGGTCGTGCTCGCGCTCGGCCCCTGGGCCGCGCAGGCGACGCGGGCGCTCGGCTATCGGTTGCCGCTCTTCGCCAAGCGCGGCTATCACCGCGAATACGCCCGCACATCGGCGACGACGCTCCACCACCCGGTCCTCGACATCGAGGCGGGCTTCCTCATGAGTCCCATGCGCCGCGGCATCCGCATCACCACCGGCGCCGAGTTCGCCCGCCTCGACGCGCCGATCAATGAAAAGCAGGCCAACGGCGCCGAGGCGACGGCGCGGCAATATCTCGAGTTCGGCGAGCGGCTGGACGCCGCGCCGTGGCTGGGCGCGCGGCCCTGCACCCCGGACATGAAGCCGATCATCGGGCCTGCGCCGCGCCACAAGGGACTCTGGTTCGCCTTTGGCCACGCCCATCACGGGCTGACCCTCGGCGCCGTCACCGGCCGGCTGGTCGCGGAGATGATGACCGGCCAAACGCCGTTCCTCAACGTGCAGCCCTTCGCCGCGGAGCGGTTCGCCGCCTAGTCGCCCGGAAGGCCCCTGAAGGGCTCGTCAACCAATTGTATGCAATGGGACTAAATCCGCCCAAGAAATAGGCACAGCCGATTATTTCGGCACGAGTGCGGCCCGACCCCTCCGGTGATCACGCCGCAAGGTCCTGCAATTGCTTGGGTCCCGCCGCTGGCACATCGCTTGCATCGATCCCCATAGGTGCAAACAACCGGGGACCGACCATCATGGACTTCACCACACTCTCGCGGCGCGCGCTGCTCAAGGGCAGCGCCGCAAGCCTTGCGGCCGCCGCCCTGCCCTTCGGGCCGGCGCGGGCGGATACGGCCGTCACGATCGGCATCGTCTATGTCGGGGCCAAGGACGATTTCGGCTGGAACCAGGCGCACGCCGTCTCCGTCGCGACGCTGAAGAGCCTGCCCGGCGTCACGGTGGTCGAGGAAGAAAACGTGCCCGAGACCGACGCCGTCTCCAAATCCATGGAGTCGATGATCAACCTCGACGGCGCCAACCTGATCCTCGCGACCTCCTTCGGCTACTACAGTCCCTTCGTGGTCGATCTCGCCAAGAAGTATCCCGACGTGCAGTTCCGGCACGCGGCGCCGCTGTGGAACAAGGACAAGGATCCGGCGAACGCCGGCTCCTATTTCCCCTACCTCAACCAGGCACACTACGTGGACGGCGTCGCCGCGGGCCTCTCGACCAAGACCGGCAAGATCGGCTTCGTTGCCGCCAAGCCGATCCCCTCGGTGCTCTCCAACATCAACTCGGTGCTGCTCGGCGCGCGCTCGGTCAACCCGAACGCCACCGTGCAGGTGATCTTCACCGGCGACTGGAGCCTGCCGGTGCGCGAGGCCGAGGCGACCAACGCCCTCGCCGATGCCGGTGTCGAGCTCATCACCTGCCATGTCGACGGACCCAAGGTCGTGATCCAGACGGCCGAGGGCCGCGGCGTCAAGACCTGCGGCCACAACGCCAGCCAGGCGCCGCTCGCGCCCAAGGGCTTCGTGACCGGCGCCGAATACAAGTGGGAGACCATCTACAAGCAGTATGCCGACGACATCGCCGGCGGCAAACCGCTGCCCAACTTC
>CAYRZM010000282.1:0-3888 GCA_964428685.1 uncultured Devosia sp. | reverse complement strand
ATGGTGTTGAAGAACGCCCAGCCGATCGGCAGGCCGGTCACCGGGAAGATCACGTCGAGATAGTTGTCGAAGTTGAGCCAGTTGGCCGGCGGCGCGGCGTGCGGCGTGTTGGTGTATTCGAGCGGGGTCTTGAACGAGCCGGCGAGCACGCTCCACAGCGGCAGCAGCACGATGGCCGAAAAGACCACCAGCGTCGCATACTGGAAGATGCGGAAGGCGAACTTGCCCGGCGTCAGCGGCCGGCGGCGAACCTTGCGGCGGCTCATCTGGCGGTCGCCTCGCCGACGAGCCGGCTGCTGTGCGAAATGAGCCGCGTCGCGACAAAGAAGACGGCGACGATGAGCAGCATCACCACCGCCATGGCCGCCGCGACGCCGGCGCGGCGGAACTCGAAGCCGGTCTGGATCATGTTGATGGCGAAGGTCGCGGTCTTGCCCGCGCCCATGGTGATGATCTGCGGGATCTCGAACACTTCGAGCGAGCCGACCGCCGACAGCATCAGCTGCAGGAGCAGCACGAGGCGGATCGAGGGGAAGGTGATGCGCCAGAAGGTCTGCCAGCCGTTGGCGCCCTCGAGGCGGGCCGCGTCGTACTGGTCCTGCGGGATCGACTGCAGCACGCCGAAGGTGACCACGAGATTGAAGCCGAGGTAGCGCCACACACTCGCCGCCGCGAGCGAAAAGTTCGTGTAGGATTTGGACGCGTCGAGCCACGGGAACTTCGCCCCCGGGCCGAACAGCGCCCCCAGCAGGTCGTTGAGCGTGCCGTCGAGCTGCAGCACGTGCCGGAAGATCAGCGCCGCCGCCACCGCGTTGAGCACGAACGGCAGGAACAGGATGGTGCGGAACACCCGCGAGCCGGGCAGCCGGTCGTTGAGCGTGACGGCGAACCAGGTGGCGAGTGCGATCTGCACCAGACTGCCGCCGAGGTAGTAGAGGCTGTTGACCATCGGCGCGAGCAGCCGCGCGTCGCGCCCGAACAGGCCGAAGTAGTTCTGTGCGCCGACGAACTTGGCGCGCGCCCAGTTGATCGAATTGAAGTCGGTGAGGCTGATCCAGAGCAGCTCGAGCACCGGATAGATGTTGAAGAGAACAAGACTCACCACCGGCACGACGAGGAACACCACGATGGTGGTGTTGCGCTGCGCGCGGCTGCTCAGCTGGAACCGCGCTCTGCGCGCCGCCGCCACGACCGTCTCGGTCACCGGCACGTCTCCCCGCCACCGGTCATCGCCGTTTCCCCCAGAGGCTCAGAGTCGAGGCTTTGCGACAGCCGGTCAACGCAAAAGCGCGGCGCGGCACGATGTCCGCGCCACGCCGCTTCTCCGGGAGAGACGGGCTTACTTGCCGATCGCACCGGCCCACTGCTTGTTGAGGTCGGCCACTGCGGCATCGTAGTCGTCGGCCAGCATCAGCGCCTGCGCCGCCTTGCCGCCACCGAAGTTGATGGAGTTGGAGGCGGTGGTGAAATCCGACGGGTCGGCGACGGTCTGGATGATGTTGGGCTTGTAGCTCTGGAACTCACTCATCTGCGACAGCGTCGGCGGCATCGGCTTGTAGCCGGGAATGAAGCCGGCGACCTGGCTGAGGTCGGACTTGGTCAGAAGGAAGGCGAGCCAGGCTTCGGCCGCGATCGGGTTCTTCGAGTTCTTGGCGACCGCCAGCGGATAGTCGGGGCCGGAGTCGACATTGTACGGCCCGCCGCTGTTGTCATAGGGCAGCGGGAAGTAGCCGATGTTCTTGGGATCGTAGTTGCTCATCCCGGCCTTGACGCTGCCTTCCTGGATGATCTGGTTGATCGACCAGCTGCCCAGGAACCACATGGCGCCCTTGCCGCCGGCGATCCAGCCCTTGGAATCTTCCCAGTTGTTGGCGGTCAGATCCGGCTCGGTCAGCCCGTCCTTGATGAAGGTGTGGTAGATGCCGAGCGCCTTGCCATAGGCCTTGTCGGCGGTGAAGGGCGCCGGATCGTTCATCATGTCGGCGTGGAGCGTCGGCTTGCCATAGATGTCGAGCGCGAGGTCATCGCTCGTGCTCATCGGCCAGCCCGCACCCATGTTGAGGATGATCGGGATGATCCCCGCGGCCTTGAGCTTCTGCATGTCGGCGATGAGCTCGTCCCAGGTCTTGGGCACGCCCGAGATGCCGGCCTTGGTGAAAGCGGCCTTGTTGTAGGCCATGCCGTTGACCGACACGCCGTCGGTGAAGGCATAGACGTGGCCGTCCTGCGTGTAGTTCTCCGCGTAGTAGAAGTCCTTGGCCAGATCGAGATTGTCGAGCGGCAGGAAGAAGTCGGGCAGCTCCTCGCGCGTCACCGTCGTGGGCACGTCGAGCACGTCGCCGTAGTCGCCGGTGGTGAGGCGGGTCGGCATGGTGCCGGCATAGTCGGTGATGCCCTGCACATCGACGTCCTCGATGCCGGGATACATGGCCTTGAACTCCTTCTTCCAGCGGTCGAAGAGGCCATCGGTGATGTAGCTCGTGAAATGGGTGATCACCGTGATCTTGCCCTTCACTTGCGCCGGGTCGATGCCCGTCTGCTGCGCCATCGCAGGGACGGCAAGGCTCATCGCGGCGAGGCTGATGCCCGCCGCCAAAAGGCGTTTCATGACTTGATCCTCCCAAAAGGGTCCAGAAAATCTGGGTGCCTCTCCCAAGGCACGCCGGAAGCTTATTTTCGTGGGCGGATACGTGTCAATGCAATCGTTTGCATTTTTTGGTGGGCAATCGGTCGCGGGCGCTCCGCAAGCGCTGGCGCAAAGAGCGGCGACCGAGCGTGATGGCGCAGCTGGCCTAGAGCGTTTCGCCGCGCGTCAGGTGCGGCCGGACGATCAGTTCGGTGCGCTGCACCGACTGGAGGGAGGCGACGTCGGCGCCCTCGACCGCCTGCACCAGCGCCCGGGCCAGCGCTTCTCCGGCATCGAGGAGGGGAAAGAAGCTGCTCGACACCGGCGGCTCGAAATAGTCGAAGATGCGCGTGCCGTCGCGCGACACGAAGCCGAGCCTGGCAAAGGTCTTGGCCGGCAGCGCGCGGGCGGCGCCGATCGCCCCCATCGTCGCGACCTCGTTGGCGGTGACGAAGCCCGTGGGCGAATCCGGCATGGCGAGGAACTGCGCCACCCGCTCGCGCACGCGGCGGGCCCCGATGCTGATTTCGGCGACCAGGGCAGGGTCGAACGCGATCCCGGCGTCCTCCAGCGCACGCTGGTAGCCGCGGAGCCGCTGCCGGGTGAAGAGGAAGCGCGCCGGCGGATCGACCAAAGCGATGCGCCGGTGGCCGAGCGAAATGAGGTGGCGGGTCGCCTGGCAGGCGGCGTCCTCGTTGTCGATGTCGAAATAGGGGTGCTCGGAAAAGAGCTCGGTGCGCCCGAAGGTGACGAACTTCACCTGCTTTTCGAGAAGATAGAGCACGCCGCGATCCTGCGGCTCGGAATGATCGAGCACGATGCCGTCGAAGCGTCCGGTCGCGGCGGCTTCCTTCACGGCTTCGAACCGCTGGTCCGAGGTTTCGACGGGCCGCATCACGATCTTGAAGTCGGTGCCCTCGACGCCCGCGATCAGCCCCTGGATGAGATGCATCGCCGCCGGGTCGCCGAACTCCTGGCTCGGCGGCGCGGCGAGCACCGCGCAGAGCATGAAGGTGCGGCCGGTGCGCAGATTGACGCCGCGGAAATCGCGGCGGTAGCCGAGCTGCTCGGCGGCCTCGACGATGCGCGCGCGCGTCTGCGCCGTGACCGCGGGATCGCCCTGGAGGCCGCGCGACACGGTGGAGGGCGAGAGCGACAGCGCGGCCGCGATGGTCTTGATGGTGGGCGGACGGCGCGCGGCCTGGGGATCGCTCATCGCAGGGCTTCCGGTCGAACGCCATTTCGATAGCCGATTTCGGGGC
>CAYRZM010000281.1:0-5637 GCA_964428685.1 uncultured Devosia sp. | reverse complement strand
CGATGGCCGGGCAGTGCTCGGCACGTGGCAGGGCATCTATCTCTTCGAGCACCGCACGCGGCCGCACCGGCGGCAGGTGGTGCTGCACGCGATCGGCGAGGGGGCATGAACCTCATCCTCACCTACTGGCCGCTGATCCTCGCGCTGTCGCTCGGCGGCTGCGTCTCGGGCGTGTTCGCGGGGCTGCTGGGCGTCGGTGGCGGCGTGATCATCGTGCCGATCCTTTCGACCGCCTTCGAGGCGCTGGGCTTTTCAGGCGATGCGGCGCAGCACGTCGCCGTCGCCTCCTCGCTTGCCATCATCATCCCCACCGGCACGATGAGCGCGCGCTCGCACCTCAAGCGCGGGGCGGTCGACCTCGAGCGGCTGAAGCTCTGGGCGCCGATCGTCGCCATCGGCACGTTCGTCGGCGGGCTGCTCGCCCACTGGTTCACCGGCGAAACGCTGCGCATCGTCTTCGGCGTCATTGCGCTTCTGATCGCGCTCAACATCGTAACGCCGTTCCAGCAGCGGTTGATGGGCCATCTCAAGAGCTCGGCGCTCACCAACCGCGTCGCCGCCGCCGTGGTTGGCTTCCTGTCGTCGCTCATGGGCATCGGCGGCGGCTCGCTCAGCGTGCCGACGCTGGTGGCGTTCGGCGAGACCATGCACAAGGCGGTGGGAACGAGCGCGGCGATCGGCGTCTTCATCGCCATCGGCGGCACGATCGGCTACATGCTCTCGGGCTGGGGCGTGCCGGGCCTGCCGCCGCTCAGCCTCGGCTACGTCAACCTCATCGCCTTCGTGCTGGTCGGCGGCTTCGCGGCCCTGACCGCACCCCTCGGCGCCGCCCTCGCGCACCGCCTCGACCAGAAAACGCTCCGCTACGTGTTCGCGGTGTTCCTCGTGGTCGTCGGCCTCAACATGATCTGGAAGGCGATCGCGGGATAGCGCCTACTGCTTCAAATCCCACGTCACGCTGACATCGATCGAATAGGTCAGCTGGCCGGCTTCGACCGGCACGGGTGCCGAGCGGTCGGCGGCGGCGGCCATGGCTTTGACCACATAGGGCTGCGGCGGCGGGGTGTAGCCGGAGCTTTCGGAAATGTTCTCGATCGCGCCCAGACCGACGCCGGCGGCTTCGGCATAGAGGTCGGCCTTGCCTTTCGCGTCGGCGAAGGCGGCCTTGCGGGCCTCGTCGTAGAGCTTGCTCGGGTCCTCGACGGCGAAGTTGATGCCGTTGATGGTGTTGGCGCCCACGCTCACCGCCTGGTCGAGCACGCTGCCGAGGATCTTGAGGTCGCGCACGTGCACGGTCACCGAGTTGGTGACGGTGTAGCCGGCGATCTTGGGCGGCAGCTGGTAGCCCTGGGCGTCCTTGTCGTCCGTGTAGACGTAGTTGGGGTTGACCGAGAATCCCGAGGTCTGGATGTCGAGCGGATCGATGCCGGCCGCCTTCAGCACGCCGATCAGCTGCGTCATGTCGGCGGTGTTGGCGTCGAGGGCTTCCTTCGCCGTCGCGCCCTGCGAGGTCACGCCCGAGGTCACGTAGGCCGTGTCCGGCGCCGCCATGACTTCGCCGTGGCCGCCGAGCTGCATCGTGCCGGCGGCGAAGGCGGGCGCGGCGAAACTGGCGCAGAGGGCGAAGGGGGCGAGGCTCAGCAGCGGGCGCATGGGGGTACTCCTAAGGTTCAATTCGTATCCGAGGCAAGCGGTCACGACTATGACGCCCCGCGCGCGGCAATCCTTGGGCAGGCTCCGACGAAGGGTTGAGGCACGTCCCTCCGGCTTGGCTGGACAGGCCGGAGGAGGCCGGGTTACCTAGCGCCCGCCGAGGAGTGGACATGCCGCAGATCGTACCGCCGCAGGGAACGTTCGTGGGCCGCGCGATGGTGCCGGGGATCGGCTATCCGCGGGTCGTGACCGTCCGCGAAGGCCGCGTCGTCGACATCACAGCCAAAGCGGCGCCGACGGTGCGCGACATCTGCGAAATGGCCGATCCGGCGGCCTATGTCGCGGGCGCACCGGGCACCGATCTAGGCACGCTCGATGCCGTTGTCGCCAACAGCTGGGCCGCGGCGCGCTCCGACCGCATGCCGGCGCTGCTCGCGCCGGTCGACCTCCAGGCGGTGAAGGCGGCGGGTGTGACGTTCGTCGTGTCCCTGCTCGAGCGGGTGATCGAGGAGCAGGCGCGCGGCGACAAGGCCAGGGCCGAAGCGCTGCGCAGCGAAATCACCGGGCTCATCGGCACCGACCTCAGCAAGCTCGTGCCAGGGTCCGACGCGGCCATGAAGGTCAAGCAGACGCTGATCGGCAAGGGCGTCTGGAGCCAGTATCTCGAAGTCGGCATCGGCCCGGACGCCGAAATCTTCACCAAGTGCCAGCCGATGAGCGCGGTGGGCTACGGCGCCGATGTCGGCATTCTGCCGATCAGCGAGTGGAACAATCCCGAGCCGGAGGTGGCGCTGGTCGTGGCCTCGTCGGGCCGGGTCGTGGGGGCGACGCTCGGCAACGACGTCAACCTCCGCGACGTCGAGGGCCGCTCGGCGCTGCTCCTCGGCAAGGCCAAGGACAACAACGCCTCGGCCTCGCTCGGCCCCCTCGTGCGGCTGTTCGACGGCGGCTTCGCGCTCGCCGACATTGCGCGGGCCGAGATCGGGCTAGAGGTCACGGGCGAGGATGGCTTCGTGCTCGAGGGGCATTCCTCGATGAGCCAGATCTCGCGCTCGCCGGAGTCTCTCGTGGCCGGCGCGATCGGCCGGCATCACCAATACCCCGACGGCGTCGTGATTTATCTCGGCACCATGTTCGCGCCGGTCAAGGATCGGGGCGGTGTAGGCAAGGGCTTCACCCACAAGCCCAACGACATCGTGACGATCTCGACGCCGCTGCTCGGGGCGCTCGGCAACCGCGTGCGCCTCGCCACCGAATGTCCGCCCTGGACCTATGGCGCGAGCCACCTGATGCGCGATCTGGCGAAAGCGGGGATGATTTGAGCGAGCGATGCCCACTGTCAAAATCCGGGAAATCATTGCGATGCTCGAAACCGATGGGTGGTACGTAGTTGCAATTCGCGGCAGTCACCGCCAATTCAAGCATCCGAGCAAAACAGGACGCGTGACCGTCGCCGGAAAGCCGAGCGACGACCTTGCACCCGGGACGCTGAACAGCATTCTCAAACAGGCCGCCCTCAAGGAGAAACGTTGATGCGTTATGCGATCGTTATCGAAAAGGCGGCGCGCAACTATTCCGCTTACGTGCCGGATCTTCCGGGCTGCATCGCAACGGGCGACAGCGTCGAGGAGGTTGAGGCCGAGATCGGAGAGGCCATTCGCCTCCACGTCGAGGGGCTCCTTGAGGACGGACTGCCTGTCCCCGAGCCGACCACCATTGCCGAGTACGTCGAGGCCTGAGGAACAAAGATGGACGACCTGCACAGAAACCTGATCGACGGCGAATGGATCGGCGGCGAGGGGGTGCCCAACATCAATCCGTCGAACACCGACGAGGTCGTGGGCCATTACGTGCGCGCCACGCTCGAGGACGCGCACCGCGCCATCGCTGCGGCGAAGGCGGCGTTTCCGGCGTGGTCGCGCTCGGGCCTGCTGGAGCGGCATTCCATCCTCAGCAGGACCGCGCACGAAATTCTCGCGCGCAAGGATGAGCTTGGTGCGCTGCTGAGCCGCGAGGAAGGCAAGACCCTGCCGGAAGGCATCGGCGAGGTGACGCGTGCCGGACAGATCTTCGAGTTCTTCGCCGGCGAGGCGTTGCGGCTCTCGGGCGAGACGATCCCCTCGGTGCGGCCCGGCGTCGGCGTCGAGATCACCCGCGAGCCGGTGGGCGTCGTGGGCATCATCACGCCCTGGAATTTCCCCATCGCCATTCCGAGCTGGAAGATCGCGCCGGCGCTCTGCTACGGCAACACGGTGGTGTTCAAGCCGGCGGACCTCGTGCCCGGCTCGTCGTGGGCGATCGTCGACATCCTGCAGCGGGCCGGGCTGCCCAAGGGCGTGCTCAACCTCGTGATGGGCAAGGGGTCCGTCGTCGGCCAGGCGATGCTCGATGCGCGCGAGATCATTGCCTTCACCTTCACCGGCTCGGTCGGCACCGGCCGGCGCGTGGCCGACGCGTCGGTCAAGGTGATGCGCAAGTTCCAGCTCGAGATGGGCGGCAAGAACCCCACCATCGTGCTCGACGACGCCGACCTCAAGGTCGCGGTCGAGACGGTGACGCAGAGCGCGTTCTTTTCGACCGGCCAGCGCTGCACCGCCTCGTCGCGCGTGATCGTGACCGAAGGCATCCATGACCGGTTCGTCGCGGCGCTCAGCGAGCGGGTGCGCAACCTCAAGGTCGGCGACGCGCTCGAAAAGGGCGTCGAGATCGGCCCGGTGGTCGATCCGGGCCAGCTCAAGCAGGACACCGACTACATCGAAATCGGCAAGAAGGAAGGCGCCAAGCTCGCGGTCGGCGGCGAGCTGCTGAAGCTCGGCAAGCCCGGCTACTATCTGCAGCCGACGGTGTTCACCGAAGCCACCAACCAGATGCGGATTTCGCGCGAGGAAATCTTCGGGCCGGTGGCGTCGGTGATCCGCGTCAAGGATTACGACGAGGCGCTGGCGACCGCCAACGACACCGAATTCGGACTTTCAGCCGGTATTGTCACCACCTCGCTCAAATACGCCACCCACTTCAAGCGCAACGCCGAGGCCGGCATGGTGATGGTCAACGTGCCCACCGCCGGCGTCGACTTCCACGTGCCCTTCGGCGGCCGCAAGGGCTCGAGCTACGGCCCTAAGGAGCAAGGCAAGTATGCCGTCGAGTTCTTCACGCAGGTGAAGACGGCGTACACGGCAGCGGGGTAGCGGGGCGCGGCGTCCGATGTCATATTGAGCGCATGACGTTCACGTTCGACATCGACGATGATTTAAAGGCCCGCGTCGACGCGATCGCCGCGCGCTCGAAGCTGTCCGCGTCGCAAGTGATTGCCGATGCCCTAGAGAACGGCCATTCGCTCGCTTGGCAGGAACACTTCCTCGAAAAGGTCGCGATGGGAATTGCGGCGGCGGATCGAGGGGACTTTGCGTCCGCCGATGAAGTGGCGCGCGTCATCAACAAGCATCGCTGATGCGGGTCCGTTGGACTCGCCCGGCGCTTTCCCAACTCGATCAAATCCAGGACTACGTCGCCGAAGACAGTCCGGCGGCGGCGCACGACATTGCTCTCGCACTGACGAGCCGTCCTGAGCAATTGCTCTCCGAGCATCCACTCGCAGGTCGGCCGGGTCGCGTCCCACGGACACGCGAACTGGTGTTCGCGGACATGCCTTACATCATCGTCTACCGCGTCACCGACGACGTCGAAATCCTTGCAGTCGCGCATACCGCCAGGAAGTGGCCAGAGACGTTCTGAATCTCACACGTTCCCCAGCATCTCGGGCTTGAACAGCTTTCGCCAGCGCGAGGTCTCTTCGCCCGAAACCATGAAGCGGCCGTCGCCGCGGTAGTGGATCGTGCGCGGGTATTTCGGCGAGGTGGCGACGTGGGCCTTCACCACCTCGAAGACGAAGAGGCTGTATTTGCGCGCCATGCTGGCATCGACCAGCCGGCATTCGAAGTTGGCGAAGCACTCGGCGATGAGGGGCGCACCGACCTTCTCGGC
>CAYRZM010000280.1:0-10219 GCA_964428685.1 uncultured Devosia sp. | reverse complement strand
GTGCCGCTCGAGGCCGCCGAGATCGTCGCCGGCTACTGGCGCATCAAGGACGAGATGGACTGCCAGCCCATCATCGTGCGGCTGATGGACGCGTTCCGGCCGGTCTGCCTGCCGGTGGTTTTGGGCGACGACCAGCCGCTCGAGCTGAGGCTCTGGGAACACGGCACGCCGCTTTACGAAGCCGGCTTCGGCACGCTCGCCCCGGCCGAGTCGGCGCCGCAGGTCGAGCCCGACCTGATCATCATGCCGCTCCTCGGCTTCGACGCCAAAGGCACCCGCCTCGGCTATGGCGGCGGTTACTACGACCGCACGCTCACCCGGCTCAGCAAGAAGCCTCGGCTGGTCGGCATCGCCTTTGCCGCGCAGGAGCTCGACGCCGTGCCGCGCGAGCCACACGACGTCCCGCTCGACATGGTCGTCACCGAGCAGGGCGCCCGCCGCTTCGCCCGCGAGGCGGCATGAGGCTGCTGTTTCTGGGCGACGTCGTCGGCCGCGCCGGCCGCGACGCCATCACCGAGCGCCTCCCCCGCCTGATCGCCGACCACGGCTTCGATTTCGTCGTCATCAACGGCGAGAATGCGAGCCACGGCCGCGGCCTCACCGAAAGCCACTACGCCGAGCTCCGCGCCGCCGGCGCCGACGTCGTGACGCTGGGCGATCACGCCTTCGACCAGCGCGACACCCTGACCTATATCGGCCGCGAGCCGACCCTGGTGCGGCCGCTCAACATGCCCGCCGGCACGCCCGGCCGCGGCGCGACGCTGATTGAGGGCCGCAACGGCCATCGCGTCCTTGTCATCAACGCGCTGGGCCGCGTCTTCATGGACCCGGTCGACGATCCGTTCCGCGCTGTCGAAGCGGCCATCGCCGCCTGCCCGCTCGGCGAGCAGGCCGATGCCGTGGTGGTCGATTTCCACACCGAGGCCACCTCGGAAATCCAGGCGATGGGCTTTTTCCTCGACGGCAAGGCGAGCCTGGTCGTCGGCACGCACACCCACATCCCCACGGCCGATGCCCGGATCCTCAAATCCGGCACGGCGCTCATGGCCGATGCCGGCATGTGCGGCGACTTCGATTCCGTCATCGGCGTCGAGGCCGACGAGCCGCTCAACCGCTTCCTGACCGGCATCGCCAACGGCCGCTTCACCCCCGCCGAAGGCGAGGCGACCCTCTGCGGCGTCGCCATCGAGACCGATCCACGCACCGGCCTCACCCGCCACGTCAGCCCGGTGCGCATTGGTGGAACACTGTCCCAGTCGCTGCCCGCGTTCTAGCCGCGGGCAAAATGAAACCGGGCCCACCCAGCGGTGAGCCCGGCTCTGAACCCTGTCTCATCGTGAACCCTGTGGTGGTCTGTGGCCGGCTACTTGTCGAGCGCCTTGGCGACGCATTGCGGCGTCTCGCCCGGCCAGGCGAGCTTGGAATGCACGATGATCGACTGTCCCGGCTTGAGATCCCGCGCCAGGTCGTAGCCGAGGCCGGTCTTACCCGGGATCAGCGCATCGAGGCCGGTGCCGGCCTTGATCGTCGTGTCGCCGGTGTTGGTGAACCGCACCGCCATCGTCTTGCCGTTGGCGTCGAGCGCCCACTGGCAGGCGAGCCGGACATCCGTGGTCGAACCGCTGCCCGGCGTACCTGGTGTGCTGGAGCTGTCGTCAGGCACGCTCGGCAGGCTCGGAAAGCTCGGCTCGCTGGGAAACGAGACGGGCGGATTGCTCGGCTGCTTGCTGGGCGGACATTTGCCGTCGCATTCAGTCGTTCCGGCGAGCGCCGTCGCCGATTGTCCGGTAATGACGCTGTATCCCGCGAGACCGAACACCGAGAAGGCGGCGATCGCGCAGGCTGTTGCGATCTTCATCGCATGACCTCTTTGCGGGAACGGTCCCGCTCCGCCGCCGGGTCATCCGGCGGCGGGCGCGAAGGTCTGCGGATGGATTTGAACCGGCCATGAATGCCGGTTCAACAATTCGACTGCAGGTCACACGGCCTATGCAAGCACCAGGTCGAACGAGCAGGGCGTGCCGTAGGGAACCACCGTCCCGGCCGGGAACGAGAAGTTCGGATCGCCGTCATCGAAGAATGCCCACTGGCCGCCCGGCACCACGTCCATCGACACCACCATGATGAGGTCGCCGCCGGGGAAGTGAAAGATCACCCGCGAGCCGGCATGCACTGTGACGTTGCCGGTGTTGGTCATGTAGGCGCCGCCCCAGAAGCCGTTGTTGGCCGGGATATAGCCGCACGACATCGACGCCATCGGGATCGACTGCGGATTGGCGCTGAGCCCGCCGTGATGCGGATGCGTCGAAGGACCACCCCCGGCATCCCCGCCATTGGGCGTGTCGGTCGTCCCCGGATCTAGGGGGTGCGTGGTGGGGGTGGTGCTGTCGTCGGCCGTGATCCGGTGCGATCCGGCATCGGCCGCGCCGGTGAGCGCGAGTAGCAGGGCCAGCGTGACGGCCGCCGTGGTCTTGAGTGTGCGCATATCGTCCTCGTTGTTGCGGCGACCTGAGGTCGCCTGATGTCGTGGCGCGCCTGGCGCCGATGAGGACGGGATTACGTCAGCCCGCGTGAACTCGGCATGTTTGCCGCATTCATCACGGATTTATCTTGCAAGGGCCGTAAAATTACCGGATCAACGCTTGAAGAACGCGTCCGCCGCGCTCTTGCTCTTCCGCTTGGCCTCGAT
Organism: uncultured Devosia sp.; assembly: GCA_964428685.1. Lineage (GTDB taxonomy): Bacteria > Pseudomonadota > Alphaproteobacteria > Rhizobiales > Devosiaceae > Devosia_A. The sequence goes on along the minus strand of CAYRZM010000280.1, from coordinate 7,530 downwards.
CGCCGCGCGGAGCCGCGCGATCTCGTCTTCGAGCAGCACGATGCGATCCCCAAGCTCCTCGACCGACATCGCCTCGAGCGGCATCCCGACCTCGTGGAGCTTCGGCTTTTTCGGCAGATCGTCGTCGAACATCGCGCGCCTTCTCCCTTGGGACGCCCGATCCTAGCCGGCCGCGCTTGCCGGACAAGCCGGATCGCGGTCAACTCGCGCGCATGTCCCTCCCCCAAACCATGACCGCCGTTACCCTTGCCGGCCACGGTGGCCCCGAAGTGCTGACGCCGGCCCGTGTTCCGGTTCCCGCGCCCGGGGACGGCGAGGTGCTGATTCGCGTCGCCGCGGCCGGCGTCAATGCGCCCGACCTCGGCCAGCGCCGCGGCACCTATCCGCCGCCGCCCGGGGCCTCGCCCCTGCTCGGCCTCGAAGTGGCCGGCGAGGTCGTCCATCCCGCCGGTGCGTGTCGCATCGGCGATCGTGTGGTCGTGCTCACCAACGGCGGCGGCTACGCCGAATATGTCGCCGTGCCCGCCGGTCAGGTCCTGCCCGTCCCCTCCGGCTGGTCGCTCGAGGAAGCCGCGGCGCTGCCCGAATGCTGGTTCACCGTCACCCAGACGCTGGTGCTGCGCGCCGGCCTCGCCGCGGGCATGAGCGTGCTGATCAGCGGCGGCGCCGGCGGCATCGGCGGCGCGGCGATCCTCATCTCCCGCATCCTCGGCGCCGACCCGATCGCCATCGTCTCCTCGGACGAAAAAGCCGCCTACGCCCTCGGCCTCGGCGCCCCCGCCGTCATCCGCCGCGACCGCGACGACATCGTCGCCAGAGCTCGGGAGCTGACCGCCGGCGCGGGCATCGACCGCGTCGTCGATGTCGCCGGCGGCGCCTTCACCGCGCTCGCCATCGAAGCCTCTGCGCGTCACGGCCACATCCTCATCGTCGGCACGCTCTCGGGCGGCGAGGGCACGCTGCCGATCAACAGGATCAGCGCAAAACAGCTCACCATCTCCGGCTCGACCCTGCGGCCCCAGACCGCCGCCACCAAGGCCGCCATCGCCGCGCACCTGCGCACGCATCTCTGGCCCGCCCTCGCCGACCCGGCCCTGCCGCACCCCCGCGTCGAAACCTTCCCCCTCCCCCGCGCCGCTGACGCCCACCGGTCGATGGAACACCCCGCGCACTACGGCAAGACCGTGCTCACGACCTAGCGCCCGGCACCCGCCTCTCCCTCCCTCGCGTGGGGAGGGCGCAGAGCTTACGAGCGGAGCGAGTTAGCGGCGCGGGGTGGGGGGACTCGCCGCTACCACTCGCCCACCGGAAATCGTTGAATCCCGCCCGCCGACCCCGTATATTCGCCGCATCCCCCTTTTCTTACAGCCGAAAGGCGGGGCGCGCCGGTGAAGCCCGGCCGCCACCCGAAAGCGAGTTTATCATGACGACGACCCTCCTGATGCCCAAGGCCACCGCCGTGTGGCTGGTCGACAACACGTCGCTGAGCTTCGAGCAGATCGCCGCCTTCTGTGGCCTGCATCCGCTCGAAGTGCAGGGCGTCGCCGACGGCGACGTCGCCGGCGGCATCATGGGCGTGAACCCCATCCAGAACGGCCAGCTGACGCGCGAGGAGATCGAGAAGGCCGAGGCCGATCCCGCCTACCGCATGCAGGTGAGCGACCCGAAAGTCCGCGTCGCCGCCGCCAAGCGCAAGGGCCCGCGCTACACCCCGATCTCGCGCCGCAACGAGCGCCCCAACGCCATCCGCTGGCTGCTGCGCAACCACCCCGAGCTCAAGGACGCGCAGATCATGCGCCTCGTGGGCACCACCAAGTCGACCATCGATTCGGTGCGCGAGAACACCCACTGGAACTCGGCCAATATCCAGCCGATGGACCCCGTGACGCTGGGGCTCTGCAGCCAGATCGACCTCGATCTCGAGGTCAAGCGCGCCGCCGCCCGCAGCGGCGCCCCCTCGCCTGATGAGGCCGAGCAGGGCACCATGCTGATGAGCGCCGAGGAGGCCATGGCGACTGCCGGCGGCCGCACCGGCACCACCGAGCCGTCGTCGCCCGACGAGAGCCGCCGGCCCGAGCGCGAGGAAGAGATCGACGCCGACTCGGTCTTTGCCAAGCTCAAGTCGCTCAAGGGCGACACCGCCGAGCGCGACTAGAACACCGCTCGCAAGGGGGGCGAGCAGCAATGGCCGGAAATCCGCTTCTCGCCATCACCGTTCTCCTCATCGTCGCCGTCGCCCTGGTGCCGATCTTCAAATGGCTGGGGCTGGGCACCGTGCTCGGCTATCTCGCTGCCGGCGTCGCCGTCGGCCCCTACGGCTTCCGCCTCATCTCCGACACCGAAACCATCCGCTCGGTGTCCGAGTTCGGCGTCGTCATCATGCTGTTCCTCGTCGGGCTCGAGGTGCAGGCCGCCGAGCTCTGGCGCCTGCGCAACAAGGTGCTGGGCCTCGGCCTGACCCAGCTGCTCTTGACCGCGGCGGTCATCGCGGGCGTCGCCATGCTGCTCGGCGCCACCTGGCAGGCGGCCATCGTCATCGGCCTTGCGCTCGCCATGAGTTCCACCGCCATCGCCGTGCAGTCGATCGAGCAGCGCGCCATCACCACCACCGACACCGGCCGTGCTACGCTGGTGACGCTCCTGGTGCAGGACCTGGCGGTCATCCCCATCCTCGCGCTCATTCCGCTGCTGGCGACCGCCCACGGCACCGCCGCGGGCGCCGCCGCCGCCGCCGACAATCCCTATGGCTGGTGGGTCGGCCTCATCATCATCGGCGCCTTCGTCGTGGCGACGCTCGCCTCGCGCTACGTGCTCAATCCGCTGCTGCGCTTCATCGCCGTCGCCAAAGTCTCGGAAAGCTTCACCGCGCTCGGCCTGCTGCTGGTCATCGGCGCCGCCTTCGCCACCGAGTCGATCGGCCTCTCGCCGGCGCTCGGCGCCTTCCTCGCCGGCGTGCTGCTCGCCGGCAGCGAATACCGCCACGAGCTCGAGAGCAACCTCGAGCCCTTCAAGGGCCTGCTGCTCGGCCTCTTCTTCATTACCGTCGGCATGGGCATCGCCTTCGGCGTGCTGTTCGAGGAGCCGCTGCGCATCTTCAGCCTCGTGGTCCTCATCATGGCCATCAAGGTCGCTGTGCTCTATGGCCTCGGCCGCATCTTCGACATGCACATCGCCGACCGCCTGCTGATGGCGCTGCTCCTGAGCCAAGCCGGCGAGTTCGCTTTCGTGCTGCTGCAGTTCGCCCAGTCGGCCTCCATCTTCGACGAAAAGGAGCGCCAGCTCTGGGCCGTGGTCGTCGCCCTGTCGATGGCCCTGACCCCTGTCCTGCTGCTGGTCTTCGACCGCGTCTTCGTGCCCGCGCTCAATGCCCGCCGTCCCGATCCGGGCATTCCGCCCGACATGCCCGATGGCCGCCCGGTGATCGTCCTCGGCTATGGCCGCTTCGGCCAGATCGTCACTCGGCTGCTGCGCGCGCAGGGGCACGCGATGACCCTCATCGACGACGATCCGGCGCAGATCGAGCTGGTCAAGCGCTTTGGCGTCAAGGTCTTCTACGGCGACAGTGGCCGGCTCGACATCCTCCGTGCCGCCGGTGCCGCCGAGGCCGACCTCATCGTCATCGCGGTCTCCAACGGCGACCGCATCCTCACCATCGCCGAGCTCATCCGCCGCCACTTCCCCCGGGCCAAGATCGCTGCCCGCGCCATCGACCGCAGTCACGCCCACCAGCTCATGGCGCTCGGCGTCGAGGCGATCGAGCGCGAGACCTTCAAGGGTGCCATAGCGCTCGGCGAGCAGGCGCTGCGGGCCCTCGGCCACCCGCCCGAGCAGGCCCGCCGCCTCGCCGCGGCCTTCGAGGAACACGACGAGCGCCTGCTGCGCGAATCCTATGAGCTGCGCGACGATCGCGACGCCTATATCGGCTTCGTCCGCAAATCGACCGACATGCTCGACCGCGTCATGCGCGCCGACCGCGAAGCCAGCGAGCATCCCAAAGTCGATGGGGCGGCCGAAGGCCCGGCCAAGGATGCCGGCAGGGCCGCGCAATAGCTTGACAGTCCGGACCCGCGGGTGTGTCTAGCCGCGCCTGCCCGCCCGCCTCGAGTCCTCCATGTTCGACTACGTCTTCTGGTCCGTCGCCGTCGTCACGGTGGCGATCGTCGCGCTCAGCAAATCCGGACTTTTGGGCAGCCTCGGCATGGTCGGCGTCCCGCTCCTCTCGCTGGTGATGCCCGCGCGCGAAGCCGCCGGCATGCTGCTGCCGCTGCTGATCGTCATGGACATGATCGGCCTCGTCGCCTTCCGCCGCGAATTCGATCCGCGCAACGTCCGCATCCTGCTGGTGGGCGGCCTCGCCGGCACCCTCGTCGGCTGGATCCTCTGGAGCGTCATTACGGACGCCGAGGTGCTGCTAGTCGTCGGCATCCTGACCCTGCTCTTCGTGCTCGACGCGCTCGTCCCCTGGCGCCGCAACCTGATGCCAGCCAATGCCGGCGGCCCGTCCGTGCCCTGGGGCACCTTCTTCGGCGCCCTCGCCGGCATCACCAGCTTCATCAGCCACACCGGCGGCCCGCCGACCCAGGTCTACCTGCTGCCCCAGAAGCTGCCGCCCAATATCTATTCGGGCACCACGGTGGTGTTCTTTGCGGCCATCAACCTCAGCAAGCTCATCCCCTACTACTTCCTCGGCCAGCTCTCCCTGAGCAACCTCGAGACCGCCGCCTGGCTCGCCGTCCCCTCGATCGCCTTCATGCTGCTCGGGGTGTTTCTCGTCCGCCGCGTTTCTGCAAAGCTGTTCTACCAGGTCGCCTATGTGCTGGTGTTCTTCGTGGCGCTGAAGCTCATCTACGACGGCTGGACCGGCGTCTTCGGCGCAGCCCACGCATGAGCTATCGGCTCGACCACATCGCCCTCCTCGTCCGCGATCTCGAGGAGTCCATCCGCTTCCTCGTGGACACGATCGGGCTCAGCGAGGCCGCCAACCCGATGGGCGGCACCACGATCCGCTGGATCGAGATCGGCGACGGCCGCCGCTTCCATGTCCAAGCCGGCGACATCTCGCGCGTCCATGTGGAAAAGCAGACGCACTTTGCCCTCACCGCCGCCGATTTCGACGCGACCCTCGCCCGCCTCAAGCGCGAGGGCGTCGCCTTCGCCGACATGGCCGGCACGCCCGGCGCCGTGAACACCCGGCCCGATGGCATGCGCGCGGTGTTTCTCCGCGATCCCAACGGCTACTGGTTCGAGATCAACTCCGGCAATCCGGACTGACCCAGAAACAAACCGGCCCGGGGAGGAGCCCGGGCCGGTGTGGAAGTCCTGTCGCCGTCAGGCGGCGTGGCTTTGCAGTTTTTGGAGCTCGTCCTTGATTTCGAGTTTCTTCCGCTTGAGGGCCGCCACGACCATGTCGTCGTGGCTCAGATGCCCCATCTCGTCCTCGATCTGGCGCTCCAGTTCCTTGTGACGCCGCTCGAGCGCGGCGATGTGGCCTTCAGTCGTCATCACAACTCCTTTCAACCGTTCGGAACGAATCGATGCTCACAAAAAAAGACACGCTTGTCGACCGCCTCGCGCCTCCGTGGAAAAGCTGGTGTAAATCGCTGTCACGATAGGTTAACGATCGGCACGCGGGCCCACGGATTCAAGGGATTGGGCGACAATTCATGCTGCCTCTGACCAAAGAGCAGGAAGCCCAGTTCGGCCTGGAGCTGGCCGCAAAACGGCAGGAACATGCCGATCTCGACGCCGCCATCCACACCCTCTCGGCCTCCGGGCTCGCCGACCAGATGCTGATCCAGCGCCTCAAGAAGCGAAAGCTCGCCCTCAAGGACCGCATCGTGCAGCTCGAAAATCTGCTGATCCCCGACATCATCGCCTGACGCCGGACCTCCCTCCCCCGCGTGGGGAGGGTAGCGAAGCTTGGCCGCAGGCCTAGCGAAGCTGGGTGGGGGGAGTCGAAGTCGCCCGCTTGCCCGCCCCCCGCGCCTCCCGCTAAATGCAGGCTTCATTGGGGTCTCTCCGCGCATGGCCGCCAAGCCGCTCGTCGCCATCGTCATGGGCAGCCAGTCCGACTGGGCGACCATGAAGCACGCCGCCGACACGCTCGACGCCCTCAAGGTCCCGCACGACGACCGCATCGTCTCCGCCCACCGCACGCCCGACCGTTTGGTGCGCTTCGCCAAGGGCGCGCGCGAGGAAGGTTTCAGGGTCATCATCGCCGGCGCCGGCGGCGCCGCCCACCTGCCCGGCATGATCGCCGCGATGACGACGCTGCCGGTCTTCGGCGTGCCGGTGCAGACCAAAACCCTGAGCGGCCAGGACAGCCTCCTCTCGATCGTCCAGATGCCCGCCGGCATCCCGGTTGGCACCCTCGCCATCGGCGACGCCGGCGCCACCAACGCCGCCCTCCTCGCCGCCGCCGTGCTGGCCCTCACCGACGCCAGACTCGCGCAGCGGCTCGAAACCTTCCGCGCCGACCAGACCGGCAAGGTCGCCGCGCATCCGCGCAAGGATGCCTAGTCCCGTGCTGACGTCGCCCCCCTCCCCATCTTCCCACGCATGCGGGAGGCTGCTGGCCGGCGAGCTGGGCAGGATCGCGCCCCTCGCCACCTCCCCCTTTGTGGGGGAGGACGGGAGGGGGGCCGCCACACGCGCTGAGCTCGCATGACCCCGCTCCCCCTCGGTGCCACCATCGGCATCCTCGGCGGCGGTCAGCTCGGCCGCATGCTGTCGCTCGCCGCCGCGCGCCTCGGCTTCCGCACGCACATCTACTGCCCGGACGCGCAGAGCCCGGCCTTCGAGGTCACCCCGCACGTAACCGTTGCCGCCTACGACGACGAGCGTGCGCTCGCCGTGTTCGCCAGTGCGGTCGACGTGGTCACCTACGAGTTCGAGAACGTCCCCGCCGCCACCGCCGATGTCCTCGCCGGGCTCAAGCCGCTCCGCCCCGGCGCCAAGGCGCTTGCGGTGTCGCAGGACCGCCTCGTCGAAAAGGCCTTCATCGGCGGCCTCGGCATTCCCGTCGCGCCGCACCGCGCCGTCCGCGTTGCCGACGATCTCGCCCCGGCGCTCGCCGAGCTCGGCGGGTCCGGCATCCTCAAGACCACCCGCCTCGGTTACGACGGCAAGGGCCAGGCGCGCGTCGCCTCGCTCGCTGCCGCGCACGCCGCCTTCGCGACGCTTGAGCCGCATCCGCTCGTCCTCGAAGCGGTCGTCCCCTTCGTCCGCGAGATCTCGGTAGTCCTCGCCCGCGGCCTCGATGGTGCCACCGCCGCCTTCGACCCCGCCGAGAACGTCCACCGCGGCGGCATCCTCGCCACCTCCACCGTCCCGGCCGACATTTCGCCGCAGACGGCGGCCGCCGCCCAGGCCCATGCCGCCGCCATCGCTGCGGCCCTCGACTATGTCGGCGTCCTCGGCGTCGAGTTTTTCGTGCTCGGCGACGGCAGCCTCATCGTCAACGAGATCGCCCCGCGCGTGCACAATTCCGGCCACTGGACCGAAGCCGTCTGCATCGCCGAGCAGTTCGAG
>CAYRZM010000279.1:0-8422 GCA_964428685.1 uncultured Devosia sp. | reverse complement strand
CGCGAACGAGGCCGGTAGGCGTGAGGGATCGTCCCCTTGCGAGGTTTGGGCTTAACGCTGGCGGCAGGACTCGCCAGCCTGAACCCCACTCCGAAATCCTGCCGCTCCCGGGACGGTACGTCCCATAAACAGTCCCCAGGGACGCATCCGTCCCGGGAGCGCTGTCCACCTTGCAGCCGATCCGGGGCACCGGAGGCGGGCGCTCGCCCTCTTCCCCTCTCCCGCCCGCGGGAGAGGGTGGCGCGCAGCGCCGGGTGAGGGCCGCCTCGCGGCGCACCTGGAACCGCGAGTCCCCCCACCCCGGCTTGCTAACTCGCTGCGCTCATAAGCGCGCCGCCCTCCCCAACAGCGGCGCGCAGCGCGCAACGAACAAGACCGGGGAGGGAGACCGGGACCGGGGGAAGGAAAATCGAGCGCCTGGGGAGAACTTATCCATGCTCCTCCCACGCCCCTTATCCTCGCGCCCGATGCAACAGCGCACGAAAGGAAGCGCTCATGGATGATCATGCCCGCGTCGCCGCCGCCCAGCGGCACGCGCCGCCCCTCGGCTCCGGCTGGGAAACCGGCCCCGTCCCCTTCAAGATTCTCGCGCCCGGCGAGGCGCCGCCCACCCCGCCGGCGCCGGCCGACGCGTTCGACGCGCTCGCGACCGATCTCACCCATCTCCGCCGCGCCTGCGTGCGCTCGCTCAATCCGTGGGCGGAGGGCGGCCCCTTCATGCTGTCGCTCATCGAGCGCGCCGATCTCAATGCGCGGCTGGGCGCGCTCCAGGCGGCCAACGCCACGCTCCATCCCCACAGCCGCTCGTCCGATGTCGCGGCGTGGCCGAGCCCGGTGCTGCCCGAAGGCGTGCTCATCGGCCCGCGCGACCTCATCGCGCTGGTCACCCCCGCCATCCGCGTCGCCCTCGCGCTCAGCGCGCGCCACGCCGACCGTTCGCGCGATCCGTTCCTCGCGAGCCTCGCCCGCCACGACGGATCCGCACCCCTCATTTCCAATGAGCCACGCATGGTGAGCCCGTCGAACCAGGAGCACCACATATCCAGTGAGCCCCTCATGGTGAGCCTGTCGAACCACGAGGGGCGGGTGCACCTCATGGTGAGCCCGTCGAACCAGGAGCCCGCCGCATGAGCCGTCCCGTCTCCGCCGCGCTCGCCATCACGCATGAGGCGCTCTATCCGCGGCTCGAGGCGCTGCTCCGCCAGGTCGAGGCGATCGCGGCGCGAAGACCCGGCGCGCCGGTGCCGGCCGCAACGCGCGCCGCCGCCGAAGCGCTGCTGTTCGATGCGCAGCGCTTCGCGCCGCAGCGGAAGGCGGGATTGCCCGCCGCCGCCGACACCTATGGGCCGCTCGCCACCGCGCTCGGCCAGGCGCTGGCGCGGCTGAGCGCGTTCGAGACGGCACATTCCGCCTGGAGCGCGCCGCATGCCGGCTTCGTCTGGCGCCTGCCGCGCCACGCCCTCCGCCCGGTCGAGCGCCTCCGCCCCAAATCCGCGCCGCCGCCCGATCCTGCCGCCGACCGCGAAAGCGCCCACATCCGCGCCGAGCTCATCCGCCGCATCGACGCCAAATACGACGAAGGCTTCGACGCCGGCCTCAAGGCCGCCTCTTCACGGCAGCCTGACACTCTCCCCCTCTCCCGCCCGCGGGAGAGGGTGGCGCGCAGCGCCGGGTGAGGGCCCGCTCCCGGCCCTCATCCTGAGCTTGTCGAAGCCTCATCCTGAGCCTGTCGAAGGACGGGTGAGGGCCCGCCGCCCGCTATGACATTGGCGCGCCAAAACTCTCGCGCTAAGGTCCGGTCCGCACAATTCCGGATCGGTTCATGGCCAGCCTCCTCTCCCTCACCCAGTCGCAGCCCCTCCGCACCCTCGCCCCCGGCGAGGTGCTCGTCGTCGAAGGCGAGCAGGGGGGCGACCTCTTCGTCCTCGAAACCGGCCGCCTCATCGTCGAGCGGCAGGGCGTGAAGATCGCCGAGATCAAGGAGCCCGGCGCGCTGATCGGCGAAATGAGCGTGCTGCTCGGCATCGAAAACAGCGCCACCGTCCGCGCCGAGCGCGAGTGCAAGGTGCGCGTCATCGACAATGCCGTCGCCTTCCTCGAGCGCACCCCGCTGGTGGCGCTGCACGTCGCGACCCTCGCCTGCGCCCGCCTCGACGCCACCTCCGCGCTCCTCGTCCAGCTCCGCCGCGAGCACGCCGAAAAGGCCGGCGAGCAGTCGATGATCAACCGCATCTTCTCCGCCTTGCTCACACCCCCGCCGCCCAAGAGCGGCTGGGCCGCGCACGAATAGGCGGCAGAGATGCAGATCGGCATCATCGGGCTCGGCCGCATGGGCGGCAACATCGCGCGCCGCCTCATGCGCGCCGGCCACGCCCCGGTGGTCTACGACATCGATGCGGCCGCGCGCACCGAGCTCGGCACCGAAGGCGCCACCCCGGCCGAGTCGCTCGAGGACATGGTGGGGAAGCTGAGCGCCCCCCGCGCCCTCTGGGTCATGCTTCCGGCCGGCAGGATCACCGAGGGCACCATCGCCCATCTGGGCTCGGTGCTGCAGGCGGGCGACATCGTCATCGACGGCGGCAACACCTACTACAAAGACGACATCCGCCGTGCCGCCGAGCTCGGCAAGCAGGGCATCCACTACGTCGACGTCGGCACCTCCGGCGGTGTCTGGGGCCTCACCCGCGGCTACTGCATGATGATCGGCGGCCCGGACGATGTGTGTCAGCACCTCGATCCGATCTTCCGCGCGCTGGCGCCGGGGCTCGGCGACATTCCGCGCACCCCCGATCGCGAGGCGCACGATCCGCGCGCCGAGCTCGGCTACATCCACGCCGGCCCGGCCGGTGCCGGCCACTTCGTCAAGATGGTCCACAACGGCATCGAATACGGCATGATGCAGGCCTATGGCGAAGGCTTCAACATCCTCCAGGGCAAGAACGCCGATCTGCTGCCGCCGGGCGAGCGCTTCGAGCTGAAGCTCGCCGACATCGCCGAAGTCTGGCGGCGCGGCTCGGTGGTCTCGTCGTGGCTGCTCGATCTCGCCGCCGAAGCCCTGGCGAAAGATCCGGCGCTCGCGGGATTTTCGGGCTATGTCGAGGATTCGGGCGAGGGCCGCTGGACGGTCGAGGCGGCCATCGAGGAAGCGGTGCCGGCCGAAGTCCTCACCGCCTCGCTCTACACCCGCTTCCGCTCGCGCCAGTCGCACAATTTTGCGGAAAAGATGCTGAGCGCCATGCGCTTGGGCTTCGGCGGGCACGTCGAAAAGAAGGACTGACGGCCGACTTATCCATCCTACTTCGCCATCGCGGTACAAAGTCCCGTCATCGCATCGACGGAGCTTTGCTGGTCTTGGGTCCTTTCTTTGGCGTTCACCGCATTCCACAGATTGTCGCGCACCACCATGTCGAGCGCGCAGCCGCAATAGGCGGTGCAGAACGGCGCGTCGTGCGTCGCCCCGCAGCTGGCGGTGCAGCTTTGCGTGAACGCCGCGATCTTGGCGCTCTCGGCGGCGTTGATCGCATTGGCGATGGGCGTGATGATCCCGAACAGGATCGGCTGGTGGATGAGGTAGAAGAGGAGGCTCCACCGCCCGAGCCAGGCGAGCGCGCGCACGGGCCAGAGCCGGCTCGACCAGGTGAAGGCCGGCGCGTCCGCGGCAAGGCGCATGCCCAGCACGCCGATGACGACCACTCCGAACCAGGGGAACACCGGCACGAGGTCGGCGCTCTCCGGAATGTCGGTGAAAAACCCGATCCAGTTGAGCCAGCGCGGGTCGAACGCCGCCGACGAATAGACCGCTGGGAGGAGCAGCACCACGGCCGCGATCGTGGCGCCGATCCAGAGCGGCGCCACGACCAGCGGCAGCGCCAGCAGCGAGAACAGCGCAATGGCGTGGAGCACGCCGAAATAGGCGACATAGTCGGCGCCGAACACGACCCACGTTCCGGCCGTCACCGCCAGCGCCGCCGCAACGAGGATCGCCTCGCGCCGCCAGAAGCTGCTCCAGCGGATGCCCTCGCGATGGGCGAGCGCGAGGCTCGCGCCGGCGAGCAGCAGGAAGGCCGAAAGGATCGAGCGCTGCGCCGTGAGCCACACCGGATCGACGCCGATCCCCGCATCGATCAGCCGGTAATAAGCGAGGTCCCAGCAGGCGTGGTACGCCGCCATCGCGAGGAGCGCGAGGCCGCGATAGACGTCGATCGACTGCCGCCGCGCCCCCGTCAAATCGTGCGCCTAGCCGCGGCCGCGATAGGGCGCAACGCCCGGATCGGGCAGCCATACATTGGCGAGCGGCGCGCCCGTCTGCCAGAACACGTCGATCGGGATGCCGCCGCGCGGATACCAGTAGCCGCCGATCCTCAGCCAGCGCGGCTCGAGCGCCGCGACCAGCCGCTTGCCGATCATCACCGTTGTCGCCTCGTGGAACGAGCCGTGGTTGCGGAACGAGAACATGAAGAGCTTGAGCGACTTGCTCTCGATCATCCACTTGTCGGCGACATAGTCGATGACGAGGTGGGCAAAGTCCGGCTGACCGGTGATCGGGCAGAGCGCGGTGAACTCCGGCACCGTGAAGCGGATCACATAGTCGGTGTCGACGTGCGGGTTGGGCACGCGGTCGAGCGGCGCGGTTGCGGGGTCGGTGGGGATCTCGGCCGGGCGGCCGAGCACCATCGTGTCGGGCATTTTCGGTCTCCTTGCCGGCATCGGACCGGCGGCATTCTGAGCCCGCCACCGGCATCGGACCGGCGCGGGCGCGGGCCTTTTGCCTCAATTTGCCGGCCGGGGGAAGTCTCGGCTAGCATGGCGGTGAACGAGGAGAGACCTTGTGTCCGACCCCTGGCTCCGGCGCGACTGGATCGCCCCCGGCATGGTGCTGATCGCCCAGGGCGGGCACACCGGCCAGCTCTATGTGCTCAAGAGCGGCACGGTGGAAGTCTCGCGCGACGGCCGCCACGTCACGACCGTCCGAACGCCGGGCGCGGTCTTCGGCGAAATGAGCGTGCTGCTCGACCTGCCGCAGACGGCCACCGTCACCGCCGTCACCGCGGTTGACTACTTTGTCATCGACAATGCCACCGAGGTGCTGCGCGCCCACCCCGACTGGCTGCTCCAGATCGCGCGGCTGCTCGCCCAGCGCGTCAACACCACGACTGCGCTTCTCACCCGCAAGGAAGAGGAGGAGACGCTGGTCCTGCCGCAGAACTTCATGTCGGGCTGGGGCGATCCCGCCGTTTGAGCGCCGGCGCCGCGATGGAGATCGCCACGCCGCCGAGGATCAGGATCGCGCAAAGGCCGAGCCGCCAGCTGATCTGTTCGCCGATCAGGAGCACGCCGCCGATCGCCGCGATGGCCGGTACGCTGAGCTGGACGATGCCGGCGCGCAGCCGGGTGAGCTGCGGCAGCGCCGCGTACCAGATGGCATAGCCGATGCCCGAGGCGATGGCGCCGGAGGCGACCGCATAGAGGGCGCCGGCGACCGTCACCGTGCCGGCCGGGCTCGCGAGCAGGGTCACGAGCGCCAAGGGCAGCGACAGAACGAAGTTCTGCGCCGTGTCGCGGAGCGGCGCCAGCGAGCCCCGGCCGATGAGGGTATAGGCGGCCCAGGCGATGCCGGCGGCCACCATCAGCGCTGCGCCGAGCGGGTCGGGCGCGGTGAGTCCCGGCGAGAGCAGATAGACCAGCGCCCCGAGCGCCAGCACCAGCCCGGCGATCGCGATCGACCCGAGCCGCTCGCCCTGGCTCAGCGCCCAGCCGAGGATGCCGAACTGCACTGTGGCAAACAGGATCAGCGCGCCGGTGCCGGCCCCGAGCCGGAGATAGGCGAGCGAAAAGCCGATGGCGTAGACGAAGAGCGCAATCGCCGCGCTCCAGCGCCGGCGGCTCCGCAGCGCGCCGCCGAGGTCGAGGTCGCTGCGCTGGACGATGACGAGAACCACGAGGCAGACGGCGCCGGCGACGAGGCGGATCGCGGTATAGGGCGCGGCGCCCATTGCGCCGCTGCCGAGCGCCAGCCGCGCCAGCACCGAATTGGCCGCAAACGCGAGCATGGCGGCGGCGACGAGGGCGATGAGCCGGATCATGGAGCCCTTGTAGGCAGCCGCCACCCCGCTGTCACGGCATGGCTCGACGGCACGGCATGCGGGGCAATAGACTCGGCGTCATGGACAAGCCGCGGCTCGCCATCACCTACTGCACCCAGTGCAACTGGCTGCTCCGGGCCGCCTGGATGGGGCAGGAGGTGCTGCAGACCTTTTCGGTCGAGATGGGCGAAGTGGCGCTGCTGCCCGGCACCGGCGGCATCTTCGAGATCCGCCTCGATGGCGAGCTGGTCTGGGACAGGAAGCGCGACGGCGGCTTCCCCGACATCAAGCAGCTCAAGCAGATCGTGCGCGACCGCATCGATCCGGGCCGCGACCTCGGCCACATCGACCGCGCGGCACGAAAACCGCCGGAAGCCGACTGAGGCGCGCAATGCCGGCCGGAGACACTGGTCGGAGCGCAAAGCGTTGCCCCATGAGCCCCTTGAGGCGCTTGCCCCGGCCGGTCTACTGTCCGGCCAACGCCTGCCGCGGGGGAAGCGCGGGCCGATCAGGGAGATCATCATGAAGACCATCGCCCTTGCCGCGCTTGCGGTTGCCCTGTCGCTGGGGACGGCACAGGCCGCCGATGCGTTGCCCGACCTCAAGGGCCGGACCGTGCAGGCGGTCACCGCCAACGACTATCCGCCGCTCGATATGGTCGATAAGGCGACCGGCAAGGGCGTCGGGCTCGAATACGATCTGGTCAACGAGATCGGCAAGCGCCTCGACGCCAAGATCAGCTGGAACGTGTCGTCGTGGGACACCATGATCCAGGCGATCCACGAGGGCCAGTTCGACATCGGAATGGACGGCATCACCATCAACGACGAGCGGAAGCAGCAGGTCGATTTCTCCGACTGGTACCTCAAGAACCAGCAGTTCATGCTCGTCCGCGCCAACGAGAACCGCTTCACCGATCCCGACAGCCTCGCCGCCAACACCGATCTGTTCATCGGCGCGCAGTCGGGCACCGACGGCTACTACGCCGCCATGTACATGCTCGACCCCAACCGCAAGGACGACGATCCGCCGAACCCGCGCATCAAGCTGTTCGACACCTTCGGAGCCTCGATTCAGGCGCTCAAGTCCGGCGACGTCGATATGGTGCTAATGGATCAGGCCTCGGTCACCGGCTACGAGGCCGCCGATCCGGGCGTCTACAAGACTGTGGGCGGCCCGATCGGTTCGGACCAGTTCGGCTTCATCTTCACTCCCAAATCCGATCTCGTCGCGCCGTTCAACGCGGCGCTGGCCGCGATCAAGGCCGATGGCACGCTGGACGCGCTGAACAAGAAGTGGTTCTACGACTTCCACGCCGCCCAGTAGGGGCGGCCGGCACCCGGGGCGTGCGCCGGCACGGCGCACGCTGATGGCGGCAAAGCGTCGCCGCCTCGCCGATTTTCCGTTCTGGCTGCTGGCTCTCGTCCTGCTCGGCGTGCTGGCCCTCTGGGCCATCACCAGCGACCGGAACTATGCCGGCATCTTCCATGCCCTCGTCGGCGGCATGTGGACCACCATCTGGGTCACCGTCGTCGCCTTCGCGCTGGCCATGATCCTCGGCCTCCTGGTGGCGCTGATGCGCACCTCGGGCAACGTCGTCCTCGTCCAGGTGGCGACCTTCTACACCGAGCTCATTCGCGGCATTCCCATCCTCGTCTTCCTGTTCTACGTCGCCTTCGTCGGCGCCCCAGCCACCATCGTTGCCGCCAACTGGCTCACCGCGCCGCTGCAGTCCCTGGGCTGGATGCCGGCGCTGACGGTGCGCAATTTCGACCTCACCTGGCGCGCCATCATCGCGCTCACCGTCTGCTACGCCGCCTTCCTCAGCGAGATCTTCCGCGCCGGCATCGAGGCGGTGCCCGAGGGCCAGATCGAGGCGGCGCGGGCGCTCGGCCTCCACCGCCGGCAGATCACCCGGCACATCGTCGCGCCCCAGGCCTTCCGCATCATCCTGCCGCCGCTCGGCAACGACTTCGTCTCGATGATCAAGGACTCCGCGCTCGTCTCCTCGCTCGGCGTCCAGGACATCACCCAGCTCGGCAAGGTCTATTCGGCCTCGACCTTCAAGTTCTTCGAGACCTACAACATCGTCGCGTTCCTCTATCTCACCATGACCATCTCGCTGTCGCTGCTGGTGCGCTGGCTCGAGCGGCGGCTCAAGCGGAAGTGAGCGCGCCTCTTGCACCGGCGCCGCGAGGGTCCCACATGCTCGGCGTCTTGGGCTCCATGAGGGATACCGCCATGCTCGCCAATCTCGTCCGCGTCGCCGGCGTCGCGACGCTCGCGCTTCTGCTTGCCGCCTGCGGCAAGGACAACGCCCAGACGGTGGGCAAGGTCGG
>CAYRZM010000278.1:0-8192 GCA_964428685.1 uncultured Devosia sp. | reverse complement strand
TTCCGCCGCGTCGCGGTCGTGGGCAACCAGCTCCTCGTCAACGGCGCGCCGATCCGCCTCATCGGCGTCAACCGCCACGACGCGCGCATGCGCACCGGCCGCGCCATGCGCACCGAGGATTTGCGGCACGACGTGCTGGCGCTGCGGCAGGCCAATGTAAATGTCATACGCACGGCGCACTATCCGGCGGACCCCAGGCTGCTCGATCTTTGCGACGAGCTGGGCATGTACGTGCAGGACCAGATGCCGATCTGCTTTGCCGCCGGCTTCGACGACCACCACTGGACGCGCACCAACGACGCGGCGCCCCTCGTTCCCAACCTGCTCGAAGTGACCGCCGAGACGGTCGGCCGCGACCAGGGGCACGCCTCGGTGATCATCTGGGATCTCGCCAACGAGACGCAGTGGGCCTGGGGGTTCGATGTCCAGCTCGCGATGGTGCGCCGGATGGACCCGAGCCGGCCGACGATCTTCACCTTCGATCTCAACCAGCTCGGCGACACCAATCCCTTGCCGCAGCTTCCCAAGGAGTGGCGCCCGGACCTGCGCACCTACCACTATCCCGGCTGGGACCGCTCCTGGCAGGAAGACATCGACTGGCTGCGTTCCTACGACCAGCCGGCGGTGCTGAGCGAGTGCAACCCGCCCTTCCAGGACAATGCGCGCGCGCCGCTTCATGCCGAGCTCATGCGCATCGATCCGGGGCTGCGGGATTTTTGGGTCACCGGCGCGCGGCCGTTCATGGCGCGGGCCATGCGCGACCGCGGCTGCATCGGGGGCATGATCTGGTCGGCTGTCGACGACCAGTGGGTGCTGCCGCTCGACGAAAGCATCGGCGCCGGCCACTGGGCGCACCTGCACAGGCTCGACTACTACCGGGTGCGCGACGTGCATCCGCCGCAGGATGGGCTGGTGTTCCGCGGCGAGGGCGAATGGGGCCTGCTCGACGGCTGGGGCCGGGTGCGGCCCGAGCTCTGGCACGTCCAGAAGATGTATTCTCCCATCGAGATCGTCAGTGCGGAGTTCGATGCCGGCGGGCACCATCTCGAGCTCGCGCTGCGCAACCGCCATGCGCACCGCGCGCTCGAAACGCTCGAGCTGCGGCTGACCGGCGCGACGGCCGGGAGCTGCCAGCATGTCGCCGCCGCTCCCGGGGCGACGGCTAGCGTGCGCATCGCGGTCGATCCGGCGGCGCGCGCCGTGAGCCTCGGCTTCTGGCATCCGGAAGGCTGGCTGGTCGATGCGTTCAGCTGGGACGTGCCGGGCCGCGCCCAGGACACGCGCGCCGCCATCCGCGCCGCCGCAGAGTCCGCTTCCATTTCCCTCAAAGGTGGCGAGGCGCAGGCCGGCGGCAAGGCGCCGTGGCTCGCCGCGTGGCCGCGCCTCCATATCCAGGACGTCAACAACGCCTCGGCGCCTTCGCCCGTCGCCGTCGACCGTGCGCGCGCCACGGCCGCGCCTGACGGCAGCATCAGCGCGCCGCTGAGCGGCGCCGGCTGGGAGGGGACGATGACCGTCCGCGCCGATGGGCCGGAGACGATCGTCCACTACAGCTGCACCTATTCCGGCGACGGCGTCCTCGATGCGCACGAGATCGGGCTCGCCTTCGACCTGCCGGCCGCGCTCCCCGATCTCTGGTGGCACCGCGTCGGCGACTGGAGCGTATATCCCGAGGGCCATATCGGCCGGCCCTGCGGCTACGCGCCGTCGGCGCCGGCGCCCGCCGATCCGCTCCGTCCGGCGGCGCACTGGGAGCAGGACACGACGCCCGCCGGCAGCAACGATTACCGCAGCACCAAGCGCGCCATCCTTGCCGCCGGCGTCACCGACGGCAAGCGGTCGGTCGCCGTTCTCTCCGACGGCACGCAGCACATCCGTGCCACACTCGTGAATGGCGCTCCCGTGCTCCATGTGCTGGACTGGTA
Organism: uncultured Devosia sp.; assembly: GCA_964428685.1. Classification (GTDB taxonomy): domain Bacteria; phylum Pseudomonadota; class Alphaproteobacteria; order Rhizobiales; family Devosiaceae; genus Devosia_A. Next base: position 6,267 of record CAYRZM010000278.1, on the reverse strand, counting down.
TGGCGGCGTTCCGTTCCGGCTCGACACCGACCACATCTGGACGGCGACCTTCGGTACCGGCAAGCGGATCGCGCGTGGAACGACGCTTCAGGGCACGATCACCCTCGCCGAGGGCCGGTTGCCGGCCGAAGCGAGAAGCAACGATTACGGCCTCATGGAGGAACTCTCCGCATGAGCCTCGCCGGAAGCGCCAAGAGCCGGAGCCTGCTGCGCAGCTGGCAGCCGCGCCGGCTGACGCGCGAGGAGCGGCGCAACCTGCGCCTCGGCCTCCTCTTCATCTCGCCGTGGCTGGTCGGCTTTCTCGCCTTCACGCTCTACCCGATGCTGGCGTCGCTCTATTACAGCTTCACCGATTTCAAGATCCTCGATGCGCCGCGCTGGGTCGGGCTCGACAACTACATCCAGATGTTCCGCGACCCGCTGTTGTGGAAGTCGCTCACCAACACGCTCTATCTCGCGCTGGTGGGCACGCCGCTGGCCGTGGCCGTGGCGCTCGGCATTGCGCTCCTCCTCAACACCAAGGGGCTCAGGGGGATCGGGGTCTTCCGCACGATCTTCTTTCTGCCGGTGATCTTTCCGGTGGTCGCGGCGGCGATCCTCTGGCTCTGGCTGCTCAATCCGCCCTACGGCCTCGTCAACCAGCTGCTGGGCATGGTGGGCATCCCGCGGCCCGGCTGGTTCTACGATGCCGCGTGGGCCAAGAACGGCATCATCCTGATGACGGTGTGGGGCGCGGGCGACGTCATCATCATCTACCTCGGCGCGCTGCAGGGCGTGCCCCGCTCGCTCTACGAGGCCGCCGAGATCGACGGCGCCGGGGCGTGGACGCGGTTCTGGAACGTCACTGTACCGATGATCAGCCCGGCGATTCTGTTCAACCTCATCACCCAGGGCATTGCCGCGTTCCAGTCGTTCACGCAGGCCTATGTGGTCAGCGCCGGCACCAGCAACAGCGGCAGCTCGGCGGCGATCGGCGGTACGCAGAACTCGCTGCTGTTCTACGGCCTCAACCTCTACAACAACGCCTTCCGCTACTTCCACATGGGCTACGCCTCGGCGCTGGCGTGGTTCCTGTTCATCATCATCCTGATCGCCACGTTCGTGCTGTTCCGCGTGTCGCGCGGCCGCGTCTATTACGAGGGCGAGGAATGACCGCGGCATCGATGGAAACGCGCCCGGCGGCCACGGTCGCAGTGGACGTGACCCGCCCGGCGCGGCCGCTGACCCTGACGCTGTCGACGATCGCGCTGATCGCGCTCTCCGTCATCTACCTGACGCCGTTCGTGTGGATGGTGAGCACTTCGCTGAAGACGGCGGTGCAGGCGATCTCGGCGCCGCCGACGCTGATCCCCAACCCCTGGGTGGTCGCCAACTATCCCGATGCGTTCGTGCGCATGAATTACCCGCGGGCGGTGTTCAACACGCTGCTCTATGCGGTGCCCTCGGTCATCGGCACGCTGCTCTCGTGCAGCCTCGTCGCCTACGGCTTTGCCATCATCAAATGGCCCGGGCGCAACATCGTCTTCATCATTGTGCTCGGTACCATGATGCTGCCGGGCCAGGTGACGCTGGTTCCGCTCTATGTGATCTTCGCCAAGCTCAACCTCACCAACACCTACTGGCCGCTGATCCTGCCCTGCTTCTTTTCGAGCTATGTCGGCTCGTGGTCGGGGGCGTTCTTCGTCTTCCTCCTGCGCCAGTTCTTCCTCGGCATCCCCAAGGACCTGGTGGATGCGGCGAGGGTCGACGGCGCGAGCGAGCTCAGAATCCTGTTCCAGATCGTGCTGCCGCTGTCGATGCCGGCGCTCATCACGGTGTGCCTGCTCACCTTCATCGACAAGTGGAACGATTTTGCGGGGCCGCTGATCTACATCCAGGACCAGACGCTGTTCCCGCTCGCCCGCGCGGCGCAGGTGTTCCAGGCCTCGCACAAGCTCGATTGGGCGCAGTCGATGTCGGCCGCCGTGCTGGTCTCGCTGCCGCTCGTCATTTTGTACTTCTTCGCCCAGCGCAAATTCATCGAAGGGATCACGCTTACGGGACAGAAGGGCTGAGGCGCCACGCGCGCGCTGCGGCCGCAACGGACTTGAGACCACTCAACAGGAGGACGTCATTATGCGTAGTCTGGCAAAGATGGCTCTGGCGGGCGCCCTGCTCGCCATCGGCGCCATCGGTATGGCTGCCCCGGCGGCAGCCGATCCCGTCAATCTCACGCTCCGGCACTGCTGGGGCGGCGATGCCGAAAGTGCCGCGATGCAGAAGGTCGTGGACAAGTGGAATGCCGCCAATCCCGACATCCAGGTGAAAGCCATCGCCGGCTCGATCGGCGCCGAGGAAATCACCGCCGATGCCGCCGGCGGCAATCCGCCCGACATGGTGATCATGTGCGACAACAGCGCGGTCGCGGGCTTTGCCCATGATGGCGTGATCGCCCCCCTCGACGACCTGCTCAAGAAGATCGGCGCCGACACCAGCGACATCATCCCGTCGTCGCTGGCGTGGACGCAGTACAACGGCAAGCAGTACGGCCTGCCCTACGGGCAGGACACCTATGCGCTCTACTACGATGTCGATGCCTTCAAGGAAGCCGGCATCGCCAGCCCGCCCAAGACCATGGACGAGCTCTGGGACGACGCCGCCAAGCTCACCAAGTGGAACGCCGACGGCACGCTGGCCCGCGCAGGCTTCATCCCGAACGATCCGTACAAGAACACCGAGCAGACCTCGGCCTTCTTCGATTGCCAGTTCTACGACGCGGCGACCAAGAAGGTGACGGTCAACTCGCAGGCCTGCGTCGATTGGCTGGCCTGGTACAAGAAGTGGTACGACACCTACAACAAGAACAACGCCATGGTGAACGTCATTGCGGCGCGCACCGGCGGCGATGCGGGCCTGATGATCTCGGGCCAGCAGGCCATGGGCATCTACGGCGAGTGGAACACGGGCGGCGCCTACCTGCCGGTCGTCGCGCCCAATCTCCACTACGACACCGCGCCCGTGCCCTCGCAGGATCCCTCGATGTACGGCGCCGGCTTCATGAACGGCAACGCGTTCATGATCATGGCCGGCTCCAAGCACCAGGAAGAGGCGATGAAGTTCGGCATGTATCTGATGTCGGACGATGCCTCCAAGGTGATGATCCTGCAGAACTCGAGCGTGCCGCAGCTCAAGTCGCTGCTGGTCGACAAGGACCTCACCTCGATCCCGCACTTCACCGCCTTCCTCCAGATCGCGGCCTTCCCGAAGTCGTGGACGACGCCGATGTTCTCGGCCTATTCCGAGCTCATCGACGGGCTCAACAACGCGCTCGACGCGGTGCTGACCGGCGGTGCCGATCCCAAGGAGCAGCTCGATCAGCTCGCGGCCTCGGTGCAGGCCAAGGTCGACGCCAACGGCGGCTGAGCCTCGGCTGCAGCGACATTTTAGGCACGACGCGGACTCCGCGCCGTGCCTTTTCTTGTGGAGAGACCGCAATGACCCTGCCCGTGCGCAAGGTTCCCGCCGGCCGGCTCGCCTGGGAGCGTCCGGCACCGGGCGACCGCGCCTTCCGGAGTGACAGCATCGAGCGGCGGATCGCCGCCGCCGCCGCGCGCATCGCCGACACCGATCTCCGCCGCCTGTTCGAGAACGCGCTCCCCAACACGCTCGACACCACGATCATTGCCGGCGGCACCGAGGCGCGGCCGGACACGTTCGTTCTCACCGGCGACATCCACGCGATGTGGCTGCGGGATTCCGCGGCGCAAGTCTGGCCCTATCTCTCGAGCGCCGCCGGCGATCCGGCGCTCGACCGGCTCATCCGCGGCGTCATCCACCGCCAGTCCGACCAGATCCTCCGCGACCCCTACGCCAATGCCTTCCTTCTCAATGAAGGCGACGCGACCGAATGGGTGAGCGACGAGACCGATATGCGCCCGGGCGTCCACGAGCGCAAATGGGAGCCCGACTCGCTCGCCGCCTTCTGCCGGCTTTCGGCCGGCTACTGGCGCGCCACGCAATCGATTCGCCCGTTCGATGCGCCGTGGCATGCAGCGCTCGCGCTTGTCCTCCGCACGCTGCGCGTCGAGCAGCGGAGGGACGGCACCACCCCTTACCGCTTCCACCGCCCGAACGGCGACCCGACCGACGTCGTGCCCCATGGCGGCCGCGGCGCGCCGGCGCGGCCCAACGGCATGGTCCACGGGGCTTTCCGTCCCTCAGACGATGCCTGCGTGCTGCCGCTCAACGTGCCGGTCAACCTGATGCTCGCCGCCGCGCTCGAGCAGGTGGCGCCGGTCGCGACAGCGGCGAATGCGCCGGCGAGCGCCACGGAAGCGCTCGCAATCGCCGCCGACATCCGCGCCGGCGTCGCCCGCGACGGGGCGGTCGGCGATGTCTGGGCCTACGAGGTCGACGGGCTTGGCGGCGTCCTCAGGATGGACGACGCCAACGCGCCGAGCCTCTTGGCGCTGCCCTATCTCGGGGCCTGTGCGCCCGACGATCCACGCTATCTCGCGACGCGCCGCTGGGTGCTGTCGCGCGACAATCCCTGGTGGTTCGAAGGCCGCGCCGCCCGCGGCGTCGGCTCGCCGCACACCGGCCCGCGCAAGATCTGGCCGATCGCGCTCGCCATCCAGGGCCTGACGGCGGCCACCGACGCGGAGCGGCTCAACTGCATCGAGATGCTTGCCGCGACGCATGCCGGCACTTTCCTCGCGCACGAGTCCTTCAATGCCGACGACCCGGCGGATTTCACCCGGCCGTGGTTCGCCTGGGCCAACGGTCTTGTCGGCGAGCTGATCGAGCGCGTCGCGCTGGCCGGCCTGCTGAACTAGAGCCGCGCTCTAAAGCGCCGCCACCGTCGCCCGTGCACCGTCCGCGAACAGCGTCGAGAGGTGGGCTGTGACCGTCGCGCGGAACCGCGCCTCTGCCGGCAGGTCGGTGCCGAAGATTTCGCCGACGCCGAGCAGGCCCGCCGCCAGCGCCTCCGCATCGCGGCCCGCTGCATCGGCGATGGCGCGCAGGCGGGCGCCCAGCGGGTCCTTCACCTCGATCGGCCGGCCGGCCTCGTCGATGCCGGTGACGTAGCGCATCCAGCCGGCGACGCCGAGCGCCAGCCGGTCGAACGACGCGCCGGAGGCGATCCGGTCGCGGATGGTGCCGAGCAGCCGCTGCGGCAGCTTATGGCTGCCGTCCATCGCGATCTGCGTGGTGCGGTGCTGCAGCGCGGGATTGGCAAAGCGGTCGAGCAGGCGGTCGGCATAGGCTTCGAGCTCGGCGCGCGGCAGCGGCAAGGTGGGGATCGCTTCCTTCCGCATCAGGCCGTCGATCAGGCGGCGGAACGAGGGGTCCGCGATCGCCTCGTTGACGAAGCGATAGCCGGCGAGCGCGCCGAGATAGGCAAGGGTCGAGTGGCTGCCGTTGAGCAGCCTGAGCTTCATGTGCTCGAACGGCTCGACGTCGGCGACCAGTTGCGCGCCCACGGTTTCGAAGGCCGCACGCGGCCCGCCGAATGCATCCTCGATCACCCACTGCGTGAAGGGCTCGGTCATCACCGGCCACGCGTCCTCGCGGCCGGTGGCCGCGGCGACCGTCGCCCGGTCGGCATCGGTGGTGGCGGGCACGATGCGGTCGACCATCGTCGAGGGGAAGGCAACGTTCGCTTCGATATGTTCCGCCAGCTCGGCCGACACGCGCTGCGCGAATTGCGTGACGATGCGGCGCGTGGTGCGGCCGTTGGCCGGCAGGTTGTCGCAGCTCAGCACCGTGAACGGCGCGATCCCCGCAAGCTGTCGCGCGCGGAGGGCGCTGACGATCAGGCCCGGCGCGCTGACCGGCGCGTCGGGGTGCGCGAGATCGTGGACGATGTCGGGGTGGTTCGGATCGAGCGCCCCCGTCGCCGGGTCGTGGCAATAGCCCTTTTCGGTGACCGTGAGCGAAACGATTCGAATGCGCGGATCGGCCATCATGGACAGGAGCGTTCCCCGCTGCGTGTTGGCGTCGAGCACGTCGAGGATCGCGCCGATGATGCGGGTGGTCGTCCCCGCGGCATCGCGCACCGCCAGTGTGTAGAGGAAATCCTGCGGCGCCAGCGCGTCGCGCGTGTCGGGCCGGCGCAGCGACGCGCCGACGATGCCCCAGCGCGGATCGGACGCCAGCAGGCTGTCGACATAGGCCGCCATATGGGCGCGATGGAAGGCCCCGATCCCCAGATGCACGATGCCCGGCGTGATGGCATCGCGGCGATAGGGCAGGGGGCTCGGCAGCGTTTGGGCAGAGAGGCGCATG
>CAYRZM010000277.1:0-18827 GCA_964428685.1 uncultured Devosia sp. | reverse complement strand
CTTTGCTAACGCGGTGGCCGGGAGTGGAGACGAGGGTTCCGTGGAGTTTTCGGGCAAGGTGGCGCTGGTGACCGGCGCAGGGTCCGGCATCGGCGAGGCGACCATCAAGCGGCTCGCCGCCGAGGGCGCGAAAGTTGGCGTTGTCGACATCAACCGCGAGCGGGTCGAGGCCACGGCCGGCGCCATTCGCGCGGCCGGCGGCGAAGCGGTGGCGCTGCCGGCGGACGTGGGCACCGAGGCCGACATGCGCGGCGCGATCGGGAGGCTGGTCGAGACCTACGGCCGCCTCGACATCGTCGTCGCCAACGCCGGCATCAACGGCGTCTGGGCCCCGTTCGAGGAGATCACGCTGGACGAGTGGGAAACCACGATGGCGGTCAACCTCCGCGGCACGTTCCTCACCGTGAGCCCGAGCGTGCCGCACCTTCGGGCCGCGGGCGGCGGCGCCGTGGTGATCATCTCCTCGATCAACGGCACGCGGACCTTTTCGCTCGCCGGCGGTTCGCTCTATTCGGCCACCAAGGCGGCGCAGGCGGCGCTGGTCAAGCAGCTCGCCGTCGAGCTCGGCCGCCACAAGATCCGCGTCAACGCCGTCATGCCCGGCGGCACGCGAACCAATATCGGCGAGAACACGTTCCGCCGGAACATCGAGGCGGCGCGCGTGCGCGTGGAATTCCCCGAAGGCGACATTCCGCTCACCGGCCGCGAGCCGGGACGCCCGGAGGACATCGCCGACGCCGTGCGCTTCCTCGTTTCGAGCGAGGCGCGGCACGTCAGCGGCACCTGGCTCTATGTGGACGGCGCGCAATCGCTGGTGAGATAACGAGGACCCCAAGATCATGATCGACATTCCCAAGATCAAACGCCCGCCCAAGCACATCATCGATGCGCTCAAGGACATCGGCACAGCGACCGTCGCCGGCTCGCTCGGCCACTCCGGGTTCCGCAACCCGCACATGCTCGGCCCGGTGACGCAGAACCCGGGAAAGTCGATCGTCGGCCCGGCGCTCACGCTCCAGTTCCTGCCGCAGCGGCCGGACCTTTTCTCCGAGGGCGAATACGCCGATCCCGAAACCCAGCTCCACCGCCACGTGCTCTACCAGGTGGAGGAGGGCGATGTGGTCGTGGTCGATGCGCGCGGCGACATGAGCTCGGGCGTCTTCGGCGACATGATGTCGACCTACTTCCGCGGCCGCAAAGGCGCCGGCATCGTCATCGACGGCGTGATGCGCGACAAGCCCAATGTCGACAAGCTCGACCTCGCGCTCTGGCTGCGCGGCTGGACGCCCAACTACCACGTGCAGGTCTCGATCTATCCCTCGGCCGTGAACGTGCCGATCGCCTGCGGCGGCGTCACCGTCATTCCCGGCGACATCATCATGGCCGACGACGACGGGGTGATCGTCCTGCCCCAGACCATGGCCGAAAAGGTGATCGAGGATTCCCAGAAGCATGCCGAATGGGAAGTGTTCAGCCGCCAGAAGCTGATGCAGGGCGCCGACCTCCGCCGCTACTACCCGCTCCACCCCGACGCGCAGGGCGAATACGAGGCCTGGCGCAAGCTCAATCCGGTGAAGCGCTAGGGCGCCTCACACGTCGTCGACGGCGCGTTCCTGCAGGGCGAAGTTCTGCAGGATCGCCGCCTTGTCGGCGTCGTCGTCGGCGACCGTGATCAGCGAGCGGAACGCCGCCCGCACGATCTCCTTCTTGCTCGCATCCGGATGCGCCTTGCGCGCCGCCTTGAGCAGCTCCTTGGGCGTCATCTTCGGTCGCGCCAGCTGGATCAGCGTGGTCTCGATCGAACCGCTCTTGCCCGCCTTCTCGGCTTTGTCCCTGGCCATCCCGGACCCCCTGTAACGCCCAGCCGGCAAAGACGCACAGTCCAGTGTCACAATCCAGTCATATGCGCCGCTGGTAGTGTCTCAGTTTTAAATTTCGGCGGTCCGCTTCTTGTAAGGACCGCGCGGCTTGGGCGCTGGCGTGTTCGCGTCGATCAGCCCGACAATCCAATCCAGATCGTGGACGGTATCGCTCAGGCCAGCGGCCATTGCCGGAGTGACGCGGAGCGTCTTGTGGATGCGGCAAAAGTTGTAGTGGCAGAAGTAGAGGCTGAGCATCCAAAGGTGATTGTCCAGCTTTTTGCTGAACGCATTGGTCAGGCGCGTGAAGCGCCGATTGCCCATGCGGATGGAAAGGTTCTGGCGCTCGACGTACGAAGTAGAAATGTGTTCTTCTGCCGGGCGGCCCTCAATCGGATGCTTCTCAGCGCCGACGCACTCCGGAGGGCTGTAGCGCCCATCGCGGTCAATAGTGGGGCCGTAGATTTTGACAAGCTGCGCATAGTCCACATCGGAGCCGAAGGCGCTTTCGACGGCATCGAGGTAGGACTTGTGACCGTCGGTTGTTAGTTGGACGCGATTGGCGAGGCGCGATTTGACGTCCTGCATAAACTCCCATGCGTAGTCAGCATCGCGCCCGCCGATGAGGTAGCTGATGATGAGCTTGCTGTCGGCATCAATGGCGGTCCAGGTCCACACGCTGCCAGCGCCATAGACCGGCGTTTTCATCGTCTTGACGTTGCGAGCCTTGGCCGCGACGAAACTCCAAATCTCGTCCGCCTGCACGCGCTTGGCCTTCACGTTTCGCACGTTGCGGAAGTGATACTTAGAACAAGCCTTGCCAGCGTCCTCTAGCAGCTTGGTCACGGTGTTGATGGAAACGCCCGTGATCCGCGACACGGCCCGCATGGACATACCCTCGACCAAGAGGCTGAGGATTTGGGCGCGGGTCTTGGTGTCGAGCTTGTTCATACCCTTTAGATATGAACTTTTATGCTTAGCGTCAAGGATCATTTTCAGTAACCCTGCGGCATCCTTTCCGCTCGGGACTCCACTTTTCATTTCACATGTGATATCGCCCATAGTACTATGGATCGGAAAACGCTAGATAGGCTCTGGACAAGCATTGCCGCCGCGCGACTTTCGCTGCAGGACGCCTCCGATCTTGAAGCTCTCGCTTCAATGGCAGGTCGGACGCCTCACCCTGGGAGCAATCACGTGATGTGGCGTTCGCCCTTCCAGGGTCATCGGGCGTTCCCCATTGGCCGCCATCGTGGCCAGAAGGTCGGACATCATCCGCAGAAAGTGATCCTCGATCACCTGGAAGCAGATGCGGCGGCCTGGGAAGATTGGCTGGAAGCTCAAGAGAGAAGAAGATGACCAAGAACGAGATTTCAGAGATTCTGGCGAGGCCATATGCGCGGCTCGTGATCCCCGATATCGACGGCACGGTCGCAGCGGAGATCGTGGAGTTTCCGGGGTGCGTGGCCTCCGGAAATAACGCGGCTGAGGCCCTTGCCAGCCTGGACGAAGTTGCTGCCGACTGGATCAACGAAGCGTTGGAGCAGGGTCAGGACATTCCTGAGCCCATGAACGCGGCGGGCTACAGCGGTAAACTGGTCTTGCGTATGCCGAAGAGTCTACACCAGCGCTCCGCGCTCTACGCGGAGCGCGATGGGGTTAGTCTGAACCAGTTCATCGTAACTTGCGTCGCGGAACACGTGGGAGAAAGGGCTAGGATGCGACTCCAAGCCGTCCAGCCTACTCAAACATTTCATATCCCCGTACTGGCACTGACGTCGATAGCTGTTGGTCATTTCCCATACGCAACGGTTGCGTCCGGCGTAGGCCCGCAGAGCGCATCCTTAGCGTCGGGAACTGGCTACATCGCTACACAGAATGAAAGGGAGCGCATCCGTGCCTGAGGTCAACCAATACACGTTTAGGCATAAAGAGGTTGCCGAGGCTCTGGTAAAGCAGGCGGGGCTGCACGAAGGGCGCTGGCAACTGACAATGACGTTCGGACTTGGCGCGGCGAACATGGGCCCGTCACCGGAGGAAGCTGTCCCCGGTGCGGCTGTCGCTGTTCAGTCGATTGGCCTGCAACGCGCCGCTCCGGACTCGCCCGAGGCGCTTGTGGTCGACGCGGCACAGGTCAATCCCGAAACGGCAAAGGCTGATCGACCGAAGCGGCGCAAGGTGATGATCTAGTCCTTCCCCCACCGCTTAGCCGCTGCCTTCTTCGCAATCTCCGCCCGGCGCTCCGGCGTCATAGACTTGGCACGGGCCGCCCCGCCCTTCTTGCCTAGCGCCTGAGCGGCTTTGTCCTTGCCATCGTCGGGGGTGTCATCGCTGGCCTCGCCTGTGGCGATCCTGGCGATAAGCACGGCGTTGCCGATTACGTCGGCGGGGCGCTTCTGGCCTTTGGGTCCGGTCGGCATCAGCGCTTCCAGTTCTTGGGGATGTTGGGCTCCTTGGCGATACGGTGGTCAAAGACGCCGTTCTCGTCCACGTCCATCACAATGCGCACACGCTCCTTTGGAGGGGCATTCTTCCGGGCATATTCGACCACAGATTTTTTCTTAGCTGGGGTGAGCTTCTTGCTCATCGCCGCTCCAATGCTTTGCACCAAGCATATGGGCGTTCGTGACCTCTCGCCATAGGCGTCAAGGGCGGCGGATTTCAAACTGAGACACTACCGCGCCGCTGTCCTCGCGCCGGCCTCACTCCCGCCAGTGGACCTTGGGCTCGCCCAGCGTCCGCAGCGTTTCGGGCGGTTCACCGTCGATGTGGCGGAGGAGGAGGCGGGTGAGCTCGATGCCGGCGGCGAGCACGTCTTCTTCGATCGTGTCGATGTGCGGGTAGAGCGCCGGGAGCAGGTCGGAGGTCTGCTTGCAGATGAAGTGGATGTCGCGCCCGGCGATGACGCCTTCGTCCTCGAGGCCGGCGAGCATGAAGATCGAGCGCAGCTCGCTGTCGCAGATGATGCCGTCGGGCCGCGGCGAGAGCTGCGCGATAGAGCGGCCGAAGGCGCGGGTGGCGGCCGAGGCGGCGCGGTCGGTCTGGGGGCTCAAGACGCTGGTCTCGATGCCGAGCCGCGCGGCGGTGCGCTCATAGGCGGTGATGATGGTGTGGTAGTTGTAGGTGGTTTGCCGCCCCACCACCAGCAGCACGCGCCGCGCGCCCTTTTCCGCCATGCGCTCGACCGCCAGCCGGGCAAACTCCTCGGAGTGGAAGTCGTGGAAGGCGTGCGGCGAATAGAACTCCGTTCGCCCATGCGAAACGAACGGGAAATCGTGTTCCATCATCAGCTGCACCCGCGGATCGCGCGCCGTGGTGTGGGTGATGATCACACCGTCGGCCGTGCGGTTCTCCATGATGTAGCGGATGGTGTCGACCGCCGTGCCGGTGCCGAATTCGGGCGTTACGTTCATGTGGTAGCGCGTGCCCTCGATGGCGCGGCCGATGCCCTGGATCAGATAGCGAGCGAAATCGATCGTCTCTTCGGCGCGCTCGAGCACCAGCGCGATGACGTTGGTCTTGCCGGTGCGGAGGCGCACCCCGGCGCGGTCGGGGACGTAGCCCAGCTGCGCCGCCGCTTCGCTCACCCGCTGGTAAGTCTCGGGCTTGAGCCGGCTGCCGCCGCGCAGCGCCAGCGACACCGTCGAGGGGCTGAGGCCGGTGAACTCGGCGATGGTGCGCAGCGTCGCGCGCTTGCCGCCCCGAAGGGGGGTCTTGCCGGCCTGTGGCTTGTCCATGGCGCTCCCTGCCTCGGCCATCCTTTTCACAAGGGGAAGGGGTTTTCAATGCGGCGCGTTTTGCAACGATGCAGCGACGCGTGAATGAGATATTCACAAACGAACGTAAAATAACGTAGCAGACACAGGCAGTTGACGAACATTTACAGGTGAATTGCTGATCTGTGGCAGGAATCAATTGCAACGTTGCAATTTTTCGGCTTTAGCTGGCGCCGTTCCGGATGATCGCGACGGCACAAGCCCGGTCGCGACATCCCAACGGGAGGAGAATCCATGCTGAAAAGCCACTTGCTGGCGGCCGTCGCGGCCACGGCGCTGCTTGCCGCGGCATCCATGCCGAGCCGGGCGGACGTATCGATCGAATACCAGGGCGACTTCGACGCGCTGATCGCGCCGGCGATCGCCCAGTTCGAGAAGGAAACCGGCCAGAAGGTCAACGCCATCAAGTTGCCGGGCGCCGACGCCTACTCGCCGCGCATCGCGCTCGACCTGAGCTCGGGCACCGCCGCCGACGTGGTGATGGCCGACAGCTACGTCGTCGCCCAGTTCGCGGGCTCGGGCTACCTCGCCCCGCTCGACGACATTCTCGCCAGCTGGGACCAGGGCAAGCTGTTCTACAAGGGCGCGCTCGACGTCGCCTCGTATCAGGGCAAGGTCTATGCCCTGCCGACCGCCACCGACGTGCGCATGCTCTGGTACAACAAGGCCGACTTCGCCAAGGCGGGTCTCCCCGACCCGTGGATGCCCAAGACCTGGGACGACGTCATCGCCGCCGGCCAGGCCCTCAACAAGGCGGGCATCCCCGATGCGTTCCTGCTCGAGGCCGGGACCAAGTGGGGCGAAGGCACCACCATGCAGGGCTTCTACATGACCCTGCTCGGCGCCGACACCGCCGACGGCGACCGCAACCGCCTGCGCGACCGCGCCTCGGGCAAGTGGATCGGCGACAGCCCGGCGATCCGCGCGACGCTGAAATTCTACCAGGACGTCTACGTCAACCAGAAGATCTCGACGCAGGCGATCAACTACGTCGCCGACGTGTTCAACGACACCAACGCCGCGTTCCTGAGCGGCAAGATCGGCATCTACGCCTCGGGCAACTGGGCCAATTCCTGCCTCTGGGGCTGCGGCAGCGACAACCAGCCGAGCCAGGCCGACAAGGACAAGCTGGTCGGCTGGACCCCCTGGCCGGGTTCGGGCAAGGCCGGCGCGCCCACGAGCACCGACATTTCGGGCGGCTGGACCGTGGCGCTCAACGCCAAGGCGGCCAACAACCCCGATGCGATCAAGCTGCTCGAAACCATCATGGACGCCAAGAACCTCGGCGACTGGACGATCAAGACCAAGAACCTGACCGTCCGTTCCGACATCGCCGACATGGCCGACTACAAGTCCGACCCGTACATGGCCAGGATCACCCCGATGGTCGCCTCGACCACCGGCCGTGACACCGTGCCGGGCTACGACAAGGTCTCGGCGCTGGTCCAGGACATGACGACCGGCATCCTCGACGGCAAGTCGATCGACGAGGTGGTCAAGACCTATCACGACGCGCTGGTCGACGAGTTCGGCGCCGACAACGTGGTCACCCTGAACTAGCCAGTCTCCCAGGAGCTGCGGCGGTGTGCCTCCTGAGCACCGCCGCGGCAACTGCGGCGTTGTAGAAGACGGTTCCATGAGGCAAAGCCCCTGGCTCGCCGCGGCCCGCGGTCCGATGCTGATCGCCATGCTGCCCGCCGCCATCGCGGTGCTCGCAACGCTCTACCTGTTCGGCTGGGCGCTCACTTTCAGCTTCACCAATCTCGAACTGACCGGCGAGCGCTCGCTGCACTGGGCCTGGGTCGGGTTTGACAACTATGTGCGCCTGTTTACCCGCGAGGGCTTTCTCAACGCGCTCTGGGTCACGGCGGTATTCACCTTCTTTTCCGCGATCGTCGGCCAGTCGATCTTCGGCTTCGGCCTTGCGGTGACGCTGCGCGGCACGCGCTCGGGCCTGCGCAACGCCGTCGAGGTCGCCGTGATGCTCGGCTGGCTGCTGCCCGACATCGTCGCCGCCTTCATGTGGTCGGCCAGCACCTCGGCGACGGGCCTCGTCAACGCCCTCATCGTTGCCCCGCTCGGCCTGCCGCCGGTCAACTTCCTCAACCAATATGCGCTGGCCGTGGTGATCCTCGCCAATGTCTGGAAGGGCACCGCGTGGTCGTATCTCCTCTACAGCGCGGCGATCGACTCGGTGTCGCGCGAGGTGCTGGAGGCGGCGCGCGTCGATGGCGCGACGCCACTCCAGCGCATCGGCTACGTCATCCTGCCGATGATCCGCTCGCACATCGCGACCAACCTGTTGCTCATCACCATCTGGACCTTCGGCTATTTCGCGCTGATCTTCGCGCTCACCGGCGGCGGGCCGGGGGCGCAGACCACCGTTCTCTCGATCTTCATGGTCCATCAGTCGTTCGACGTGGGCAAGCTCGGCTACGGCAGCGCCATCGCCATCGCCATGATGCTGATCGTCGGCGTCATGGCGGCGTTCTACCTCCGCCAGCTCAAGGCGCCGCGCTGATGGAGCAAAGCTTCGCCCGGTCGCGGTTCACCGCCCTCGCGCTCGCCTTCGTCGCGGTGGTCTGGGTCAGCCCGTTCGCGTGGTTGGTGCTGAGTGCGATCGATCCCACCACCAACGGGTCGCTGCGCCTGCCGCAGGCGATCGGCATCGACAATTTCGTTTTGGCGCTCAGCGGCAATGCCGGGCTGCAGTTCCTCAATTCGGTCTATCTCTCGGTCGGCTCCGCGACGCTGACCGTGCTGATCGCGGCGCTCGCGGCCTATCCGCTGTCGCGGCTCCATCTGCCGGGACGCGATGCGGTGCTCTGGGCGCTCGTGCTGCTGCGCATGCTGCCCGAGACAGGCACGATCGTGCCGACCTTCTATGCCGCCAAGCAGCTCGGCGGGCTCAACATGGTGGGGATGATCGTCACTATGACGGCCCTCAACATGCCGTTCGCCCTGCTGCTGCTCAAGAATTTCTTCGACACCGTGCCGATCGAGCTCGAGGAGGCCGCCTATGTCGAGGGGGCGACGGTCGGCCAGATCCTGCGCCACATCGTGGTGCCGCTGTCGCGCTCGGGCGTCGTCGTGGTGTGGTTCTTCACCTTCACCGGCGCCTGGAACGCCTTCCTCCTGCCCTTCATCTTCGCCCGCACCGACACCGCCTTTCCGATGTCGGTCGGGCTGTTCACCGCCTTCGGCCAGTATGGCGGCATCCGCTACGGCTTCCTCACCGCCTATTGCCTGATCTATGCCCTCCCCGCGGTGGCCGTCTATTTCCTGCTCCGGCGCAACCTCAGCACCGGCTTTGCCGGCGTGGGCGTCAAGGGATAACGTCCGGCCGGGCTCCGCCGTGGAACCCGAACCGCGCTGCAACGTTTAACCCGACCGTAATGGGGCAACAGGCCAAAGTAATGGAGTCTCCGGGAGGCGGGCCGCTGGGCGGCAACAGCGACCGCTATCGCTCGCTCGTCGAGGCGATCTCGGACTACGCCATCTACATGCTCGATGCGCAGGGGCACATCATCAGCTGGAACCAGGGGGCGCAGCGCCTCAAGGGCTACACCGAGCGCGAAATCCTCGGCCAGCACTTCTCGGCCTTCTACACCCCCGAAGACCGGGCCAAGGGCCTGCCGGAGCGGGCCCTCGCCACTGCGGCGGCGCAGGGCCGGTTCGAGAACGAAGGCTGGCGGGTCCGCAAGGATGGGACGCGGTTCTGGGCCTATGTGGTGATCGACACCATCGTCTCGCCCGAGGGCGAGCTCATCGGCTATGCCAAGGTGACGCGCGACCTCACCGCCCGCAAAGAAGCCGAAGAGGAGCTGCGCCGCAGCGAGGAGCAGTTCCGCTACCTCGTCCAGGGCGTGACCGACTACGCCATCTTCATGCTCGACCCCAACGGCATCGTCACCAACTGGAATGCCGGCGCGCAGAAGATCAAGGGCTACGCGCCCGAGGAAATCATCGGTCAGCATTTCTCAAAATTCTACACCGAGCAGGACCGGCTCTCGGGCGGCCCGGAGCGGGCGCTGTCGATTGCCCGCGAGGTCGGCCGTTTCGAGAAGGAAGGCGTTCGCGTGCGCAAGGACGGCACGCGGTTCTGGGCCAATGTCGTGATCGACGCGATCCACAACGACCGCGGCGAGCTGATCGGCTTCGCCAAGGTCACCCGCGACGTGACCGAGCGGCGCGAGGCCGAACGCGCGCTCGCCCAGGCCAACGAGGAGCTGGCGCAGGCCCAGAAGATGGAAGCGATCGGCCGGCTGACCGGCGGCGTCGCGCACGACTTCAACAACCTGCTGATGGCGATCAGCGGCAGCCTCGAGCTGCTGCGCAAGCGCCTGCCCGACGATCCGCGGCTGCACAAGCTGGTCGACAACGCCATGCAGGGCGCCCAGCGCGGCGCCTCGCTGACCCAGCGCATGCTGGCCTTTGCGCGGCGTCAGGAGCTGAAGCCCGAAGTGCTCGACCTCCGCAAGCTGGTCGAGGGCATGACCGACCTGCTGGCCCGCTCGCTCGGCCCGGCCATCGAAATCGAGACGCGCTTTGCCGCGGCCCTGCCGCCGATCCTGATCGATGCCAACCAGCTCGAGCTCGCGATCCTCAATCTCGCCGTCAACGCCAAGGACGCGATGCCGACCGGCGGGCGCCTCACGATTTCGGCACGGCGCGAGGAAGTGACCAGGAGCACCGCGCTGAAGCCGGGCGAATATGTGTGCCTCGCCCTCGCCGACACCGGCACCGGCATGGATGCGGTGACGCTCCTCCACGCGACCGAGCCATTCTTCACCACCAAGGGCGTGGGCAAGGGCACGGGCCTCGGCCTCGCCATGGTGCGCGGCCTGGCCGAGCAGTCGGGCGGCACCGTGACCATAGACAGCGAACTGGGGAAGGGGAGTATCGTGACCCTCTGGCTGCCTGTAACCGAGGACCTTGCCTTGACTCTTGCGCCGCCGCCGGCTGCCGACACGGCCCCGAGCCTACGCAAGCTCAGGATCCTCGTCGTCGACGACGACCTGCTGGTGGCGATGAACACCTCCGCGATGCTCGAGGATCTCGGCCACGAGGTGGTCGAGGTGCATTCGGGCAAGCTCGCGCTCGAGGCGCTGGAAAAGGAGCGCTTCGACCTGATGATCACCGACCAGGCGATGCCGCAGATGACCGGCTCGCAGCTGATCGGCGCCATGCGCGGGCGCTGGCCCGACATGCCGGTGATCCTCGCCACCGGCTATGCCGAGCTGCCGCCCGACGCCGATCCCGGTGTGCCGCGGCTGGGCAAGCCGTTCTTTCAGGCCGACCTCGAAAGGGCCGTCGCCGGCGCCACCGCGCGCTAGCCACGAAACCGTTCGGCCGGTTTCATCGTATGCTGCGATGAAGCGGAGAATCCGATGGCAGCGAGCCCCGACAAAGTCGCCTGGATCACCGGCGCCGGCACCGGCATCGGCCGGGCCCTGGCGCATCGGCTGGCGCGCGAAGGCTGGGCCGTGGCGGCGAGCGCCCGCACGGCCGCCGATCTCGACAGCCTCGCGGCGGAAGTGCCGGGCCGCATCACCGCCTTCCCGCTCGATGTCACCGATGCCGAGGCCTGCGCCCGGACGGCCGACGCGATCGAGAACGGGCTCGGGCCGA
This sequence comes from uncultured Devosia sp., assembly GCA_964428685.1. Taxonomy (GTDB): domain Bacteria; phylum Pseudomonadota; class Alphaproteobacteria; order Rhizobiales; family Devosiaceae; genus Devosia_A. The sequence continues at coordinate 7,561 of CAYRZM010000277.1, read as the reverse complement.
TCGAGCTCGCCGTGTTCAATGCCGGCGCTTATTTTCCCACCACCGCCGAAAACTTCTCGGTCGAGAATTTCAGGAAGACCGTCGACGTCAACCTGATGGGCGAGATCAACTGCATGGGGCCGGTGGCGCCGCGGATGGTCAAGCGCCGGCGCGGTCACCTCGTGCTGATGGCCTCGCTGACCGGCTACACCGGCCTGCCCACCGCCGCCTCCTACGGCGCGACCAAGGCGGCGCTGATCAGCGTGGCGCAGGCCTTCAAGCCGGATTTCGAGCGCTTCGGCGTCATCGTCTCGGTGATCAATCCCGGCTTCGTCAAGACCCCGGCGACCGACAAGAACCGCTTTCCAATGCCGTTCCTGCTCCCGGTCGAGACGGCCGTCGACCACATCATGCGGGGCCTTGCCGCAGGGCGCTTCGAGATCGCGTTCCCCTGGCCAATGGTGTTTCTCATCCGGCTGCTCGCGTGGCTGCCCAATGCCGCCAAGTTCGCGGTGACGCGGCGGATGCTGCCGAAGGCCTAGTCGACGATGCTCGTCGCGGTGCGCGTGGCGGCGGCGCGATGGCGGAACACCGGCACGCCCTTGGCCCAGAGTTTCAGCGCCTCCCAGTGGATCGCAGCGGTGACCTTGAGGGTCATCAGCGGATAGGCAAACAGCGCGCGGAGCAGCGTCGCATCGCTCAGCGGCTGCTGCGTACCGGCAAAGCTCGCGGTCAGCAGCAGGCCCTCGCCGTCGCTCTCGGCGATGCGGATCAGCACGCGGTCGCCGGGCGGCTCGATGTGGAAATCGTAGCGCGCCTCCATCGGCACGAACGGCGAGACGTAGAGCTCCTTGCCGCAGGCCTGGGCGACCGCGTCAGCCGCATCCTTGACCGGGATGAGGTAGGTCCGCCGCTCGCCGAAGGTGTTGTGGACCTCGTAGAGGATGGCGCGGAGGCGCTCGCCGTCGCGGCAGAACCACACGGTCAGCGGATTGAACACATAGCCGAGGATGCGGGGGTAGCAGAGGACGCTGATGCGCGGCGCGGCGAGCACGATCCCCGCCGCCGCGAGCTGCCGTGCGATCCAGGCACGAAGCTCGCCGCCGTCGCCGTGGTCCCGATCGTGAAACGAGAACAGCGCCGGCCGGTTGTGGCCGAAGAGCCGCAGCCGCGCGCTCAGCCCGTCGAGCTCGTCGAGATCGAGCAGCAGCGAGAACACGCGATAGCCGAGCCGGTGCCGCCGCGGCCTGAGCCGCGCATGGACCACCCGGCCGGCATAGAGCGCCGAGATCATTCCGCGGCCTCGAGCTGCGGCGCGAGGATGATGCGGCTCGATTCGCCGCGCACCTGCCACGGCCGCCGCATGCCGCCGAGCGCTTCCGCCGCCGCGAGTCCCGACTGCAGCGCGTCTTCGTGGAAGCCCGCGCCGAAGTAGCTGCCGGCGAACCAGGTGCGGCGCTGGCCCTGCAGCCGCCAGAGGTCCTGCTGCGCGGCGATGGCGCGCGCGTCGAACAGCGGGTGGGTGTAGGTGAAGCTGCGGATGTGCTTGTCCGGCGCGATCGGCCGCGTCGGGTTGAGCGTCACGAACAGCGGATGGCGCGGGTCGAGCGACTGCAGGCGGTTCATCCAGTACGTGACGCAGAGCGGGCGCTCGCCGCTCTGGGCGGTGTCGCCGATGTAGTTCCAGCTCGACCAGACGCGGCGGCGCCGCGGCATCAGCGTCTCGTCGCTGTGGAGCACCGCCTCGTTGGGTGTGTAGCGGAACGCGCCGAGCAGCGCCCGCTCCTCGGCATCGGCGTCGCCCAGGAGCGCCAGCGCTTCGTCGGCGTGGGTGGCGATGACGACATCGGTGAAGCGCTGCGCGTGGCCGGCGCGGTCGGTGACTGTAACGCCGTTCGCATCGCGCACGATCCGCGCAGCGCCGCTGCCGAGCCGCACGTCGCCGATCCGCGCCAGCAGGCGCGAGACGTAGTGCCGGCTGCCGCCCTTGACGGTGCGCCAGATCGGCCGGCCGAAGAGATCGAGCAGGCCGTGATGGATGAAGAAGCGGACGAACGCGACCAGCGGATAGGCCCGCATCTGCCGCGCCGTGGTCGACCAGATGGCGGCGCCCATCGGCAGCAGATGGTCCTCGACGAAGGCGGCGGTGTAGCCGTTGCGGTCGAGGTAATCGCCGAGCGTGAGGCCCTGGTTCTCCGGCCGCCGCACCGCGCGTGGCGCCTCGCCGTAGAAGCGGGAGATATCGCGCAGCATCAGCCAGAAGCGGAGGCTGGTGATGTTGGAGCGCTGGCCGAGGAGGCCGTTCAGCCCCTCGCTCGAATATTCGAGCCGGCCGCCGTCGAGCGAGGCGGCGAACGACATGTCCGACGCGATGGTTTCGACCCCGATGTGACGAAACAGCGCCGTGAGGTTGGGATAGTTGCGCTCGTTGTAGACGATGAAGCCCGTGTCGACCGGCGTTTCACCCATGCCCGTCGGCGCCAGCACGGTGTGCGAATGCCCGCCGGCCCGGTCCTCGCGCTCGTAGAGGGTGACGCGGTGATGCGGCGCCAGCAGCCAGGCGGCGCTGAGCCCGGCGATCCCCGAGCCGATGACGGCGACGTGGCGCACACTGTGGGCTTCTCCGGAGCGGGGGTCGGTGCGCACGGGCAAATCCTGTTCTGGTGACAGTGCAGATACGGACGGGCGGGAAAATCGGATGCACCTGAAGCCGATATTTCGGCGGTGGGCGGTGATCCGCCGTCGCGCCCGTGCCGTAACCGGGCTATGAACCTTGCGGTATCGAGCGCCGGGCCAATCCGGCCCACCGGCTTTGGACACCTGGCTTCCGGCGAGGACGCCGGTGCTACGGCGGCCAGAGAGGAGCGCGATGGAGACGGAACCGGCGCCCGGACCGGACATGTCCGACCTGCTCTCAGAGGTGGGCAGAACGCACGACATCGACCGCTTCGAGGTGTTGTTCCGGCACTTCGCGCCGCGGGTGAAGGCATATATGGCGCGCTCGGGCAGCCCCGGCGCCGCCGAGGAACTGATGCAGGAGACGATGGTTTCGGTGTGGAACAAGGCGGCGATGTACGATCCGGCCAAGGGCGCCGCGGCCACCTGGATTTTCTCGATCGCCCGCAACCTGCGCATCGACGCGTGGCGGCGCGAGCGGCATCCCGAATTCGACGAGCAGGATCCGGCGTTCCAGCCGGCGCCGGAGCCCGCCGCCGACAACCGGCTCGAAATTGCGCAGTCGGCGGCGCAGGTCCGCGCCGCGCTGGGCGCCTTGCCGCCCGACCAGGCCGAGGTGCTCCGCCTCGCCTATTTCGAGGACAGCTCGCAATCGGCGATCGCGACCGCCCTCGGCGTGCCGCTCGGCACGGTGAAGTCGCGCATGCGGCTCGCCTTGGCGAAGCTGCGGATGGCGCTCGGCGACGCGGAGGCGGCGCCATGATGCCGCGCCACCACATCGCCGACGACCTGCTGCTGGCCTATGCCGCGGGCAGTCTCGCCGAAGGCTGGAGCGTCGCCGTGGCGACGCATCTCGCGCTTTGCCCCGCCTGCCGGACGCGCCTCGCCGCGGCCGAAGCCGCCGGCGGGCAGCTTCTCGAAACGCTCGAAACCGTTCCCGCCGATGCCGGGTCGTGGCAGGCGGTGCGGGCCCGCCTCGCAACGCCCGCCGCCGCGTCGCGGCCCGCGCCCGCCGCGGCGAACGCCGTTCTGCCAAAACCCCTGCGCGATCTCGTCGGCGGCGATCTCGATGCCGTGCGCTGGACGGCCCTCGGTAATGCCGGGGCGCAGGCGCGGCTCAAGACCTCCGACCGCGAGACGCAGGTGCGGCTCCTCCGCATCCCGGCGGGCAAGCCGGTGCCCGAGCACGGCCATCGCGGCCGCGAGCTGACGGTGGTGCTGTCGGGTGCCTTCACCGATGGCGCGCAGCGCTTTGCGCGCGGCGATGTCGAGGACGCCGATGTCGAGGTCGAGCACATCCCGACCGCAACGCCCGAGGCGGACTGCATCTGCCTCGCCGTGACCGACGCGCCGCTGCGCTTCCGCAGCTGGGTGGTGCGCGCCCTCCAGCCGATCCTGGGCATCTGATGCGCTATCTCGTCGCCTATGGCGTCACCGCCGTCGTCTTCCTCGGCCTCGATGCGCTCTGGCTTGGCGTCATCGGCCTTGGCATGTACCGGCGCGAGCTCGCCGGCCTCCTGCTCGATCAGCCGAACCTGCCGGTCGCGGCGCTGTTCTACCTGCTGTTCGTTCTCGGCATCGTGCTGCTCGTGGTCGTCCCCGCGCTCAATGGCGGCGGCTGGACGAGCGCGCTCTGGATGGGCGCGGTGCTCGGCCTCGTCGCCTACGGCACCTACGACATCACCAACCTCGCAACGCTCCGGAACTGGTCGCTGGTGGTGACGCTGGCCGATCTCGCCTGGGGCACCGCGCTGACCGCCGTGGCCGCGACCGCCGGCACGCTCGCCGTCGTTGCCCTCGGCCTCTAGCCGCTAGAGCCGATAGGCCGTCTTGGGCAGGGTGTAGGCGAGGTCTGTCGCGACCGCGAACGCCTCGTCCTCCCGCAGCCGGTGCTCGGCCACGAGCCGCGCGAGATAGCCGCAGTCGATCCGCCGCGCCACCTCGTGCCGCGCCGGAATGGACGGGAAGGCCCGCGTGTCGTCGTTGAAGCCGACGGTGTTGTAGAAGCCGGCGGTCTCGGTGGTCGCCTCGCGGAAGCGCAGCATGCCCTCAGGGCTGTCGTAGAACCACCAGGGCGGCCCGAGCCGCAGGGCCGGATAGACGCCGGCCAGCGGCGCGAGCTCGCGCGTGTAGCTGGTCTCGTCGAGGGTGAAGAGGATGATGGTGAGGCTCCGCTCCATCCCGAAGCGGTCGAGCAGGGGCTTCAGCGCGCCGACATAGTCGGTGGCCCGCGGAATATCGAAGCCCTTGTCCGCGCCGTAGGCCGCGAACATCGCGGGCGAATGGTTGCGCCAGGCGCCCGGATGGATCTGCAGCACCAGGGAGTCCTCGAGGCTCATCCGCGCCATTTCGGTCAGCATCTGCGCGCGGAACAGCTCGCGCTCGGCCGGCTCCGCTGTGCCGCTCCGCACTTTGGCGTAGAGCGCTTCGGCGGCGGCCGTCGCGAGGTCGGCGGTGGCCGCCGTCGGGTGGCCGTGGTCGCTGGCGGTCGCGCCCATCGCCTTGAACACGGCGCGGCGGCGCCGATGCGCTTCGAGATAGCCCGGCCAGCTGCCGGTGTCGCAGTCGGCAACCGCCGCGAGCCGGTCGAGCCCGGCGCGGAAGTCCGCCCGGTCGGGGTCGACCACCGCATCGGGCCGGTAGGTCGGGATCACGCGGCCGCTCCAGCCGGACGCGCGGATCGTCCGGTGCCAGCCGAGGTCGTCGAGCGCGCTGTCGGTCGTCGCCAGCACCTCGAGATTGAACCGCTCGAACAGCGCGCGGGGCCGGTAGCCGGGCTGCGCGAGGCACTCGGCGATGCGGTCGTAGGCGGCGTCGGCGGTCTCGGGCGTCAGCGGATCGGCGAGGCCGAAGAGGGTCTCGAAGGTGATGTCGAGCCACATCCGCGTCGGGGTGCCGCGAAACAGATGATAGTGGGCGGCAAAGGTGCGCCAGATCGCGCGGCCGTCGGTCTCGACGGCGCCGCCGTCGCGGCGGGCGATGCCGAGCCGCTCGAGCGGGATGCCCTGGCTCACCAGCATGCGCGTGACGTAGTGATCGGGCACGATCAGCAGCTGCGCCGGATCGGGGAACGCGGCGTTCTCCGCAAACCATCGCGGCTCGGTGTGGCCGTGCGGGCTGATCAACGGCAAGTGCCGGATGGATTTGAACAATTCCCGCGCGATGGCGCGCGTTGCGGGGTCGGCGGGGAACAGTCGGTCGTCATCGAGCATGAAGAATCCCCGTCGGCGCGCCGGCACTATGCGGCGTGCCGCGGGCGCAAAGCAACCGCCCTGCCTCGGGAGGGGGCAGGGCGGTTCGACAGGGGATCAACAATCATTCGGAGGCAACCGGAAAACGCCGCCTCGCGGCGCCCGGTTCCCGCCGCCCGCAGGAATCTTTACTCCCCCTCAACCATCCGCCGCGGCAGACGGCGCCGCCGGGGCGCGGGGTGGCGATTGCTAAGCCAAACTTAAGTCCCGCGCCCGAAGACTGGCCCCCAGCCCCGACCGGAAGCGTCGGGCGATTGGGGCTTGGGGGCGATGGCGTCGGAATTTCGGAGGCGGGTGGCGTCGGCGTTGCGGCCGATGAACCTCGTGGGCGGGATCGCCCTCGCCGTGGTCATCGGTTCCGCGGTCTTTGCCGACATGCAGAACCGGCTGGTGGGCGAGCAGCAGCTGCGCGCCGATGTGAGCCGGCAACTGAGCGTCCTCCGCGCCCGTCTCGAGGGCAATATCAGCGGCAACCTGCAGCTGGTGCGCGGCCTCATCGGCACGCTGACCACCGAACCCGAGATGAGCGAGGAGCGCTTTTCGAGCCTCGCCGCGCCGCTCTTTCAAGGGCAGTCGCAGCTGAGCGCGCTCGCCGTCGCGCCCAACCTCAAGGTCAGCCTCGTCTACCCGCTCAAGGGCCACGAGCGGCTGATGGGGCTCGACTACACCAAATTGCCCGATGCCAATGCCGGTGAGTTCCGCGCCCATCCGGACGGGGTGTTCATCGCCGGGCCCATGCCGCTCGCGAGCGGCGGCCAGAGTTTCGTCGCGCGCTTCCCGGTGTTCGTTTCGGCGCCCGACAAGGCCCCGGCGCTCTGGGGCGTGGTGTCGGCGATGATCGACGTCGACCGCCTCTATGCCGACAGCGGCCTCATTGCCTCCGACCTCGGCATCGATGTCGCCATCAGCAAGCCCTCGGCCACCGGCGACACCATCTTTTACGGCGCCAACTCGATCTTCACCGACCGGCCGGTCATCGCCGACGTCAACCTGCCGCAGGGCTTCTGGCACATGGCGGCGCGGCCCATCCGCGGCTGGGCCGCAAGCCTCCCCAACCCCTGGCCCTTCCGCTTCTGGCTCGGTCTTGCGGCGGCGCTGATCCTCGTGCCGCTGCTCCTCGCCCGCCGCCTCATCAACGAGCGCGCCCGCCACATCGGGGTTCTCGCCGAGCGCCAGCACGCCCTCGACGTCGTGAGCCGCCGGCTGGAGCTCGCCCTCGACACCTCCAAGGTCGGCGTCTGGGAGCTCAACATCGAGACCGGCTATTCCACCTGGGACGAACGCACCAGCGATCTCTTCGGCCTCACGCGCGAGGTCAAGCTCCGCCACGACAGCGTGTGGCGCGCCTGCGTCCATCCCGAGGACATCGCCGCCGTCGACGAAAAGGTGAAGCTCGCCCTCGAGACCGGCCGCTACGAGTCCGAGTACCGGATCACCCGGATGGACGGCGTCCCGCGCGTCATCCGCGCCGTGGGCACCTGCTACACCGAAGCCGATGGGACGCGCCGCCTCGTCGGCTGCAACTGGGACGTCACCGCCGACGTCGCCATCAAGCGCGACCTCGAGCGCGCCAAGGCGCTGACCGAGGCGCGCAACGCCGAGCTGGTCGAAGCGACGGCGCGCATCGAGCACACCTCGCTCCACGACGCGCTGAC